>DATBIR010000001.1:0-3336 GCA_036556825.1 Beijerinckiaceae bacterium
TCGGGGCCGAGCGCGGTGAACAGCGTGATGCCCTCGATCGATGCCGGCATGCGCTCATGATAGCGCACGCCGACCTGAGCCTGGCCGTCCGGATGCAGGATCGGCAGCTCGCCTTTGAGGCGGCAGTCGCGCAAGCGCCGCGCTAAGCGATGTGCAAGCACGATGGAAAGCGGCAGCATCTCCTCGGTATGGCGGCAGGCATAGCCAAACACGGTAGCGTTGACGCTGTCGTGCAACTGGCCGTTGCCGGCTTGGCGCGTGGGAATCGTCGGCGTGGCGTTCGAGAGCACGGTGAGGTTCGCGGGATTGAAATCGGGGTCGTTGTAGCCCGTCTCCTCCACGAGCTCGCGGGCCACGGCGGGCAGATCCACGTGCGCCGATGTCTGCGTATGGGCCGCCAGAAAGACGATTCCCGATGCGATCGCGCATTCGGCCTGCACCAGCGCGCCCGGGTCGAGTGTCAGGTAGGCATCGACGATGGCGTCGCTGATGCGGTCGCATAGCTTGTCGGGGTGCCCATCGGTCACCGAGGTGGATGTCAGGATGAAGTTACGCATGTGGGCGTCCCGTGTCGGGTGCGAATGGGCGCGGTTGCTTGGATGCCGATGTGATCTCGATTCCAGCTGGTCTTATAGGGCTGATGTTAATCCGCCCCGAAGTCCGGTAGGCCAGCAGGGATTCATTGGCGGCAAACGCCGCCAAGCCCGCAAGTGCGGCAACGCCCAAGTCCATGGGCTGCGGCGGGGAGATCCCGAGCAACCGGCGCAAGGGCGGCACGAGGAACGGCAGGGCCTGCAGGCCCGCCGAGCCGAGGATAGCCGCATTGAGCGGTGCATTGCCGAACAGCGACCTTCCGCCCAGAGGCTGGAAACGGTCGTGGCGGCAGGCCAATGCGTGAAGGAGTTGCGTGGCCACCAGGCTCAAGAACGTTACCGTGCGCGTTTGCGGGCCCGCCCCATAGCGCGCAAGCCCATAGCCGTGCGCGCCAAGTGCGGCGGCGGCGATGACTGCGGCCTCAGTGGCCGAATGGCGCAAATCCCTCGCCGTCAGCAGGGGCTCATCCGCGCTGCGCGGCGGCACCGACATCACGAACCGCTCGGACGGCTCCAGCGCTAGGCCGAGACTCGGCAGGACGTCGGTGACAAGGTTGATCCACAACAGCTCCATCGGCGACTCGAGCACGTCGTTCTGGCGCAGCGCCTCCGCCAGGAGGACCAGGATCTCGCTCAAGTTCGTCGACATGAGGTAATGGACGGACTTGCGGATGTTGGAGAGGATGGTGCGTCCCTGCTCGATGCCGTCGGCGACGACGGCGAGGCCCTTCTCCGCGATGATCACGTCGGCGACGTCGCGAGCGGCGGTGGCGCTTTCGGTGCCGACGGCAATGGCGATATCGGCGGCTTTCAGCGCCGGCGCATCGTTGAAGCCGTCGCCGATCATGCCGACCGTGAGCCGCTCGCTCTGCAGGGCACGCACGATGAGCAGCTTCTTCGTCGGCGGAACGCGCGCGAACACGTGCGCGCGCCTGGCGATCGCCGACAACAGCTCCGGAGAGAGCTTATCGAGCGCGGTCGAGTCGAGGACATGCAGGCTCTCGCTGCCGCTGAGCCCAATCTCCTTGGCGACCGCCTCGGCGGTTGCCGCCTGGTCTCCGGTGATCATCACCGGGCGAACACCCGCGCGATGTAGGCGCTCCACCAGGTGCTTTGCTCCGTTGACGATCGGGTCCTTGAGGCCTGCAGCACCCACCCAGACGAGACGCTCATCGGTGAGCGATGTTGGTGCGCCTTCGGCGTAGGCGAAGCCGAGCACGCGAAGCCCGCGGCCCGCGAGGTCGTTGCTGTAGCCTGCGAGCTCGCGGCGCAGACCGCGGGTGAGCGCGGAAAGCGTGCCGTCGGCCGCCATGACGCGGCGGCAGCGGGCGAGCACCTGGTGCGGGTCGCCCTTGATGGCGACGAGGCCGCTGCCATTCGCGCGGTCCTTGTGATAGGAGGCCATGAATCTCTTTTGCTCGCTGCGGTATTGCAGCCGCGTGCGCGGCCACTCGCCATGCAGGCTCGCTGGGCTCACGCCAAATGCGATTGCGCCCTCGACGAGCGCCGTCTCCGTCGCCGAGCCGGTCAGCTCCACGCCTTGGCCGTTGTCGCTGAGCTTGACCTCGCTGCACAGAGCCGCGATCTCGAACAGGCGCCGCAGCGAGGAGTGGGCGCCGTCGATCTCTCTCGGCCAGGAAAGCGCGACGCCGCCGTCGGGGCCGGGAAGATGCAGCCGGTCGAGCTGCATCCGGTTCTCGGTGAGCGTGCCCGTCTTGTCGAAGCAGATCACCTGCAGGGAGCCGAGACCCTCCACCGCCTCCAGCCGCCGCACGATGACGCCTTTGCGCCGCAGCTCGCGCAGCCCCAAAGCGAGCGTCGTCGTGGCCGTCGCCGGCAGGCCCTCCGGGACGGCGGCGACCGCCAGCGCCAGCGCGCTCTTCATCATGCTGAGCCAGGTGCGCCCGCGCAGATAGCCCGCCGCGAAGAAGGCGCCGCAGGCGACGAGCGAGAGGACCGCGAGCTGTCCGCCGAGGTCGTCGAGGTCGCGCTCGAGCGGCGTGCGCGGTGTCGACACGTCCCGGGCTGCGGTCTCGATGCGGCCCGTCTCGGTCCCGAATCCGGTGGCTGTCACGACGGCGCACGCGCTGCCGCTGACGACGAAAGATCCCTGATAGACCATGTTGCGCCGCTGGCTCAGGACCTCGCTCGCGAGGCACGGCCTCGTCGGGCCCTTCTCGGCGGGCTCGCTCTCGCCGGTGAGCAAAGCCTCGTTGGTGAAGAGCCCGTCGCTCTCGATGAGGCGGGCGTCGGCCGCCACCACGGTGGCGGGGCGCAGGATCAGCACGTCGCCGGGGACGATGTCTTCCTGGTCGATGAACAGCTCGGCGCCGTCGCGCAGGACGGGAACGGCAAGCGCCTGGCGCCGGGTCATGCCGCGGATGATGCGCTCAGACCCGCTCTCGGTGCCGTAGCCGATCGCAGCATTGATGCCCACGACGGCGAGCGTGACAACCGCATCGATCGCGCCCCCGGTCGAGAGCGACACGACCGAGGCTCCGAGCAGGAGACCGACGGGCAGGCTGGTGAACTGGCGCCCGACCAATGCGAGTGTGCTCGTGGGAGGGCGCTCGAAGCCTTTGTTGGGGCCGTGTTCGTCGAGACGCCGGCGCGCCTCGCTGCTGCTCAAGCCCTGCTTGACGTCGCTTGCGAGGCTCGCCACGACCGCTTCCACGGACATCGCGTGCCAAGCCGGGGACTCAAGTGCCTCCTCTCCGATGCGACGGGCGGCCTTGGCCGACGG
>DATBIR010000002.1:0-13539 GCA_036556825.1 Beijerinckiaceae bacterium
CATCTTCTTCATCACCGGGCTCTGCTCCGCCTTCTCGTATTTCGCGGCGGTGCCGCTCGCCGGGCGCTTCGGGCTCGTCAACACGATGGTGTTCACGCACCTGCCGGCCAACGTGTTTCTCGTGCTCGCCGCCTTTGCGCCAAATGTCTGGCTCGCGGTGGTCCTGTTGATCTGCCGCAGCCTGCTGTCGCAGATGGACGTGCCGACGCGCACCTCCTACGTCATGGCCGTCGTGACGCCGCCCGAGCGGCCGGCCGCCGCCAGCATGACGGCGGTGCCGCGCAGCCTCGCCAGCGCCGTTCCGCCGCTGATCTCGGGATGGCTGCTGGCGCTGACGACCTTCGGCTGGCCCCTCGTGATCGCCGGCGGCCTGAAGATCGCCTACGACCTCGCCTTGCTGCGACAGTTCTCGCGGGTGAAGCCGCTGGACGAGCCTTGAGCGTCGTGTGTAAGCAGGGATGCCGGCGGGCAAAAAGCTCGGCCGAGATCCCGCAGACGAGCCTCGATCCATGCGCCCCGGAACGCCGTTTGGCGCATCTAAGGCGTTGATCCGGACGGTTTTTCAGGATCGCTTGCGGGCAATAGTGATCCTTGTATACGGACGGCAAAGCACGCGATTGGAGGCAAGACCATGGACGCAAAAACTGAAGAGAGCATGGGCAAGTGCCCGGTGCCGCACTCCCGGGGCAGGACGAATCGCGACTGGTGGCCGAACCAGCTCAACATCAACGCGCTGCACCAGAACCAGCCCGCGTCCGACCCCATGGGCAAGGACTTCGATTACGTGAAGGAGTTCGAGAGCCTCGACCTCGATGCGGTGATCAAGGACCTGCACGCCCTGATGACGGATTCGCAGGACTGGTGGCCGGCCGACTATGGCCATTACGGCCCGTTCTTCATCCGCATGGCGTGGCACAGCGCGGGCACCTACCGCGTCGGCGACGGCCGCGGCGGCGGCGGACGGGGCCAGCAGCGCTTCGCGCCGCTCAACTCGTGGCCGGACAACGGCAACCTCGACAAGGCGCGTCGGCTGCTCTGGCCGATCAAGCAGAAATACGGCCGCAAGATCTCCTGGGCCGACCTGATGATCCTGACCGGCAACGTCGCGCTCGAGTCGATGGGCTTCAAGACCTACGGCTTCGGCGGCGGACGCGCCGACGTATGGGAGCCCGAGGAACACGTGAACTGGGGCACGGAAGAGGCGTGGCTCGCCGACACGCGCTACAGCGGCGAGCGTGAGCTCGCGGCGCCCTTCGGCGCCGTGCAGATGGGCCTGATCTACGTCAATCCGGAAGGCCCGAACGGCAAGCCGGATCCGGCGGCCGCGGCGCGGGACATCCGCGAAACCTTCGCCCGCATGGCCATGAACGACGAGGAGACCGTCGCTCTCATCGCCGGCGGCCACACCTTCGGCAAGGCGCATGGCGCCGGCCCGGCGAACCATGTCGGCGTCGAGCCGGAAGGCGCCGACCTCGAGCACCAGGGCCTCGGCTGGGCGAGCACCTTCGAGTCCGGCATGGCCGGCCACACCATCACCAGCGGCCTGGAAGGCGCGTGGACGGCGACGCCCACCAAGTGGGACAACAGCTTCTTCAACACGCTGTTCGGCTACGAATGGGAGCTGACGAAAAGCCCCGCCGGTGCGCATCAGTGGAAGCCGAAGGGCGGCGCCGGCGCCGACACGGTGCCGGATGCGCACGATGGGAAGAAGAAGCACGCGCCGATGATGCTGACGACCGACCTCGCGCTGCGCGTGGACCCGGTCTACGAGAAGATCTCCCGCCGCTTCCAGAAGAACCCGCAGGAGTTCGCCGAGGCCTTCGCCAAGGCGTGGTACAAGCTCACCCACCGCGACATGGGCCCGATCCAGCTCTATCGCGGCAAGCTCGTGCCCAAGGAGCCGCTGATCTGGCAGGACCCGATTCCGGCGGTCGATCACAAACTGATCGACGACAAGGACATTGCCGACCTGAAGGCGAAGATCCTCGCCACCGGGCTGTCGGTGTCGCAACTGGCCTCCGCGGCCTGGGCCTCGGCGTCGACCTACCGCGGCTCGGACAAGCGCGGCGGCGCCAACGGCGCGCGCATCCGCCTCGCGCCGCAGAAGGATTGGGCAGTGAACAATCCGCCCGAACTGGCCAAGGTGCTGCAGAAGCTCGAAGCGATCCAGAAGGAGTTCAACGCGTCCGCGTCCGGCGGCAAGAAGGTCTCGCTCGCCGACCTGATCGTGCTCGGCGGCAGCGCCGCCGTCGAGAAGGCCGCCAAGGCCGCGGGCCACGACGTGAAGGTGCCGTTCGCGCCGGGCCGCATGGACGCCTCGCAGGAGCAGACGGAGGTGGAGTCCTTCGCCCATCTCGAGCCGAAGGCGGACGGCTTCCGCAACTGGATCGGCCCGCGGCTGATCATGTCGCAGGAAGAGCACATGGTCGACCGGGCGCAGCTGCTCACCCTGTCGGCGCCGGAAATGACGGTGCTCGTCGGCGGCCTGCGCGTGCTCAATGTCGGCTGGCCCGAGCACGGCGTGCTCACCAGGCGGCCCGAGACGCTGACCAACGACTACTTCGTGAACCTGCTCGACATGAACACCAAGTGGAAGGGTGTTCCGGGCTCCGAGGGCGTGTTCGAAGGCCGCGACCGCAAGTCCGGCGACGTCAAGTGGACCGGCACGCGGGCCGACCTGATCTTCGGCTCGCATTCGCAGCTGCGCGCGCTCGCGGAAGTCTATGGCAGCAACGATGCCAAGGAGAAATTCGTGAAGGATTTCGTCGCCGCCTGGGTCAAGGTGATGAATCTCGACCGTTTCGACCTCCGCTGATCCGGCGCGTCCGGCGGCCGCCCACGGCCGCCCCAACAAGCGGCGGGCGTCACATCGTGACGCCCGCTTTTCTTTTTGTGCGCCAGAGCAGGCGCGGCGCCGTTGCTCCCGCATTCGTGTCCCGTCCTCCCCTTCCCTTTCACGTTCGGGCAAAGCTACCGTGCGGCGTCGGGTTTGACCGGGAGGGGTCCGATGCGCCGAGTGAACGCCGCCGCGGCTGCCCTGTTCGTTTTCGGCCTGCTGCTGGCCCAGGCGCAGGCGCAGACAGGCGTCACCGCGTTCGAAGGCGCGCGTCTCATCGTCGGCGACGGCAGCGCCCCGATCGAGAACGCGACGCTCGTCGTCGACGGCACCGCAATCGTGCGCGCCGGACGCGCTGCCGACGTCCAGGTTCCTGCCAACGCTGTGCGTGTAAGCCTCGCCGGCAAGACCGTGATGCCGGCGCTGATTGACACGCATGTCCATCTCAGCCCGACGCGCGAGATGCTCACGCGCGACCTGAAGCAGCGCGCCTGGTTCGGCATCGGCGCCGTCCTGAGCCTCGGCACCGACAACATCGCGCTGCTCGATCTGCGCGGCGAGCCGATGGCTGGAGCGGCGCGCTTCTTCAGCGCCGGGCGCGGCATCACCATGCCCGAGCCGGGCCGCATCACGGTGCCGTTCTGGATCACGACGCCGGCGGAAGGGCGTAAGGCGGTCGAACAGCTCGCCGGCCAGAGGGTCGACATCGTCAAGATCTGGGTCGACAGCCGGGCCGGCAAATACAACAAGCTGACGCCGGAGGTTTACGCGGCGATCATCGACGAGGCGCATAAGCGGGCCTTGCGCGTCACCGCGCATATCTTCGAGCTCGAGGACGCCAAGGGGCTGCTCCGCGCCGGCATCGACGCCTTCGCGCACGGCGTCCGCGACCGCGACATCGACGACGAGTTCGTGGCCATGGTCCGGCAGCGGCCTGACCTTGTGCTCACGCCAAACCTGCCGGAGCGCGGCGTCAGGACGGATCTCGGCTGGCTGCGCGCCGGCCTGCCGGCCGCGGAGCTGGCGAAGCTCGAGGCGGAGAATGTCGACAGCCCGGAGGCGCAGAAGTTCCATGCCATACAGGCGCGCAATCTCGCCAGGCTCAACGCGGCGGGCGTGCGCGTCGTCCTCGGAACCGACGGCAACCGGGCCTGGGCGCCGCACGACGAATTGGCCGACATGGTCGCCGCCGGCATGACGCCCATGCAGGTCATCGTCGCCGCGACCCGCAACTCGGCCGAATTCCTGCGCATGGCCGACGCCGGCACGCTCGAGGCCGGCAAGAGCGCCGATTTCCTCGTGCTCGACGCCAACCCGCTCGACGACATCACCAACACGCGCCGCATCGCGGCCGTGTATCTGCGCGGCGCGGCCATCGAGCGCAGCCAGCCGGTGCCCTGAGATTTTGGAGTGCACGGCGATGCCGAACGAAGTGAGCTCGCGAAGGAGCAGGCGCGACGATCGCGAAGGAACCACGGATGCGACGCGCAAGCCGCCGTCATTCGTCTCGGCGGAACGCGGTGCCGCCGCTGCGCCGCCGGTCAGCCGCTACCCCGTGCCCGCGCTCGACACGCTGCCGGAAGACATCCGCGCCCGCATCCTGAAGGTGCAGGAGAAGTCGGGCTTCATCCCGAACGTCTTCCTGATGCTCGCCTACCGGCCGGACGAGTTCCGCGCCTTCATGGCCTACCACGACGCCCTGATGGACAAGGAGGGCGGGCTCACCAAGGCCGAGCGCGAGATGATCGTGGTGGCGACCTCCGCGGCCAACCAGTGCCAGTATTGCGTCGTCGCCCACGGCGCCATCCTGCGCATCCGTGCGAAGAATCCGCTGATCGCCGATCAGGTCGCGAGCAACTACCGCAAGGCCGACATCACGCCGCGCCAGCGCGCCATGCTCGACTTCGCCATGAAGGTGGCGCGGCACGCCGAGGCGGTCGACGAGGCCGACAGCGCCGCGCTGCGCGGCCACGGCCTTGACGACGACGACATCTGGGACATCGCCGCCATCGCTGCCTTCTTCGGCATGTCCAACCGCCTCGCCAATTTCACCAGCCTGCGCCCGAACGACGAGTTTTACACGCTCGGGCGCTGAGCCGGAGCATGATGCGCGAGAGTCGGCCGTTATCCACACCGGTGCCCCGCCCGCAAGGACGAGCCGCCGAACGGGGTGGCTTCCTGTGTCGTGGCGCACAGCGCGCGGCTCATCCAGGCGACAGGTTTGCGGCACCGCTCATGCAGAGTCCCGATATGCCAGCCTCAACCTGCGCCACATGCGGCAGCCACAGTTTCGAAGTGGTCTCGTTCGTGCCGCTCAGGCAAACTTACAAGCTGAGCCTCGTCCAATGCTCGAGCTGCGGCACGCCCGTCGGCGCGCTCGACCAGGGCACGAAACATCTGGTCGAAGACCTCAGGAAGCGGATCGCCTCGATCGACGATCGCCTGGCGCTGATCGCGAGGGCCCTGGGCGGCGCCGCATTGCATTAGCGGTGAAGCGCCCGGGCCGCGTCGCTGCTCGCGCCGATGAATCGCCTGAGCGTCGTCGACGTGAAAGGGAACTCTCGCGGCAAAAAGGGAAGGAAAAATCAACGCCAGCGAAATGTGATGGTGCCCAGGGGCGGAATCGAACCACCGACACCGTGATTTTCAGTCACGTGCTCTACCAACTGAGCTACCTGGGCATGCCGCGCATGATCTTTTTCGCCGAAGCGGTGTCCACCCCCGGATCGCGTCCCGGGGCAGGCTTCGCCGGATCATGCGTGGAGCGGCGCTTATAGTCAGCCGCGGCGGGGCTGTCCAGCGTCTTCGGGCGGCTCGTCGGGGGCGTCCTCGTCCTCGACCGCGGGGATCGCGTAGCGACCGGTGAACCAGCGCTGCAGGTCGGCGTCGGCGCAGCGCGGCGAGCAGAACGGCCGGTATCTCTGCGCGGCCGGCTTGCCGCAGATCGGACACGAGCCGAGCTTGTCCGGCTGCTTGTCGTCGCTCTTCGCCATCCCTGTCACTCGATCGTGTCGACCAGGCTGCGCCCGTACGGGCGTGCCCGTCCCCCCCCTCGCGCCTCAGGCGGCGTTGAGCCAGCCGAGCCGCACCGGGAAGCCGGCGCCGTCGAGGAGCGCCACGGTCTCGTAGACGGGCAGGCCGACCACGTTCGAATAGGAGCCGACGAGCTTGACCACGAAGCTGCCGGCGAGTCCCTGGATGGCGTAGCCGCCGGCCTTGCCGCGCCACTCGCCGGAGGCGAGATAGCTCTCGGTCTCCTCGCGCGACAGGCGCTTGAAGCGCACGCGCGTCTCGACGAGGCGCTCGCGCACGGCGTCCTTCGGGGTGATCACGCACACGGCCGTGTAGACCCGATGCGCGCGCCCGGACAGCAGGCGCAGGCACGCGGCCGCCTCCTCGATCACCTCGGCCTTGGGCAGGATGCGCCGTCCGGCGGTCACGACCGTGTCGGCGGCGACGATGTAGGAGTCCTTGAGGTCGTCGCGGTTGCGCACGGCGCGGCGCGCCACCTCGGCCTTGCCGCGGGCGAGACGCCGCGCCAGCTCGCGCGGCGATTCCGAGCGGGCCGGCGTCTCGTCGACGTCGGCCGGCATCAAGGCGTCCGGCTCGAGGCCGGTCTGTTGCAGCAGCGCGAGCCGCCGCGCCGAGCCGGAGGCGAGCACGAGCTTGGGACGCGAGCGCAGGGTCGCCGTCTCGCCCGCCGCCGCCACGATCTTTTCCAACATCGAACTTGACCCGTCTTCTTGAAAACCGCCGGAGCCGGAGGCCCGCGCGAAAGGTGACGCGGGCCTGGCCGAGGCCGCGAAGGCGTCCCCGCCCCGCGAGCTCCGGCATTTCCGCTCAACGACGTTTGCGCAGGCGGCCCTACCTACGCGAAAGGGCCGGATTTGTGAACCTGCGGCACCTTGGACGGTTAAGGAGTGCCGGCGGGTGCCAGGCCGCGGGCGGCCGATGGTTAACCCTGCGGCCGCTCACGGGCCTGGAGCATGATCCGGCGAAGCCTGCCCCGGACGTGATCCGGGGGTGGGCACCGCTTCGCCGAAAAAGGCTTGTCCCGGACTCGATCCGGGATCATGCGGCTCAAAGGATGTAGAGCGTGATCGATTCAATCTGAAACGATCATGCTCTAATGAAGCGGCCGGCTGGGCTGCTGCTCGTCGCCCGGCTCGGGGGGCACCGGGGGGATCTTCTCTTCGGCCGGGGCGCGGCCGACGTCCCCGCGATCGAGCTGGCGATAGCGCGCTGCGCCGATCGGGATGGCGCCCAGATAGACGATCGTGCCCACGGCCAGCACCTCGAACGGAAAGCTGACCAGCAGCCCGAAGAACGCCACCGTCACCACGAACAGGGGCAGGACCCAGTCGCGCGGGATGCGCTTGCCCATGGTCTTGCCGGAAAAGGTCGGAATCGTGGACACCATCAGGAAGGCGATCAGGAGCACGTAGAACAGCGACAGCCACGCCGCCGTGAGGCCGGTGACGGGTACGCCGAGGAAATTCAGGTAGATCGGCAGGAGCGCCGCGATGGCGCCCGCCGGCGCCGCCATGCCGACGAAAAAGTTCTTCTTCCATTCGGGCCGGTTCGGGTCGTCGAGCATGACGTTGAACCGCGCCAGCCGCAGGCCCGCGGCGATGGCGAAGACAAGCGCCACGATCCAGCCGAGGGCGCGCAGGTCGTGCAGGATGAAGCTGTAGAGCACGAGCGCCGGGGCGACGCCGAAATTGACGAAGTCGGACAGGGAATCGAGCTCGGCGCCGAAGCGCGAGGTGCTTTTCAGGGCGCGCGCCACGCGGCCGTCGACGCCGTCGAGGGCGGCGGCGATGACGATGAAATAGACGGCCGGCTCGAGCCGCCCCTCATAGGCCCAGCGGATGGCCGTGAGGCCAAGGCACAGGGCGATCAGGGTGATCAGGTTCGGGGCGATCATCCGAAACGGCACCGGCTTGAACAGACGCCGGCGCGGCTCGTTGGGGTCGGGCGCGAAGGGGGGGAAAATGTCGCTCATGGGCCAGGAAGATAAGGGAGCGGACCCCCGATGGCGAGGGGGGCATTACTCCCCTTCCCTTGCGGGGAGGGTTTTGGGGGTTGGGGTCAGGCCGAAAAACCGAAGCGCTCGTGCAGCGCCTCTACGTAGCCGCAGTCACCTTTGACGGCACTCGCTCACCAAGCGGCGCCACCCCCACCCTGCCCTCCCCGCACGGATCTCGGGTGTTCCCGAGATCCGCTCATCAATGCGCAAGTCGGGAACACCCGGCTTGCTTCGGGAAGAAAAGGCGTCGCGCCTAACCCCGGCGGAACTGGCGCGGGGTCTCGTGGCCCTTGAGGTCGGCGAGCGCGGTCTCGCCGGCGATGGCGCTCTGACCGACGCCGACCAGCACCTGCGCCGAGAGCGGCAGGTAGACGTCGACGCGCGAGCCGAAGCGGATCAGCCCGAAGCGGTCGCCGACGCCGAGCTCGTCGCCGGCCTTGACGAAGCTGACGATGCGGCGCGCGACGAGGCCGGCGATCTGCACGACGCCGATCTTGGTCGTCGGCGTCTCGATCACGAGGCCGTTGCGCTCGTTGTCCTCGCTCGCCTTGTCAAGTTCGGCGTTGAGAAACAGCCCGGGCGTATACACGAGCTGCGCGATCCGGCCCGTTACCGGGCTCCGGTTCACGTGGCAGTCGAACACGTTCATGAACACCGACACCCGCTGCATCGGCTCGGGCGGCAGGTCGAGTTCGGCCGGCGGCACCACGGTCACGATCATGCTGATGCGCCCGTCGGCGGGCGATACCACGAGCCCGTCGCGCACCGGGGTCACGCGCTCGGGGTCGCGGAAGAAGTAGCACATCCACAGCGTGATGACCGCCATGAGCCAGCCGAGCGCTTCCCAGAGCTGGCCGAGGATCAGGCTGGCGACGATGCCGATGCCGATGAAGGGGTAGCCTTCCTTGTGGATCGGCACGAGCAGCCGGCGGATGGAGGCAAGTATGTCATTCATGGGCTTGTCCGGTGTGGGAAATGGCGAACGGGGTGGGCCCGGCAGTCGGCACTCGGCAGGCGGCAATCGGGCATTAGCAGGGACGACTGCCGATTGCCTACCGACTGCGGCTTCGCCCGGTCAACCGGGGACAGGCAGAGGCGCGCTGTCCTCGTCCTCGGCGCGCTCGGCTTCCTCGGCGCGTTTCAGGGTCTCGCGCGCCGCATCGGCCTCGCGCTGGCGGTTCCACAAGGCTGCGTAGATGCCGCTCCTGGCGAGCAGGTCGGCATGCGTGCCGCGCTCGACGATCACCCCGTGGTCGAGCACGAGGATCTCGTCGGCGCCGACCACGGTCGAGAGGCGATGCGCGATCACGAGCGTCGTGCGCCCCTTGCTGACGCGGTCGAGGGCGTCCTGGATCTCCTTCTCGGTGAACGAGTCGAGCGCCGAGGTCGCCTCGTCGAGCACAAGGATCGGCGGGCCCTTCAGGATCGTGCGCGCGATGGCGACGCGCTGCTTCTCGCCGCCCGACAGCTTCAGGCCGCGCTCGCCGACCGAGGTCTCGTAGCCTTCCGGCAGGAGGCCGATGAAACGGTCGATCTGCGCGAGCCGCGCCGCCTCGCGCAACTCCTCCTCGCTCGCATCCCAGCGCCCGTAGCGGATGTTGTAGCCGATCGTGTCGTTGAACAGCACAGTGTCCTGCGGCACCATGCCGATGGCGCCGCGCAGGCTCTTCTGCGTCACGTCGGCGATATCCCGGTCGTCGATCAGGATGCGCCCGCTGGTCGGCCCGTAAAAGCGGAACATCAGGCGCGAGATGGTCGACTTGCCAGCCCCCGAAGGGCCGACGATGGCGACCGTCTTGCCGGCCGGCACCTCGAAGCTGACACCCTTGAGGATCTCCCGTTCCGGCACGTAGGAGAAATGCACGTTCTCGAAGCGCAGGTTGCCTTCGCGCACTTCGAGCGGCGTGGCGCCTGGCCGATCCTGGATTTCCGGATTCTGCTCGAGGATGCGGAACATGTCGTCGATGTCGATCAGCGCCTGCTTGATCTCGCGGTAGAGCATGCCCATGAAGTTGAGCGGGATGTAGAGCTGGATCAGCATGGCGTTGACCAGCACGAAGCTGCCGATGGTAGCGCGCCCGGCCATGATGTCGCGCGCCGTCAGCGCCATGATCAGCGTCATGCCGACCGTGAAGATCACCGCCTGGCCGGCGTTGAGCACGGCGAGCGAGGTGTAGGTCTGCGTCGACGCCTTCTCGTAGCCCTCCATCGACAGGTCGTAGCGCTGCGTCTCGCGCGCCTCGGCGCCGAAATACTTTACCGTTTCGTAGTTGAGCAGCGAGTCGACGGCCTTGGTGTTGGCGTCGACATCGGACTCGTTCATGCGCTTGCGGATCGAAATCCGCCATTCCGTGGCCTTGTAGGTATAGGCGAGGTAGACGATCACCATCGCCAGCACGACTGCCGAATAGAGCCACGTGAATTCCCAGGCGAGAATGCCGAGCACGAGGATGAATTCGACGATCGTCGGGATCAGCTGCAGCGTGAACAGCCGCGTCAGCTCCTCGATGCCGTTGCGGCCGCGCTCGAGCACGCGCGTCAGCCCGCCGGTCTTGCGCTCGAGGTGAAAGCGCAAGCTGAGGCGATGCATGTGCTCGAAGGTGCGCAGGGCCAGCTGACGCACGGCATGCATCGCAACCTTGGCGAACAGCCCGTCGCGCACCTGCGTGAGCACCGCCATGGCGATGCGGGCGAGGCCGTAGAACACCGTGAGCACGATCGGCGCGCGCCACAGCCAGTCGGCACTTGCAGCATCCGGCGCCGTGTTGGCGTTGCCGGTGACCGCCACGAGCGCGTCGGTCGCCCATTTGAAGGTGAACGGCGCCACCACCGTGACAAGCTTGGCAACGAGCAGCAGCCCGAAGGCGAGAATCACGCGCCGTTGCAGGTCGGTGCGGCCGTGCGGCCACAGATACGGCGAGAGCCTGCCGAAGGTGCCGACGAGGCCGGGGCGCCTCCCCGGCTGGTCCGCGAGAGGCGTCGTGGGGACGAGCAGCATTCAGAAATCCGGAAAACGTGTGTTTTGACCGATATAGGCGATCACGGGCCGTGTTGCAGCACTTGGCTGCGCGCCATCCTTCTCCCATGGATCTCGGTAACACCCGAGATCCATCATCTTGGTGCGCAAGTCGGGCAGGCCCGACTAGCGTGGGAGGGGTGTGGGCGGCACCACGAAGACCTGGCCGGGATAGATGAAACGCGGGTTGCGGATCTGCGCCTGGTTGGCGTCGTAGATCACGGTGTAGCGCGTGCCCTGTCCGTAGACGCGCTTGCTGATTCGCCACAGGTTGTCGCCGCGTCCGACGACCGTGGTGCTGAGTTCCGGAATCAGAACGGCGGCCGACGGCGTCGCCGGCGCGGCTCCAGCGAGCGAGGCCGTGGCGGGGGCAGCCGCCTTGCCCCCGACCTCGGGCGTAGCGGCGCCTGTCGGCTGCGCCTGTGCAGCGACGCCGGTCTGCGGCACGGCGGCGGTTTGGGCCGAGCCGCCAGCGAGCGGCTGCCCGGCCGCAACCGCCAGGACCGCGGGAATGTTGAAGTTGACCTCGGCGCGCGACCTGACGTCCCCCGACACCGGGTCGACGTCGTCGAGCCGCACGCGATATTCGCCCGCGCGCACGCCGCGGCCGATCGCGAAGGACAGCGCCCCGTCGGTGCCGACGCCGGCCGGAGCGATGAAGGCCTCGTTGAGGTACAGCCGCACGGTCGCGCCGGGCGCCGCATTGCCGGACACGAACAGGCGCCCGCCGTCTTCGGCCTCGACCGTGACGATCTTGACCGGCGGCCGCGCCCCGCCTGGAGCTGCGCCGGCTGCCTTGGGCGGCGCGCGCGCGCCTGCCGTCTCCGACGAAGCGTCCGGTGCGGGCGCGGCCGCCACCTTGGCGTCGGGTTGCGGGCTGGACAGCACGACCGTCGGCCGGTCGGGCGAGGTGAGCGTGACGAGCGGCCGCGCCTGGCGATTCGGGTCGATCACCACGGTCACGCTCTGGCGCGACAGCATGCGCGTCCCGTCCGAGGCGATCGCCTGCAGCACGATTTCGTGCGAGCCGGGCGGCAGCGGCGGCGGCACGAGCGCGAACAGGCCCGCGGCGTCTGCGGTGTCGCGGAAATAGCTCTTGCCGTCGCGCAGCATCTCGATCGCGGCGCCCGGCGCGCCGCGGCCGGCGATGACGGCCTCGCCGCTCGGCTCGATGCGGACGACGTCAAACGAGGGCGCGGCCGATTGTCCGGATTGCTGCCCGCTATCGCGGGCCGCCTTGTCCTGGGCGGTTTGCGTCCCGATCTCTTGAGCCGGCGCCGAGGCCGCAGGGGCCGCAGGCTGCGGTTGCTCGCCCCGCTGCCGCACCATCCCGAACCATGCGACGACGCTCCCGAAGGCGAGCAGCCCCAGGACCACAACGGCAATTCTCGTCAGACGTCTGTCCACCGTCACCGACGATCTCTCGACAGGCCTCTCGATCCGCTCGCTCGGGATCGGCCCGTTGATTCTTGGACCTTGCCCTATTGTAGGCCGTTTATCCGTGGATAGGCTACATGATGCGATACGAGTCGAATTTTGATGCCGCCCGCGTCGAAAGCGCGGCAGCGGACATTTCCACGATCTGCGTCTATTGCGGCTCGGGCTCGGGCAACGACCCGGTCTTTCTGGACCGCGCCGTCGCCTTCGGTCATGCCATGGCCGAGGAGGGCTTCGGGCTCGTCTATGGCGGCGGCAATATCGGGCTGATGGGCGCGGTGGCGCATGCGGTACTCGAGCGCGGCGGCCACGTCACCGGCATCATCCCGGACTTCCTCACGGCCCGCGAACGGCTGCTCGAGGACGTGCAGGAGACGATCGTCGTTCCCGACATGCACAGCCGCAAGCGCCTGATGTTCGAGAAGGCCGACGCCTTCGTGGCGCTTCCCGGCGGCATCGGCACGCTCGAGGAGCTGGTCGAGCAGATGACCTGGGCGCAGCTCGGCCAGCACAGCAAGCCGATCCTGCTGCTCAACATCAATGGCTTCTGGAAGCCGCTGCTCGTGCTCATGGCGCATATGCGCGAGCAAGGCTTCATCCGGCCCGGCCTGGAATTGAGCTATCTTGTGGCGGAACGCGTCGAAGACGTGATCCCGATGCTGCGCGACGCTGCCCGCCGCCGCGGGATCGCCGCCGATACGCAGCTGATCGAGGAGCGTTTCTGACACACCGGACCGCTACCTGCCCGGCAGCCACGATTCGATCTGGGATTCTCCGCGGCCGGGGTCTAGCGTCGCCCGAACGAATCTACGCTGGACACCTCGGGAGGTCCCCATGATCACGCGCCCGCTCCTCGCCTTCGCTTGCCTGGCGCTCCTCGCGGCACCGGCCACCGCCCAGACCACCACCGGCGCCATGCCGGACGATCCGGCCGCGGCGGCCACGCCGGCCAAGAAGGCACGCCCCAAGTCGCCGCGCCCGGCGCAGTTCGTCACGCTGACCAACGCCACCGGACAGACGGCGAAGGAGATCGTGATCATGGCCGAAGACCAGAGCGCCAAGCTCGCCAAGCCGCTCGCGCCGAAGGCCAAGACGACGATGAAGATGCCCAAGATCAAGGGCTGCATGGTGTCGGTCGCGGCCGTGTTCGAAGGCGAAGGCCAGGTCGATATCGGCGAGTTCGACATCTGCAAGGAGCGCACCATCCGCTTCACGGAGTGA
>DATBIR010000003.1:0-29524 GCA_036556825.1 Beijerinckiaceae bacterium
ATCGACGGGGTCAACGCGATCCGGCTGATCGGAATCGGCAATGCGACGACGGTGACACATGCGGACTTCCTGCTGTGAAATCGATGCAACTCCGGATGTTGTGAGTAAAGCGATCCACTGTCCGCCTTGGGTTGGAGGCGGACGTGCAATTGCCCCCATGAAACCGTAACGCAGCGGGCCTGCCGCTCTGCCCTTCGCGGCGGTCCGGTCACGCGGCAGTCACAGTCGACGGGAAGTCGCGCAAGGCGAGTCGCGAAGGTGCCGGCTTGCCTTCGAGCGGCTCGGCCGCTCGCAGGCCCTGTTCGGCACTCCCGGCCTCGACGGCCCCGAGGTCGCGCGGCGTCCCGGGACGGGAGGCCGATCGCGTCAAGCTTGCCACCCCCAGCGATGACTTCCTAAACTGCGCGAGGGGCGCCGCGCCGCGGTGCAGGGGGCGCGCAAGCTATCCATGACGCATGTCCGGCTGGAGCGGGTGACGAAGCGCTGGGACGCGGTCCTCGCCGTCGACGAGGTGAGTTTTTCCGCCTCCCCCGGACAGCTCGTCGCGCTCCTCGGCCCGTCCGGATGCGGCAAGTCGACGACGCTCCGGCTGATCGCCGGGCTGGACGTCGTGAGCGCCGGCTCGATCACCATCGCCGACAGGGACGTCACGGGATTGCCGCCGGCGAAACGCGGCGTATCGATGGTGTTTCAGAACTACGCCCTGTTTCCGCACCTGTCGGTTGCCGAGAACATCCTGTTCGGGCTGAAGGTCAGGAAGCTGGCGCGGGCAGAGCGCGACGCGCGCCTGAACCGCGCCGCCACGATCCTCGGCCTCGAGCCGCTCCTCGAACGCAAGCCGTCGCAGCTGTCCGGCGGGCAGCAGCAGCGCGTCGCGCTCGGCCGCGCCATCGTGGCGCAGACCCCGGTCTGCCTGATGGACGAACCGCTGTCGAATCTCGACGCGCAGCTTCGGGTCGAGATGCGGCGCGAGATCCGCGCCCTTCAGCGCCGCCTCGGCATGACCATGCTCTACGTCACCCACGACCAGGTCGAGGCCATGACGATGGCCGACCACGTCGTCCTCATGCGCGCCGGACGCGTCGAGCAGCAAGCGGCGCCGGCCGAGATCTACGAGCGCCCCGCCACCATCTTCGCCGCCCGCTTCGTCGGCACGCCGCCGATGAACGTCATTCCCGCCCGCCTCGTTGCGGACGCGGGCGGGGCCGCCCTCGTCCAGCCCCCCGCCGACCGGGACATAGCCGGATTGGCGATCGGCGTGCGACCCGAATCCGTGCGCGTCGGGGGCGCGGGGGTTGCGGCGCGTGTGGCGACGGTCGAATATCTCGGCGCCGACACGCTCATCGAAACGCAGATCGGCGGAGAGCCCTTCCTGGTGCGCGTCACCGGGCAGGCGCGGCTTCGTCCGGGCGAGACCGTGCCCTTGTCGTGGGACACCGCCGCCGCGCACTGGTTCGACCTGACGACGGAACGACGCATCGACTGACCCGAGAGGGAGGGGACGACATGGACCGCAGACAATTCCTCGCCGGAACCGCGGCGCTCGCAGGCGCCGTCGCCAAGCCGGCGATCGCGCAGGGGGTGACCGAGATCTCGTTCTTCTACCCGATCGCCGTCGGCGGTCCGATCACGAAGATCATCGACGGTTACGCGGCCGATTTCGAGAAGGAGAACCGCTCGATCAGGGTCAAGCCGATCTACTCGGGAACCTACCAGGAGAGCATCACCAAGGCGCTCACGGCCCACAAGAGCGGCACGCCGCCCGTCACGTCCGTGCTTCTGTCCACCGACATGTTCACGCTGATCGACGAGGACGCCATCGTTCCGATCGATCAATTCATCAAGACGGATGAAGACCGGAAATGGCTGTCCAGCTTCTTCCCGGCCTTCATGCTGAACAGCCAGACGCCCGGCAAGACCTGGGGCGTGCCGTTCCAGCGCTCGACGATCGTCCTCTACTGGAACAAGGAGGCCTTCAAGGAAGCCGGGCTCGATCCCGACAAGGCGCCCGACACGTGGCAGGAGCAGGCCGCCTTCGCGGAGAAGCTGACGAAGCGCGATGCGGCGGGCAACGCCACGCAATGGGGCGTGCAGATCCCATCCTCCGGTTTCCCTTACTGGCTTTTCCAGGGGCTCACGACGCCGGCCGGCGCGATCCTCATGAACCAGGAAGGCGACCGCACCTTCTACGACAAGCCGGAGGTGATCGAGGCCTTGCAATACTGGGTCGACCTGTCGCGCAAGCACAAGGTGCATCCGCCCGGCATCGTCGAGTGGGGGACAACGCCGAGGGACTTCTTCGAGCGCAAGGTCGCCATCATGTGGACGACGACGGGCAACCTGACGAACGTCCGCGCCAACGCCAAATTCCCGTTCGGCGTCGCCATGCTTCCGGCCCACCGCCGCCGCGGCAGCCCGACCGGCGGCGGCAACTTCTACATCTCGAAGAAGGCGAGCCCGGCCGAGCAGCAGGCCGCCTTCGAATTCATCAAGTGGATCACCACGCCGGAGCGCGCCGCGCAGTGGAGCATCGATACCGGATACGTCGCGGTCCGGCCGGACGCCTACGACACCGCCGCGATGAAGACATATGTCGCCGGGTTCCCGGCGGCGGCGGTGGCGCGGGATCAGCTCCAGCATGCCGTGGCCGAGCTCTCCACGCACGAGAACCAGCGCGTCACCAAGGCGCTGAACGACGGTCTGCAGGCGGCCTTGACCGGCACGAAGCCGCCCGAACAGGCCATGAAGGAGGCGCAGGCGGAAGCCGAGCGGATCCTGAAGCCGTATCGCTAGCTTCACCCCCTCCATGAACCAGCGCCGCGCGGCGACCGTTCACGGCTGGCTGCTGCTGCTGCCGGCCATGGCGCTGCTGGCGTTGTTCACGCATTGGCCGGCGGTCGCGACGATCGCCGACAGCTTTTATTCGACGGCCCGGCCGCGCCGTCCGTCGCGCTTCGTCGGGTTCGACAACTACGAGCAGATGCTCGCCGATCCCGTTTTCTGGCAATCGCTGACCAACAACCTCCTGTTCGCGCTCGGCACCATCCCGATGTCGATGGCGCTCGCCCTGCTCATGGCCGTGTGGGTCAACGACCGTATCGCCGGGCGCACCCTGGTGCGCATGGCCTATTTCACGCCCACCGTGCTGCCGATGATCGCCGTCGCCAACATCTGGATCTTCTTCTACACCCCGCAATACGGTCTCCTGGAGCAGATCACGGGCCTGTTCGGCGCGACGCCGCGCAACTGGCTGGGCTCGCAGGACACGGCGCTCCTCGCGGTGACGCTCGTCGCCATCTGGAAGGAAGCCGGCTTCTTCATGATCTTCTACCTCGCCGCGCTGCAGACTATCTCGCCGAGCCTTGCGGAAGCGGCGGCCCTGGAAGGCGCCTCGCGCTGGACCTTCTTCCGACGCGTGCAGTTTCCGCTGCTCATGCCGACGACGCTGTTCGTGCTCGTCAATGCCGTGATCAACGCGTTCCGCATGATCGACCACGTCGTGGTCATGACCAGGGGCGGGCCGGACAACGCGACCTCGCTGCTCCTCTTCTACATCTATCAGGTCGGCTTCAACTTCTGGGACACCGCCTACGCGGCCGCTCTCACCACCGTGCTCCTTGCCCTGCTGGCGCTCGCGGCCTTCGTGCAATACGGCGTTCTCGAGCGCAGGATCCATTACCGATGACGGCGCTTGCCCGGCCGGATCCCTACAGCCCGACCGGTCTCGCGCGCGCCCTCGAGAGCGCGGCGGCGATATGCCTGGCGATCGTCTGGATCCTGCCGCTTGCCTATGCGGTGTGGGCCGCCTTTCATCCGGCCGAATTCACGACGCGCTTCACGCTGCTGGCGCCGCTGACCCTCGACAACTTCGCACGCGCGTGGAGCGCCGCGCCCTTCGCGCGCTATTTCCTCAACACCTTCATTCTCGTGACCATGATCCTGGCGTGCCAGCTGGTGCTGTGCACCCTCGCCGCCTACGCCTTCGCGCGTTACGACTTCAGAGGCAGCGGCGTCGCCTTCGCCCTTGTCCTCGCCCAGCTCATGATCATGCCCGACGCCCTCATCGTCGAGAACTACCGCACGATGGTGAAGCTCGACCTGATCGACACGATTCCCGCCATCGCCCTCCCCTACGTCGCCTCGGCATTCGGCATCTTCCTGCTGCGGCAGACCTTCAAGGGCGTGCCGAAAGAGCTCGAGGACGCCGCGCGGGTCGAAGGGGCCAGCGCCCTCCAGATCCTGCTCAAGGTCTATGTCCCCCTCGCCCGTCCGACCTACCTCGCCTACGCCCTCGTGTCCGTGAGCTATCACTGGAACAACTTCCTGTGGCCCCTGATCGTCACCAACTCGGTCGAGACGCGGCCGCTCACCGTCGGCCTGCAAGTGTTCTCGTCCGGCGATCAGGGCATCGACTGGTCGATCATCTGCGCGGCGACGCTGATGACCTCCGCTCCGCTCCTGCTCGGCTTCCTGCTGTTCCAGCGACAGTTCGTGCAAAGCTTCATGCGCGCCGGGATCAGGTGAGCGGACATGCGGCTGATGACCTGGAACATCCAATGGGGTCTCGGCGTGGATCGGCGCCTCGACCTGGCGCGCGTCGTCGGCGAGGCGCGGCGCATCGCCGATTTCGATGTGCTCTGCCTGCAGGAGGTGGCCGACAACTTTCCGGAGCTGGCGGGCAGCCGGGGCGAGGACCAGTTCGCGGAAATTGCGCGTCTCCTGCCGGGCTACACCGCGGTCGAAGGCGCGGCGCTGGACATCCCCGACGAAGCGGGGCGGCGCAAGCGCTTCGGCAACATGATCCTGTCGCGCTACCCTGTCGGACAGATCCTGCGCTACACGCTGCCTTGGGAGGCCGCGCCGACCAACAATATGCCGCGCATGCTGGTCGAGGCCGTGGTCATGGCGCCGTTCGGCCCGCTGCGCGTGATGACCACCCATCTCGAATATTCGTCCGGCACGCTGCGGGCGGCGCAAGTCGCAGGCATTCGCGAGGCGCACCGCACCGCCTGCGCACGCTTCGCCAATCCACGTAAAGCCGGCCAGGGCACTTACGCGGTTCATCCGACATCGCCTTCGGCGCTGCTGACCGGCGACTTCAACATGACGCCGGACGATCCGACCAAGCTCCGCGTCTCGGCACCATTCGACGACGGCACCCCGCGGCTTGTCGATGCCTGGACCGCGCTGAAGCCGGACGTGACGCATCCGCCCTCATTCTGCGTGTTCGACCAGACCTACGGCCTGCCGCATTGCTGCGACTTCGTCTTCCTGACGGAAGACCTTGCCGCCCGGCTCAAGACCGTATCTTACGACGTGAACACGCAGGTCTCGGACCACCAGCCTGTGGTCGTCGAACTGGACGCGTCTGCGTAGCGCCGGCGGGTCAGGGACGCAGGCATCTCGGGCCTGCCGTCGCGACTTCGGGGCGAGTCACCCGGCGCGCACGGTCTTCAGGAACGTCGCGACATGATTCTCGAGGCTGCCGGCCTGCGCGCCGAGCGCCTCCGCGGCCTCGTAGGCCTGTTCGGCGCCTGCCACCGTCGTGTGCGAGGCCTCGCGCACGACGCCGATGCTGGTGCTGACGACTTCCGACGTCGAGGCGACCTCCGCGGCCGAGCGGCTGATCTCGGCGACCACGGCGCGCTGCTCCTCGACGGCGGCGGCAATGGCCGACGAGGTCTCGGCGATGCGTTCAATGGTGCCGATGACACGGCCGATCTCGCCGACGGCCTTGTTCGTGACGGCCTGGACGCCCTTGATCTGCTGGCCGATCTCGTCGGCCGCCTTCGCCGTCTGGGTGGCCAGCGTCTTGACCTCCTGCGCGACCACCGCGAAGCCTTTCCCGGCCTCTCCCGCGCGCGCCGCCTCGATGGTGGCGTTGAGGGCAAGCAGGTTGGTCTGCCCGGCAATCGTGCTGATGAAGGTGAGGACGGTGTCGATGCGTTCGGCCGCGCTCGCCAGCTCGCGCATGGTGACCTCGGTTTCGCGTCCGCTGTCCTGCGCCTCGCGCGCCATGCCGGCGGAGCGCGTCGCCTGCTGCGCGATCTCGGCGATCGACGAGGACAGCTCCTCCGATGCGCTCGCCACCGTCGTCACGTTGGCGGCCGCGTCCTGCGCCTGCCGGGCGACCTGGCTGGCCTGTCCGCTGGAATCCTCGGCGGTCGACTTCAGCCTGGCCGACGTGTGTTCCAGATCACGGGCCGATTGCGTGACGCGCTCGACGACGCCGGCGACGGACCGCTCGAACTCGTCGGCGAGGGCATGCATGTCGGCGCGCCGTCCCTCCGCGGCCGCGCGTTCCTGCTCCTCGCGCTCCTCGCGCAGCCGGGCGACGCGGCCGGCATTGTCCTTGAAGACCTCCAGCGCCGCCGCCATGGCGCCGACCTCGTCGCGCCGCCCCCGCGCCGGCACCTCGACGCCGATGTCGCCGGTCGCCAGGCGGTTCATGGCTGCGGTCATGGCCCGCAGCGGCCGCACGAGGCCGAGGGTCACCGGCACGATGAAGGCAAGCACCAGGGCAACCACGAGGCCGGCGGCGCCGAGCAGGCGGATCGTCTGGTCGCGGACCGCGGCGGCCACGTCGTCGATATAGACCCCGGTGCCGATCACCCAGCCCCACGGTGCGAAGCCGCCCACATAGGACAGCTTCTCGACCGGCTCGTCATAGCCGGGCTTCGGCCAGCGGTAGTCGACGAAGCCGGCGCCCTTCTGCCGGACGACGTCGACCATGGCGACGAACAGGTGCTTGCCGGCAGGATCCTTGTTGCCGGACAGGTCTGTGCCGTCGAGCTCCGGCCGGAACGGGTGCATGACCATGACCGGCTTCATGTCGTTGATCCAGAAATACTGCTCGCCTTCGTAGCGCAATGCCTTGACGGCCGCCTTGGCCTGTTTCTGCGCGTCCGCCTGCGACAGGGCGCCGGACTTCGCCTGATCGGCGTAGAAGGACAGCAGCGTGTGTACGCTCTCGACCAGATGCTGCAGCTTGTTCTGCCGCTCCTTCATCATCAGGGTCTTGGCGTCCATGACGGCGACCATGCCGATGGCCACGAGCCCGACGACGAAGGCGACGGTGATGACGGCGAATTTCGCGACGATGCCGAAGGTCAGCTTGGGAACGAGGCGCATCAGCGGGTGACCCGATTCGAGCTCGGAGCGAGCGCCGCAAGCTAGGAACAAACCCCTTAATTTAAGTTTCCGTCGCGAGCCTCCGCCAGCGCAATTCGCCGGAGGAAATCGGCAACTTAGCGACGAGGTGTGATCGGCGCGCCACTTCGCAAGCACGTTGCGCCCGAATAAAGCCGAGCCATGATCAACCCGACTCGCGCCTGCGCCATCGTCGCCCTTCTTCTCGTCGGCGGCTGCGTATCCACCGGCGGGCGCTATGCCGAGGCGCCGATCGCGTCGGCCGCGGTGCCTGCCAACAAGAGCCGGCTGGTGTTCTTTCGCGAGTCGGGCTTTGTCGGATCGCTCGCCTCGTTTCGGGTGCAAATCAACGACGCCACCGTGGGCGAGGTGCCGAGCGGCTCCGCTCTCGTGATCGAATATCCTCCGGGCCCCGCCAGGATCAGCGTCGACAGCGCCATGACCATCGGGCGCTACGCGATCCCGGTCACGCTGCAGGGCGGCAAGGAATACTTCCTGCAAATCTCGCCGCGCGGATCCGCCGTTGCGGCAAGCGCGGTCTTCGGGATCGTCGGCCAGGCGCTCGAGAACGCCGACAAGGGCGAACGCGGCGGCGTCGCCCAGGTCGAGCTGGTCGATTCGACGATCGCCCGCGCCAAGGTCGCCCAGCTTCCGGTTGTCCAGTAAGGCATGGGAGAATGCGCGTGCCCGGAGCGCACGGCGCGCTGCCGGGCGGCGACATCGCTGACGCAAGGTCCGGCGAGTGTGCGGTCGCCGCTTCGCGGATGAGGCTCGTCTGGGCCCGATGCGCATCCGCATGGCGACGCGAGCCGACGAGTCGGAGGGCGGCATCCGGCTCCGGTCGAGTTCCGGCGGGGTGCGTGGTAACGTCCGGCCAACAAGCCATCACAGCACGACTTGCGCAGGAACCCCGATGACGTTCACCCGCACCGTCGCCGATGCAATCCTCGCCGCGTCGGCCGACGCGGTGATCGCGACCGACCGCGACGGCATCATCCGGCTCTGGAATCCCGGCGCCGAGCGCATTTTCGGCTACCGCGCCGACGAGGCGCTCGGGCAGTCGCTCGACCTCATCATTCCGGAGCGGCTCCGCGCGCGCCACTGGGAAGGCTTTCACGAGGTGATGAAAACCGGTGAGAGCCGCTATGGCGAGGGCGACCTGCTGTCGGTGCCGAGCATGCGCAAGGACGGAGGCCGCATCTCCGTCGAGTTCACCATCGTGCCGCTCAGGGACGAGGCCGGGCAGCTCAGCGGCATGGCCGCCGTGATGCGCGACGTGACCCGGCGCTTCGAGGAGATCAAGGCGCTGCGGCAGCAGATCCAGACGGCGAGCGGATCCGGCCGGGTGTGACACGCCCTTGCACGCCGGCGGGCCTCGCCGCCTCGTCACGCAGCGGGCCGGCCCTCCTCGACTTACGCGGAGGCCGGCGCTAGCCTCGCATGCAACCATAACGAGCCTCCATGCAGAGGACCGTCAGTCCCTCTGGCGATGCGAGGCCGCTTCTCGGGTGGGACCGGTGGTTGCCGCCGTGCCCCATCCGCAAGGGAGGGGAAAATTCATGGCCGTCTTCACCGTCACCAACACCAGCGATTCCGGTCCGGGCTCGCTGCGCCAGGCGATCCTCGACGCCAACGCGGCCGGCGCTCCCGGCGGCGTGCCGGCCGGCGCCAACGCCATCGTCTTCGCGGCCGGCGTGAGCGGCACGATCACGCTCGCCTCGGCTCTGCCGCCGATTCATTCGAACCTGACCATCGAAGGCACGGCCGGGGTGGTGATCGACGGGGCCGATGCCCATCGCGCCTTCTTCGTCTCGGGACTTGCCGCCACCGGCGACGGCGCGCCTCCGGCGATCGCCGTGAGCATCTCCGACATCGTGATCCAGAACGTGGTGGCGCAAGGCGGTGACGGCGCGCACGGCGGCGGCGGCGGGCTTGGCGCCGGCGCGGCCCTGTTCGTCAACCGGAATGCGGACGTCACCCTTACCGACGTCACCTTCCTGGACGCCATCGCATCGGGCGGAGACGGCGGCATCGGTCTCAATGGCATCTCGGTCGGCGGCGGCGGCGGCGGCCTCGGCGGCGACGGCGGCAACGCCCATACCGGCAGCAGCGACCGAGGCGGCGGCGGCGGCGGTGGCCTCTACTTCGCCGGCGGGACGGGCAGCGGCACGCGCGCCGGCGGTGGCGGCGGCGGCATCACGGGCGCCGGCGCAGACGCCGGAGTGGATGGCGGAAACGGGGGCCCCGGCGCACAAGGCGTCGGCGGCGGCGGTGGCGGCGGCGGCGGCTCCACGGGCTCCCCCGGCAGCGGCGGCGGCATTGGCGCCGCGCCCGGGGCCGGCGATGACGGCGGTACCGGCGGTTTCGGCGGCGGAGGCGGGGGCGACCTCGAGATCAGAGTGCACGGCGCGCTGACAGGCGCTGACATCATCCTGTGAAGCGAGGTCGCGCGAAGTGGCCAGAGCCGGCCGACTTCGCCATCGTCGCGCTCGACGCGCGTCACCGCGGTTCGAGGCCGTCAAGGCCGCGGCAGCAGGTTCGCGGGACGCACGGTCGGGCCGGGCTTGACGGCGCGCTTCTAAATAACCCGCAGCCGTCATCGACGCCCGCCTGAAGCGAGATTGCTTCGGACCCGCTCCGCTTCTCATTGGGTCGCGATCCCGGATCAAGTCCTGGACTAGCCTTTTCCGCGAAGTGGCCTCCGCCCCCGGAACAGGTCCGGGGGCAGGCTTTCGCCGGATCATGCGCTTAGGAACAGAAGCCGCGGTCGCGGGTTAACCTTGGCAGTTCGGTCAAATCTCGGATTCGCGGAATGCAGCGCTTCCTGCGGGACAATGGGCTCTCGATCACGCTGTTCGCCCTGTTCCTCATTTCCATCGTCGGCCAGGCCGTCGCCGGCTGGCGAGCCCAGATCGAGGAGCTGCGCATCCACGGCCAGCCCGCCCTCGGCTTCTTCGACTACCTGACGACTGGCCATTTCATCTCGGCGACCTTCGAGAACTGGGAGAGCGAGTTCCTGCAGATGTCGGTCTATGTTCTCCTGACCGTCTACCTGTTCCAGAAGGGCTCCGCGGAATCGAAGAAGCCGGGCGAGCCCAATGCGGAGGACGAGCCCCCGCACCTCAAGCGCAGCGATCCGGACGCCCCCTGGCCCGTTCACCGCGGCGGCCTGGTGCTGAAGCTCTACTCGCATTCCTTGAGCATCGCCCTGGTGTCGCTGTTCGTCGTCTCGTTCTGGCTGCACCTGGCCGGCAGCACGCAGCGTTCCAACGAAGAGGCGCTGCGGCATGGGCGGCCGCCGCAGACGATGGTCGAGACCCTGGCCGACGCGGAGTTCTGGTACGAGAGCTTCCAGAACTGGCAGAGCGAGTTCCTGTCGATCGCGGTGCTGATCGTGCTCGGCATTTTCCTTCGCGAGCGCGGCTCGCCGGAATCGAAGCCGGTCGCCGCCCCGCACCACGTGACCGGGCATTAGCCCGCGGCACGCGGGGATGGACTGCAGATCGGTGCCGGCGCGCCCGGAGGCCAACGGAATGATCAGGATCAAGCGCATCTACGATCCGCCGGCTCCGGACGACGGCTATCGCGTGCTCGTCGACCGCCTGTGGCCGCGCGGCATACGCAAGGACGCCGCGCAGATCGATCTCTGGTGCAAGGAGGTGGCGCCGAGCACCGCCTTGCGCCGCTGGTATGATCACGACCTCGCCAAGTGGGACGAATTCCGCCGGCGCTATCGCGCCGAGCTGCAGCGGCAGCCGGCGGCCCTGGCGCTGCTGCGCGACAAGGCCGCGCGCGGCGTCCTCACCCTCCTCTATGCCGCCCGCGAGCCCGAGCGCAACAACGCCGCCGCGCTCGAAAGCATCCTCACCGCACCGGAGCAAGCATCCGCGTCTTGAGGTATCCGTCGTAAAGGTCGGCGATCTCGCGGACGCTTCGCGGCTGTGCCGGCGCCGGCATCTGCTGGCTGCAGAAAAATTCTCTGTTATGGTCAGGGTTGCGGGGGGTTGCGCTTCGCCGGAACGCTGCGCGAAGCGCACCAGCACCGGGAGGGCTTCTCATGCCGGCGCCTCAGATCCGTGTCCGCTTCGCCACCAACCGCAACCCTGTCCGCGGCCGTGCGCTCTTCGGCAACGCGTTCAGGGACGACAACCCGGCCCATTACGTGACCGGGTCCATCGACGTGACCCGGCTCTCGAATCTTCCCGATACCGGCTGGACGCCCGACCCCCAGAGCCTGCACATCGACGAGCCGGCGCCACCGCTGGCGGACGTGGCGACCGCGGCTGCCGGAGCAAGCGCCGACGCAGGTGCGACGCCGGCGCGCGGCATCATCGAATTTGCGGAGGAACGGGCCGCGTCCGAGGAGCTCGACGTGTTCGCGAGCGCGGCGCAGTTCGGGCTCGTGCTGCTGCCGGGCTTCGCATCGACATTCCACGATTCGATGCGGCGTGCCGCTCAGGTCGCGCATGCCTATGGCACGGGCAACGTGTTCTGCTTCTCGTGGCCGGCGAATGGCGTCGTCGACCTCGACAATTACCGCCTCGACCGCGCCGACGCCAAGGCGTCCGGCGCAGCCATGGCGAACGCGCTCGCCCAGCTTTTCGCCTTGCTGCAACGGGTCGAGGAACGGCGCCGCCCCAAGCTCCACCTCGTCGCGCATTCCATGGGCGTTTTTGCGTTGCGCCATGCGGTGCAGCAGATCCGCGCCGAGCAGCCGCGTCTGCTCGCGGAGCGCGTCTTCCAGACGGCATTGCTGATGGCAGGCGACGAGGACGACGATGCGCTTGCCGACGACAACCGGCTCCGCCCCTTGCTCAAGCTGGCGCGGCGCGTCGCCATCTATTGCTGCCACGGCGACGTGCCGCTCGGCATCAGCCAGGGGCCCGGGCTCAACGGCGCACGCCTGGGCCACACGGGGCCGCGCATGTGGGACAGCCTGCCGGCCGAGGGCGTCGAGCTGGTCGACTGCTCCGACGTCGCCACGACGCACGACGACTTCGGCCGTACGCATTTCGGCCATCAATACTATCGCCTTTCGCCGCGCGTCATCACCGACGTCGTGCAGGTTCTTGCCGGGCGCCCGCCGCGGCAGATTGGAGGGCGCATGCTCGACCCGCGCGGCTCGCAAGACGGCCGGGCCTTCCAGCTGCCGTTCAATGCCGAGGCAGGCGTGCCGATCGCGTGAGAGTGTCTCATGGCTCGCGACCGGGCACCGAGCCAATACGAGTCGACTTTGGCAATTGGCAACGGCTCATGGCCGGGATTACTGATCAGATTGGTCCTGCCAACATGAACTTGCCGGCATTCGCGGCAGGTTTTGCTTGACCGCTACTTTATGCCCGCTCAGGATGCCACCAGCGCGGGAGTGGGGATGTCGAAACGGTAATCCTTGGTGGTGGCCCCTGACGGCGGATGCACGGAGCCGCTCCGCCGCTGCGTCTCCATGTCCCTCCTGCCGCAAGAAATGCCGGGGCAGCGAAAGCCCCGGATTCAGGGATGCACGGAGGAAACATCGATGCCCGCCATCATCGTCAACGGCACTCCCGGCAATGACACGCTCGTCGTCACCGCGACCTCGTTCGACAGCGGCTTCTACCAGCTGAACAGCGACCCCGTGCAGGGGTTCAGCGCCGCCACCGGCTTCACCTTCAACGCCCTCGCCGGCAACGACATCTTCACGATCACCAATCCGGTCGGCACCCTGTTCAACGCGGGCGGGGGGACCATCTTCTACAATGCCGGCGGCGATCCGACTGACGCGTTCAGCAACCTGGGTGGGTTGGCATTCAACGGCTTCTACAATCCGGGCGGCGGCACCCAGCTCCAGCACGTTGGACCAGCCAACCAGTTCGTCGCCTTCGCCGGCCTGCTCCCCACCGCGCTCATCACGGACACGGTGACGGAGGGCTCCTTCGAGGTCTTCGGTACGGTTGGCGCGGATGCGCTGACGGTCACGGATGGCGGCCTGGTGGGGGGGGACCCCACCACCCAGGTCAACAGCAACACGTTCGCGGCCATCCGGGTCAGCAACAAGACGCAGCTCATCATCACCGGACTCGGCGGCAACGACACGCTCGACTTCAACAATCCGACCCCAGCCGACGGGCTCACCGAAGTGAGGGTGAACAATGTTCTCACGGTCACCCAGAGCGGAGCCGTCAACTATGACAACCTGAGCGTGGTGGCGAACGGACCGGTGACTCTCAACGGCGCCAATGACGTCGATAACCTCGCGGCCAACGACGATCTCGATGGCGGCGCCAACACGGACACGGCCAGATATTCGGGGAACATCGCCGACTACACGTTCAACCTGCTGCCAGGCGGTGACATCCAGGTCATCGACAACCGCGGCGGCTCGCCGGACGGCACCGACCTCGTCCGCAACGTCGAGTTCTTCGAATTCGCGAGCGGCACGGTTGCCGCCGGCGCCCTGCCGTTCTTTGCCGGGCCCGGCGCCGACGTCCTGATCGGCGACGACAACCCCAACGATCTCAGCGGGCTTGGCGGCAACGATCGCATCGAGGGCCGCGGCGCCAACGACACCCTGGATGGCGGCGAGGGCGACGATCTCGTCCTCGGCGAGGGTGGCGACGACCAGATCTCCGGCGGTGACGGCAACGACAGCCTCAACGGCGGCGACGGCAACGACACCGTCAATGGTGGCTTGGGCGACGATCGCCTGGTTGGCCGCAGCGGCAACGACACGCTCGATGGCGGCGACGGCATCCTGCAGGGCGACGTGAACGGCGACGGCACCGCCGATATCGAGGTCAGGGTGCACGGCGCGCTGTTCGGCGGCGACGTCATCCTGTGAGGCCAACGTCCGGCGAAGTGCTGGCCACTTCGCCGGACGACGTTCTGCTCCGGCTTGATGCGGGATCAGGATCGGAGCTGGACTACTCCACGGCGCGCAGGCTTCGGCCCTGGGCGCGCAGGAGCTCGGCGCGGGCGCCGGCCTCGCCGTCCTCGAACTCGAGCGCCTCGATCTTCTGGCCGCGGGCGGAGATCTTGTCGGCCGACGTCCGGATCTGGGCGAGGTCGTCCTCGGCCTGGCGGAAATGCGAGTCGAGCTTGTCGACGCGGGCGCGCAGCCGGTTCACGTCCTCCATGAGCTTCGTCACCTCGACCTGGATGACACGCGCCTCCTCGCGGATGCGGGCATCGCGCACCAACGCCTGCAGCACCTGGATGGCGAGGGCGAGCAGCGACGGCGAGACGATCACGACGCGCGCCCGGTGCGCGCGCTGCACGACGTCGTCGAAATGCTCCTGCAGGTCGGCGTAGAGCGATTCCGCCGGCACGAACATCAGGGCGATGTCCTGCGTCTCGCCGGCGATGAAATATTTTTCTGCGATGTCCTTGATGTGCGTGCCGACATCGGCGCGCACCCGCTGGCCCGCTCTGGCGCGCGCCTCCTCGCCCTTGGCCTCGCGGAACAGCGTAAAACCTTCGAGCGGGAACTTGGCGTCGACCACGAGGCCGCGCGGGTCGCCGGGCAGCCGGATCAGGCAGTCGGGCCGGGTGCGGTTGGAGAGCGTCGGCTGGAACTCGTAGGCGCCGCCGGGCAGCCCGTCGCGGATGATCGCCTCCATGCGGCCCTGGCCATAGGCGCCGCGCGCCTGCTTGTTCGAGAGCACGTCCTTCAGCCCGACCACTTCGCCGGTCAGGTCGGTAAGGTTCTTCTGCGCCGCGTCGATCACGGCGAGGCGCTCGTTGAGCTTCGACAGGTTTTCCGCCTGGTGCCGCGCGCTCGTCTCGAGCCCCTGGCCGACCCGGTGCTGCAGGCCTTCAATGCGCTCCGACAGCGCCCGCGTCAGATCCGCCTGGCGTGTGCCGAACACCTCCGCCACGGTCTGCAGCCGGCCGGTGATCTCGGCCTGGCTGCGGGTCAGCTCGGCGACCTTGTCGTCCATCTCGCGCGCCCGCTCGGCGGCAGCCGCCGCCTCGAGGACGCGTTCGCGGCGGCTGCGGACGAGGAGGACGGTCACGACGAGGAGCAGCACGACCGCCAGCGCCGCGAGGCCGAGGATGGCTTCGCCCCAGGTGATCGCCCGTGCGCCGATCACAAGCACGACATCGTTCATGGGCGCATTCCTGGCGCGATTGGCCGTATCCACAAACCAGGCATGATAGAACGAAAGATGAACGATTGACCACCTGACAGGGAGTGCTTATCCACCGCCGACATGACTATCCGCCCCATCATCGTGCTGCCCGACGCGCGCCTGCGGCAGCGTTCGGAGCCGGTCGCCGAGATCACCGACGAGATCCGCACCCTGGCCCGCGACATGCTCGACACCATGTACGACGCCCCCGGCATCGGGCTCGCCGCGATCCAGGTCGGCATCCCCAGGCGGCTGGTGGTGATCGATCTCGCCAAGCCGGAGGAGGAGAAGCGGCCGGTCGTGCTCGTCAACCCGGAGATCACGTGGTCGTCCGAGGAGAAGCGCGTCTACGAGGAGGGCTGCCTGTCGATCCCGGAATATTACGAGGAGGTCGAGCGCCCGGACCGGATCCGGTTCCGCTACCGCACCCTCGACGGCCAGACCGTTGAGGCCGAGGCCGATGGCGTGCTCGCCACCTGCGTGCAGCACGAGCTCGACCACCTCAACGGCGTCCTGTTCATCGATCACCTGTCCAAGCTCAAGCGCGACCGCGTCATCAAGAAATTCCAGAAGGCCGCGAGGCGCGAGTCCGAGGACGTATGAGCCTCAAGGTGGCCTTCATGGGCACGCCGGATTTCGCCGTGCCGACCCTGGCGGAGATCGTCGGCCAGGGCCATGAGGTGGTCGCCTGTTACACGCGCGCCCCGGCTGCCGCCGGGCGCGGCATGGAGCTGAAGCCGTCGCCGGTGCAGCGCATGGCCGAGCGTTTCGCCATCCCGGTGCTGACCCCGAGGGCCGTGAGGACGGACGAGGCCGCGGCGGCGTTTCGCGCTCATGGCGCCGACGTGGCCGTGGTCGTCGCCTACGGCATGATCCTTCCCAAGGCGATCCTGGAGGCGCCGCCCCTCGGCTGCCTCAACCTGCATGCTTCGCTGCTGCCGCGCTGGCGCGGCGCCGCCCCGATCCAGCGCGCCGTCATGGCCGGCGACGTCGAGTCCGGGGTCGCGGTCATGAAGATGGAGGAAGGCCTCGACACCGGGCCGGTCGGCATGGTCGAGCGGGTCGCGATCGGCCCCGACATGACCGCCGGCGAACTGCATGACCGCCTCGCGCCGCTGGGCGCCGACCTGATGGTGCGGGCGCTGGCGGCGCTCTCGCGCGGCGCCCTGTCGTTCACGCCGCAGCCGGAGGAGGGCGTCACCTACGCGCACAAGATCAGGAACGACGAGGCGCGCATCGACTGGGCAGCTGGCGCCGAAGCCGTGCACAACCAGGTGCGCGGCCTCTCGCCGTTTCCCGGCGCCTTCTTCACCGCCGATTTCGGCAAGGGCCCGGAGCGCGTCAAGGTCCTGCGTAGCGCGCGGGCCGAGGGCGCCGGCGCGCCCGGCACGCTGCTCGACGGGCACGGCCTTGTCGCCTGCGGCGCGGGCGCCATCCGCCTCGTCCAAGTGCAGCGCGCCGGCAAGGCGCCGGTCGGCGTCGAGGATTTTCTCCGTGGCGTGCGCCTCGCGCCAGGCGCGAGCCTCGCGTGAGCGACGTCGTCGTCCGGCCGGAACTGCCATCCGACGCGGGCGCGATCCGCGCTGTCGTCGCGGAGGCCTTCGGCCGATCGGACGAAGCTGACCTTGTCGACCGGCTGCGCCATGACGGCGATCTCGCGCTGTCGCTGGTCGCGGTCGCCGATCGCGTCGTCGGCCACGTCGCCTTCTCACGCCTGCGTCCGGATGGTCCGCACCTGCGCGCAACGGCGCTTGCCCCCGTATCGGTGCTGCCGGGATTTCGCCGCCGGGGCATAGCGGCGGCGCTCATTCGGGACGGACTGGCGCGCTGCGCCGCAGCCGGCGAGGGCTGCGTGCTCGTCCTTGGCGAGCCGCCCTATTACACCCGCTTCGGGTTCAGCCGCGACGCGGCCCGTGCGCTCCGGACGCCCTATGATGGGCCCTATCTGATGGCCGCTGCGTTCGTGCCTGCGGCCGCCATCGGCGCCGCCCATATGCGCTACGCGCCCGCCTTTTCGATGCTGACCTGATGCCGCGCTACAAGCTGACCATCGAGTATGACGGCACGCCCTTCGCCGGCTGGCAGCGGCAGATCAACGGCCGCTCCGTGCAGCAGGCGCTCGAGGAGGCGATCGCGGCATTTGCCGGCCACGCCGTGCGCATCCAGGCGGCCGGGCGTACCGATGCGGGCGTGCACGCGACGCATCAGGTCGCCCATGCCGACCTCGACAAGGAGTGGCGCACCGACACCGTGCGCGACGCCACCAACGCGCATCTGCGCCCCGAGCCGGTCGTGGTGCTGGCTGCGGAGATCGTGCCCGACAGCTTCAACGCGCGCATGTCCGCGCGCGCGCGCCATTACGTCTATCGCATCCTCAACCGCCGCGCGCCGACGGCGATCGACGCGAACCGGGTCTGGCACGTGCCCTGGCCGCTCGACGCCGGCGTCATGCACGCCGCCGCGCAGACGCTGGTCGGGCGCCACGATTTCACGACCTTTCGCGCGGCGGAATGTCAGGCCGACAGCCCCCTGCGCACGCTCGACCGTCTCGACGTGACGCGCGAGGGCGACGCCATCCGCATCGCCGCCTCGGCTCGCTCCTTCCTGCATCATCAGGTGCGCTCGATGACCGGCACGCTGATGCTGGCCGGCGCCGGGCGCTGGAGCGTCGACGACGTGCGCGCCGCGCTCCACGCGAAAGACAGGACCCGCTGCGGCCCGACCGCCCCGGCCTGCGGGCTGTATCTCGTGGGCGTCGATTACTGACCCCTTCTTTGTCATGGCCGGGCTTGTCCCGGCCATCTCGCTCGGAGAGGCGCGGCGCTCTTCACATCGAGATCACCGGCACAAGGCCGGTGATGACAATGTCACGCTCCGAAATATGTCGTGAGAATACGCCCGTAGACGGCGGCGAGGCGGTCGAGGTCGGCGACGCGCACGCGCTCGTCGACCTGGTGCATGGTCTCGCCGACGAGGCCGAACTCGACGACGGGGCAATAGTGCTTGATGAAGCGCGCGTCGGACGTGCCGCCGGTGGTCGACAGGCTCGGACGGCGTCCGGTCTCCGCCTCGACCGCCTGCGCCACCTTGGTGACGAAGGCGTCGGGCTCGGTGAGGAAGGCGACCGCGTTCGTCGGCTCGAAGGCAAGGCTGTGGCGCGCCGCGTTGCCGGCGGCGACGTGCAGGCGCCGGCGCAGCTCCTGCTCGAGGCTCTGCGGCGTCCAGCGGTCGTTGAAGCGGATGTTGAAGGTGGCGCGCGCCTCGCCCGGGATGACGTTCGCGGTCGGGTTGCCGACGTCGACGCTCGTGACCTCGAGGTTGGAGGCGTCGAAATGCTGGCTGCCCTTGTCGAGCGGCTCCGCCATCAGTGCCTCGAGCAGCCGCACCATGCCGCGGATCGGGTTGTCGGCGAGATGCGGATAGGCGACGTGGCCCTGGCGGCCGTGCACGGTCAGGTGCCCGGTCAGCGATCCGCGCCGCCCGATCTTGATCATGTCGCCGAGCTCGCGCGGGTTGGTCGGCTCGCCGAGAACGCAATGGTCGAACCGCTCGCCGCGCTCGTAGGCCCATTGCAGCAGCTTCGTCGTGCCGTTGACCGCCGGGCCTTCCTCGTCGCCGGTGATCAGGAAGCCAATCGAGCCGGCAAAATCCGGCGTGCCATCGAGATACGCGAGCGCCGCCGCGACCATGCAGGCGATGCCGCCCTTCATGTCGACGGCGCCGCGCCCGAACAGTTCGCCCTTCTCGACGATGCCGCCGAACGGGTCGTGCTGCCAGCCGTTGGCGTCGCCGGGCGGCACCACGTCGGTGTGGCCGGCGAACAGAAGGTAGGGCCGGCCGATGCCGAAGCGGGCATAGAGATTCTCGACGTCCGGCGTGCCGGCTTCGGTGAACACCGGCCGGTGCACCTCGAAGCCGGCATCGCCGAGCACCTGCGCGAGCAGCGCAAGGGCGCCGCCTTCCGCCGGTGTGACCGACGGGCAGCGGATCAGTGCTTGCGCGAGGGCGAGAGGCGAGGCGGTGCGCATCAGTCCCTGAGCAGCTCGTTGATGCTGGTCTTGGACCGCGTCTGCGCGTCGACGCGCTTGACGATTACGGCGCAATACAGCGACGGCCCCGGCGAGCCGTCGGGCATCGGCTTGCCCGGCAGGGTGCCCGGCACGACGACCGAATAGGGCGGCACGCGGCCTTGCAGGATCTGCCCGCTGTCGCGGTCGACGATCTTGGTCGAGGCGCCGATGAACACGCCCATCGACAGCACCGAGCCTTCGCCGACGACCACGCCCTCGACCACCTCGGAGCGGGCGCCGATGAAGCAGTTGTCCTCGATGATGGTCGGGTTGGCCTGCAGCGGCTCGAGCACGCCGCCGATGCCGGCGCCGCCGGACAGGTGCACGTTCTTGCCGATCTGCGCGCAGGAGCCGACCGTCGCCCAGGTGTCGACCATCGTGTTCTCGTCCACATAGGCGCCGAGATTGACGAAGGACGGCATCAGCACGACGCCGGGCGCCACATAGGCGCCGCGGCGCACGACGCAGTTCGGCACGGCCCGGAAGCCCGCATCCTTGAAGCGGTTGGCGCCCCAGCCCGCGAATTTCGAGGGCACCTTGTCCCACCAGGTGGACTCGCCCGGGCCGCCCTTGATCACCTCCATGTCGTTGAGGCGGAAGGACAAGAGCACCGCCTTCTTGAGCCACTGGTTGACGCGCCATTCGCCGCTCGCCTTCTCGGCCACCCGCGCCTTGCCGGCATCGAGCTGGTTGACGGCCTCGTCCACCGCCTCGCGCACGGCGCCCTTGGTGGCGGCGTTGACGTTGGCCCGGTCCTCCCAGGCGGCGTCGATGGTGGCGGCAAGATCGGTCTTTGACATCGGACTCTCAGGCTGAAGGTGGACTTGGGGGTCCTTAAAGCATTTTTGGGCCAAGTGGAGCCGGGTGGCCGTAGAAAATGCGCCAAAGATGCTCGAGGCCAAGATGCCGATGGCATGCTCCCAGACGGATTCCCGCTGTGGCGGCGAAGCCCTTGTCGAAGCCGGCGAATCTGCCGATCAAGGGGGATCGCACGAATCAGCTATACGGGCCGCGAGGGGCCGCTAATGAAACATTTCAATCCGGGCGAGGCGTTGCCGCCTTCGCCGGCGACCATCGAGGCGCGGCTCAAGGCGCAGGAACTCGTGCTGCAATGCCTGTGCAAGGCCATCTCGTCGATCGACGGCCGCAGCGGCCATGCCATGGCGCTGGCGCTCGAGGTCGCCGAGATGGAGCAGGCCGAGATCGCCGGGCCTGACGACGAGATCGCGCGCTTCCTGCGCACCATGCGCGAGGCTTGCGAGGCGCTGCCGGCCGCGCGCATCATCTAAGGCATGACTTGGCGAAGCGGTGCCCATTTCGCCGGATCATGCACTGGTTGATGCAGGGATTTGTCGCCAAAACGCTGCGACGCCGGAAGCGGCGTTGAGCGGGGCACTCGCCTCACCATTCTCGCGCCTGAGGTTTGCGCAACGTTGGTAGGCTAATCCGTCTCGGCCCCTTAAAGCCGCTTCCGCCGTGCCGTTCGTGGGGGGACCGCTACGCTGGGCTCCGAACGCCGGCCCGGCGATCGTTGCGGCGAGACTGGCCAGGTGGCGTGTTCATGGCCTCCCTCCTGCTCCGGTAGGAGCGCGCCGTGTGAACGGCGCATGCCGCGTTGTCAGCGCGACACTGAGGATGCTGATCCTGCCGCTTGCACGAGTCAAGCGAAGCCGTTCGCGCTTTTTGCCGCGCGCGGCGACGCCGCCGATGCACGACCGCGCCTCACCCCTCTTGCGGCATCGGCTGCGGAATGGCCTAAGGCGGTCGTCTCGCTTCTCCTGACCAATCGAAAGGATTTTTCGTGCTGGGGGCATTGCTGGCCTTGTGTTCGGCCGCCACTTTCGCGCTCAACAACACGCTCGCGCGGCGCGGCGTCCTGTCGGGAACCGTCCTGCAGGCGCTGTCGATTTCGGTGCCGATCGGCGTGCCGATCTTTTTCATCGTGGCGCTCGCCACCGGCAGCCTGCCGCATGTCGCGACGTTTTCGTGGCCCTCGCTCATGTGGCTGTCGCTCGCCGGCATCGTGCATTTCGTGTGGGGTCGCTACTGCAACTATCGCGCGGTCAAGGCGATCGGTTCGAACCTCGCCGGCCCGCTGCAGGAATCGAGCGTGCTGATCGCCCTGGCGCTCGCCGTTTTGCTGCTCGGCGAAACGCTGACGCCGTTCAAGATCGTCGGCATCCTGCTGGTTCTGCTCGGCCCCGGCGTCGCCGTCGGCATCGGCCGCGAGAAGAAGAAGGCGGCTGCGCCGGATCAGGAGGCCGCCTCCGGCAAGCCGAAATTCACGCCCCATTACACGGAAGGCTACCTGTTCGCTGCGCTGTCGGCGACCGGCTATGGCACCAGCCCGATCCTGGTGCGCCAGGCGCTGGAGCATGCCGGCATCGGCGCCAGCATCGCCGGCGGGCTCGTCTCCTACGTCGCGGCGACGCTGGCGGTGATCGTCGTGCTCGCCATGAGCGGCACCTTGCGCCACGCCCGTTTCATCCCGGCCGACACCGCCAAATGGTTCGGCCTCGCCGGGCTGTTCGTCGGCATCTCGCAGATGCTGCGCTACATGGCGCTGTCGCTCGCGCCGGTTTCCGTGGTCGCGCCGATTCAGCGCCTGTCGCTTCTGTTCCGCTTCCTGTTCAGCTGGATAATGAACCGCGAGCACGAAGTGTTTTCGGGCCGCATCTTCATCGGCACGTTCCTGTCGCTGCTCGGCGTGCTGCTGCTGTCGGTATCGACCGATACGCTGCTCTCCGTCCTGCCGCTGCCGGGCTGGCTCGGCCCGCTCGCAACGTGGAAGTGGCCGTAACAGAGGCGCTTTTTGAAGAAGTCGGGGCCCGGCTTGCCCGAGAGCCGGGCCTGCCGCAGTCTTTGCCTCCTGAGAGCATGATCCGGCAAAGTGGACACCGCTTTGCCGAAAAAGATCATGCGGTACAAAGAGGGAGCACAAGGAGCAGCATGATGAGGGTCACGATCGGCGCGGCATTTCTTTTGCTGCTGACGCACGGCACGGCGCTGGCGCAGCAGGACCCGAAGAGCGCCTGTCGGGGCGATTATTTCAGGTTCTGCTCCGCCCACCGGCCCGGCACGCCGGACGTGGAAAAATGCTTTCGTGACAACATCCAGAAAGTCTCGGAAAGCTGCCGCGGCGCCATCCGCGCCTCCCGCGGCGAGGGCGCCAAGGCGAACTAGGCGCCGCGCCCCAGCAGGGCCCGCCCGCGATCGGTGAGCGCCACGGTCGCCTCGCGCATGGCGCAGCGGTCGTGGCCGACCTCGATCAGGCCCGCTTGCAGCGCGTCCTCCCAGATCGACAGCCGCGGGCACGAGGTGCGCCAGGCCTCCATCGCCTCGCCGTAGGTGCGCGGTGCCTCGCCGATCCAGGCGAGGAACTGCAGGGTCAGGTGGCCGGCCGGGCTGTCGGAAGGCGCGAGCATGCGCGCATGATGACACGGCCGCGTCGCGCTTTCCATGACCGGGCCCACGCACCGGCCCGCTTCGGCAAGCATGCCGGAGGAGCCTTCGGGAGCGATCCGGCTCGGGCGGCGCTTACGGCGGCGAGCGCCGGGTGACGCCGTCCTTGATGAACACGCGCAGCGGCGTCGTGCCCGACGCCGATCCGTCGCGGGCGCGCCACCTGCCCTCGCTGCAGAGCGTGCCGCCCTGCACCGGCGCGGCATCGAACTCGACGCTGTTGTAGTAGACCGTGCCGTTCGGCTCGGTGGCCGTGAAGTCCGTGACGCATGTGCTGCCGGCGACGACCGGCCTGTAGCCGTCGATCATGATGCCGCCACCGCCCGTGCTCTCGAACGGGTTCCGCAGTGGCGGCCAGCCGTCGTAATCCTCCTGTGCGACGGCGCCGGCGCCCGCGACGGCGAGCAGCATCGGCGCTGCGAGGGCGACCGCAATGGTGCGCATAGGCTTCTCCCGTGTTCGTCCGAGTGGATGGGATACCCGCGTGCAGCGCTCACGGATGCAGCCGGACGATGCCTGTCGAACGGCTTGCCGGGGCGGTCGTCCCCTGACGCGCGGCAAAACGAAAAGTTGCAGAAAATTTATTCTTTTGCGCCACCGTGCGGTCGGGCAACGGATCGTTCGGGACATGCTTCTCAACAAAGCTCTTGCGGTGCGAAGGGCCGACGCGCAGCTCCCGCAGGATGTCAGGGCCGCGCTGGTCGACTCGCTCTACCTGCCGGTGGCGCCTTTGGCGGTCGGCGCGCTGTCCGGCGCGATCATCTCCGCGATGGTCGCCACCCGCGCCAACGATCCCTGGCTCTTCGCCTGTTGCCTCGCCATCTGGCTGGTCGGCCTGTCGCGCGTCGCTTCGGCTTTCCTCTACAAGCGGCGTCGCGACGCGACCGATTTCCGGCGCGTGCGCCGCTGGGAGCGGATCTACACGGCCGCTGCGTGGTCTTTCGCCGCTCTGCTCGGTTTGCTCTCAATCCTGACGGTGCTGAACCACACGGACGGGGCGCTCCACCTCGTCGTCGCCACCACATCGGCCGGCTATGCCGCCGGCATTTCCGGCCGCAACGCGGGGCGGCCGTTCATCGCCATCGGCCAGATTATGCTGGCGATCGTTCCGCTGGCCATCGGGCTCCTGGTCTATGGCGACGTGATGCACGCGGCCATGGGCGTGGTGCTGCTGCTCTTCGTCTACAGCATGTGCGACATCAGCCTGATCATCCGCGACGTCGTCGTCGAGGCGCTGGTCACGACGCGCGACAAGGCCGTCCTGACGACGCGCTTCGAGGACCAGACCAAGCGTTTCGACGTGGCGCTCAACAACATGTCGCACGGCCTCTGCATGTTCGACGGGCAGAACCGGCTGCTGGTCTGGAACGAGCGCTTCCTGCAGCTCGCCGGCCTGCCGGACAGCGCCGTCGTCGCGGGCGCCCGGGCCAAATACCTCGTGCGGCGCAGCGTCAGGATCGGCAATCATCCTGAGGCGAGCGTGCCGCAGCTCTGGCCCGAGCTGCGCCGCCTGTCGATGGGCGAGGTCGAGCAGATCTTCATGCCCTTCAGGGACCAGCGCTGGATGGCCTTGTCGCGCCGCGCCATGCCCGACGGCGGCTCCGTGGTCATCTTCGAGGACGTCACCGAGCGCAAGCAGGCCGAGGACCGCATCGCCCACATGGCGCGCTATGACGAGCTGACCGGGCTGCCGAACCGCAACCTGTTCCGCGAGCGCATCGCCAGCGCCCTGGCCCGTCTCCAGCGCCGCAGCGGTTACATGGCGATGCACCTCATCGACCTCGACCGCTTCAAGGGCATCAACGACACGCTCGGACACCCGGTCGGCGACCGCCTTCTCAATGCGGTCGGCCAGCGCCTTCAGGCGGCGGTGCGCCGGTCGGACACCGTGGCGCGGCTGGGCGGCGACGAGTTCGTCGTCCTCAACGCGCGGCTCACGCAGCCCGAGGAGGCGGGCCGGATGGCGCAGCGCCTGCTGGATGCGCTGGCGGCCCCCTTCAACATCGATGGCCATCGCGTCCACATCACGGCCTCCGTCGGGATTGCGCTGGCGCCCGGCGACGGCGTCGATCCCGACGAGCTCATGAAGAAGAGCGACATGGCGCTTTACGCCGCCAAGGCGGACGGGCGCGGCGTGTTCCGCTTTTTCGAGCCGGCCATGGATGCCGCCGCGCAGGCGCGGCGCGCGCTCGAGATGGACCTGCGCAACGCCCTCGGCCGCGGCGAGATGGAAGTGTATTTTCAGCCGCTGATCGATCTCAAGACCGGGCGCATCTGCGCCTGCGAGGCGCTGCTGCGCTGGCACCATCCCGAGCGCGGGCTGGTCTCGCCGGCCGAGTTCATCCCGATCGCCGAGGAGACGAGCCTGATCATCCAGCTCGGCGAGTGGGTGCTCAACCAGGCTTGTGCCGAGGCGGCCAGGTTGCCCAGCGACGTCAAGGTGGCCGTGAATCTGTCGCCGGCGCAGTTCAAGGACACCAACCTCGCCAGCACGGTGGTGACGGCGCTGGCGCGCTCGCGCCTGTCTCCGGGCCGGTTGGAGCTGGAGATCACCGAGACGGTGCTTCTCCAGGACAGCCACGCCACCATGCGGGCGATGCGCCAGCTTCAGAAGCTCGGCGTGCGCATGTCCCTGGACGATTTCGGCACCGGCTATTCGTCGCTCAGCTACCTGCGCAAATTCCCGTTCCAGAAGATCAAGATCGACGGGTCATTCGTGAAGGATCTCGGCATCGACGAAGGCTCCGTCGCGATCATCCGCGCCATTGCCGGCATGGGCGCCGACCTCGGCATGGACATCACCGTCGAAGGCATCGAGACCGAGGAGCAGCTGCGCATCGTCAAGGCCGAGGGCTGCACCGAAGGGCAGGGCTATCTTCTCGGCCGGCCCATGCCAGCCGACGCCCTCAGGAAGCGCATCGCCGACGCGCCGACCGGCAAACGCAAGGTCGCCTGACGCGGCGCGCTTGAGCATGATCCGGCGAAAGCCTGCCGGACGTGATCCGGGATGGATACCGTTTCGCCGAAAGAGATCAGCGTTCCAAAGGAATCAAAACGCTGCGGGATTCGTGGCGGGCCGCTATTCGGCGGCGACCGCCGGGATGCCGAGCAGCCGGTCCTGCGCGGCGACGAGGCGCTCCATGACGCGCAGATCCTTGTCGCGCAGGTTCAGCGCCGCCTCCGCCCAGATCTCGACGATGCGTTCGAGCTCGACCAGCGGCACCGGATTGACCTCGCGCGCGGCGCGGTAGATCGCCCGGTGGCCGTTGTGGCGGCGGGCGTGCCGGTCGATGTAGTGGCGCACGGCCGCCGCGCCTTCGCCGGGCTCGGCGAGGATTTGCACGACGCCGAGCTCGTGCATCTCTTCGGCCGTGTAGGTGGCGCCGCTGAGCAGCATGGCCTCGGCCCGGGCCGTGCCGATGCGCCGCGCCAGGAGGCTCAGGGCGCCCATGCCGGGGAACAGCCCGAACAGGTTTTCCGGAAAGCCGAACTTGGCGCCTTTTTCGGCGACGATCAGGTTGAACGACAGCACCGACTCGAAGCCGCCGCCGAGCGCGTCGCCCTGCACGAGGCCGATGGTGACGACCGGCAGGTCGAGGCCCGCCATGTTGCGGTGAAGGATGTGCACGCACGACTTGCCGTAATGCACGAGCGCGTCGTAGTCGCGCTTGCGGATCCAGCCGGCGAACTGCTTGAGGTCGCCGCCCAGCGAGAACACGCCGGGGAAGCGCGACCCCAGCACCAGGTAGCGGAGATCGGTTTCGCGGCCGGCGAACATGCGCTCGATGCCGTCCTGCCAGGCGCGGAAATCGATCAGCAGGTCCGGATTGTAGCTCGGGCGCCCGCGGAAGCGCATATGCGTCCACAGGGTGCCGGTCGGCTCCTCCCAATCGACCTCGAGCTGGCGCAGCCCGAACAGGGGGCGCTCCGGGACCAGGATCGTGGCGAGATCCGGCTGGATGAAACCGGGGACGGGGAGGGGGGCGTCGACAGGTCGGCGAAGGGACTCGAAATACAGCGAAGACATGAACGCACTCGTTAACCAGTCAGCAACCTTAGCAATTCGTAAGTTGCTGTCGAGGGCTCGCGGCGCTCGTCCCGGCTTCGATTGGAGCTGTGGTTAGCGCAGAAAAACTACAGCTGAATCAGTGCGTTGGCCTGAAGGGGCACGGATCTGGAGGCGGCGCCCTGGCTGCGACGAGGCGTCACAATCGCAACGTGTGACCCTGATGGCACGCAAGCATAACCGTCCGTGACCCGGTTCGTCCGCTCGCAGGCTGTGCCCGAGCGGCGACAGCGGCATCGCCGCCGCGGTCGGAAGGGGGGCTCAGCTCTTGGCGCTGGAATTCTGGTTGCGCTTGTCGGCTGACGTGACCGGCCCCTTCGAGCCATTCGAGCCGCCGCCCCATTCCTGCGCCTTGCGGATGTGGTCGCCGCCCCGGTGGCTCGGGGCATCGCCTTTCATGAGACTGTCCTTGCCGCCTCTGCTCGCCATCTCGGCCTCCTTCTCTGATGCCGGGTCGACGGGGCAGGGCGATCGCCGTTCCAGCGCGGCCGTACATCGCCTCTCCCGGAGGGAGAGGTCGAGTGCGCGACAGCAGTCGCGCACCGGGTGAGGGGAGCGGCCTGTCCGCGTTAGGCACTCCCCTCAAACGCCTACAACGGCCTGATCTCGACCTTGCGGAACTTGATGACGCCTTTGCCCTTCACGACGCTCTCGCCGTATTGCAGGGCGACCGGCCCGCTCTTGAGCTGCTCGTCCTTGAGACCCTTCACCGTCGTCTGGCCGTTGAGGACCACGGTGATCTCCGGCCCCTTGGCGGTGATCTCGTAGGTGTTCCACTTGCCGCCCACTTTCGTCGGCGACTCGATCTTGGCGAGGTGGACGATGGCGCCGGTGCCGAAGGTCGGGTCGGGCCGCTTGTCGTAGATGTTGGCCTCGTAGCAGGTCTTGTCGGTCGGCTCGGCCGGATTGCTGCAGCGCATGTAGATGCCGCTGTTGACGTCGTCGTCGGCCCAGAACTCGACGCGCAGCTGGTAGTTGGCATACGGGTTCTTCGACACCAGGAAGCCGACGCCCTTGTCGGCGACCACGGCGCCGTCCTCGATGCGCCAGTTGGCGTCGCCGACCTTGTTGAAGTTGTCGAGATTCTTGCCGTCGAACAGGACGATCAAGCCCTCGCTTTGGGCACCCGCCGGCGGCGCATACCCCACACCCCCGCAGGCAAAGGCGAGCAGCGCCGCCGCGGCGGCGTGCGTTTTCGACAGACGTGTCATGGCGATTTTCCTCCCACGGGCGCGGGGCGGCGCTCGCCCCGGCCGCACGGCAACCCTAGCGCGCGGCAAGCGCGGGCGGAATGGGGCGGGCGCATTCTCCCTCTCCCGCTTGCGGGAGAGGGTCTGGGTGAGGGGACATACGCACTGAGGGCACGATGCTTTCGCGATAATGCCTTCGCCCGGTCGCTCCGCGACGCGACCTCCCGCAAGCGGGAGAGGTCACGCCCGCTCGACGCGCGCCGCGTAGCAGCCCGGCGCCGCGTAATGGATGTGCAGGTAGGCCGCGCGCGGATCGCTGAACAGCGCCGCGATGGCGTCCTCGACGGCGTCGCCCTCGACCAGTTTCCAGCCGGCCATCATGCCGCCGGCGTCGTAGGCGCGCACCGCGAGCGTGCGTGTGCGCAGCTGCGCCGGCACCTCATCGACGCGGTCGAAGGTCTCCTCGCCTCGGCGCACATAGATGGCGAAGCGCATACGGTAGGGCGTGGCGACCGCGTGATGCTCGTAATTGAGCAGGATCAGCTCGTCGCCCTCTCGCGCATCCGTCAGGCTCACCCGGCAGGGATAGCCGGGCCGTCGCCCGTCGGCGATGCGGCGCACTGCGCCCTGCGCCGCAAGGTCCGCGTCGGACAGCGCGAACAGATGCGCAAAATGCTCGGCGGGCAGTCCCGTGATGCGGAACATGGTCTGACTCCATCGCGTGATGGTCCGACCTTGCCGCGGCCGCGCGCCGGACGCGACCCGATTCCTGCTCAGCGGTGCGGCCCGATGCCAGCGCATGCCCGTGTGTTGCGCGCTAAAGTAACCGAACGGACTCCGGGCCGATGTCATCACCGGTCTTGTGCCGGTGCGGAGACGCTTCGCGCTGTCCGGGCACTCAGGGGCCACCAGACCTGGCCATGACAAGGACAGCGTCGCTGCTACTCCGCCGCGTCCACGTAGAGCTGCCCGCCGCCCTTCAAGAATTCCTCGCTCTTTTTCGCCATCCCCTCGAGGGCGGCGCGTTCGTTGTCGCCCATCGCCTGCACCTCGGCGCGCAGGTCCTGGGTGATCTTCATCGAGCAGAATTTCGGGCCGCACATGGAGCAGAAATGCGCCACCTTGTGCGCATCCTTCGGCAGCGTCTCGTCGTGGAAGGCGCGGGCGGTGTCGGGGTCGAGCGACAGGTTGAACTGGTCCTGCCAGCGGAAGTCGAAGCGCGCGCGCGACAGCGCGTCGTCGCGCAGCTGCGCGGCCGGATGGCCCTTGGCGAGGTCGGCCGCGTGCGCGGCGATCTTGTAGGTGATGACGCCGGTCTTGACGTCGTCGCGGTTGGGCAGGCCGAGATGCTCCTTCGGCGTCACGTAGCAGAGCATCGCCGTGCCGAACCAGCCGATCATGGCCGCGCCGATGGCGCTCGTGATGTGGTCGTAGCCCGGCGCCACGTCGGTGGTGAGCGGTCCGAGCGTGTAGAAGGGC
>DATBIR010000004.1:0-24000 GCA_036556825.1 Beijerinckiaceae bacterium
GATTCGGCTTCCATGCCTATCTCGCCGGTGCGGCGAGCCTCGGCGCCATCGCGCTGATTCTGCATCGCTACGTGAGGCGCGACGCCGAGCTGCCGCCGCGAGAGATCGCCGGAAAGCCGAACTACAATTTCGGACCGATCAAGTTCGCGGCCGTCGCCGGCGTGGTCTGGGGCGTCGTCGGATTTCTGGTCGGCGTGATCATCGCGTTCCAGCTGTGGGCGCCCGCGCTCAACCTCGATCTGGCTTATACGAGCTTCGGTCGCCTGCGCCCGCTGCACACCTCCGCGGTGATCTTCGCCTTCGGCGGCAACGTCCTGATCGCCACCTCGCTCTACGTCGTGCAGCGGACGTGCCGCGCGCGCCTCGCCGGCGATCTCGCGCCCTGGTTCGTGGTGCTCGGCTACAATTTCTTCATCGTCATTGCCGGCACCGGGTATCTCCTCGGCATCACCCAGTCCAAGGAATATGCCGAGCCCGAATGGTATGCCGACCTGTGGCTGACCGTCGTCTGGGTTGCGTATCTGCTCGTGTTCCTGGCGACGCTCTGGAAGCGCAAGGAACCGCACATCTTCGTGGCGAACTGGTTCTATCTCGCCTTCATCGTGACCATCGCCATGCTGCACATCGTCAACAACCTGGCGATGCCCGTGTCGGTGTTCGGCTCGAAATCCTACCCGATCTTCGCCGGTGCGCAGGATGCGCTGGTGCAGTGGTGGTACGGCCACAACGCCGTCGGTTTCTTCCTCACCTCCGGCTTCCTAGCCATCATGTATTATTTCGTGCCCAAGCGCGCGGAGCGGCCGGTCTATTCCTATCGGCTCTCGATCATCCACTTCTGGGCGCTGACCTTCACGTATATCTGGGCCGGCCCGCACCACCTCCACTACACGGCGCTGCCGGACTGGGCGCAGACGCTTGGCATGGTGTTCTCGATCATCCTGTGGATGCCGTCCTGGGGCGGCATGCTCAACGGTCTGATGACCCTGTCCGGCGCCTGGGACAAGCTGCGCACCGACCCGGTTCTGCGCCTGATGGTAGTGTCGCTCGCCTTCTACGGCATGGCGACCTTCGAAGGGCCGATGATGTCGATCAAGGCCGTCAACTCGCTCTCGCATTACACCGACTGGACCATCGGCCACGTCCATTCCGGCGCACTCGGTTGGGTCGCCTACATCTCGTTCGGCGCGCTCTACTGCCTGGTGCCGTGGCTGTGGAAGCGCGACCTCTACTCGCTCAGGCTCGTCGACTGGCATTTCTGGGTCTCGACCCTCGGCATCGTGCTCTACATCACCTCCATGTGGGTGGCCGGCATCATGCAGGGTCTGATGTGGCGCGCCTATAATGCGCTGGGCTTCCTCGAATACTCGTTCCTCGAGACGGTCGAGGCGATGCAGCCCTTCTACCTGATCCGCGCGGTCGGCGGCGTCCTCTTCCTGGTCGGCGCGCTGATCATGGCCTTCAACCTCTACATGACCATACGCGGCTACGAGGCGCGGGAAGAGGAGCGTGCTCCCGCGCTCGCGCCCGCTCTCGTCCCCGCCGAGTGAGAACGATCATGGCAACCGTCCAACCCGGTGTCTGGAACAAGCACGCGTTCCTCGAGAAAAACTCGATCCTCCTGGTCATCGCAATCCTGCTGGTGGCGGCGATCGGCGGCCTGATCGAGATCGTGCCGCTCTTCTACCTGAAAAGCACGGTCGAGAAAGTTGAGGGCATGCGGCCCTATACGCCGCTCGAACTCGCCGGCCGCAACATCTATGTGCGCGAGGGCTGCTATCTCTGCCACAGCCAGATGATCCGCTCGATGCGCGACGAGGTCGAACGCTACGGCCACTTCTCGCTGGCGGCGGAATCGATGTACGATCATCCCTTCCAGTGGGGATCGAAGCGCACCGGTCCCGACCTTGCGCGCGTCGGCGGCAAGTATTCCGACGAGTGGCACCGCGATCACCTGCGTGACCCGCGCGCCGTCGTGCCGACCTCGATCATGCCGGCCTATCCGTTCCTCGACCGGCCGCTCGATGTCGCATCCGTTGCCGGAGACCTCAAGGCGAACCGCGCCGTTGGCGTCCCCTACAGCGACGAGATGATCGCCAGGGCGCGCAACGACGTGCTTGCACAGGCCAATCCGGACGAGGCGGGCGTGGACGAGTTCCAGAAGCGCTATCCGAACGCCGCCGTCCGCGATTTCGATGGAGACGCCAAGCGCGTCACCGAGATGGATGCGCTCGTCGCCTATCTGCAGATGCTCGGCACGCTCGTTGACTTCAAGCTCTACGACCACAAGGCCAATGCCCGATGAGCACGTATGCTTTCCTGGCGCAGTTCGCCCAGACCGGCGGACTCGTCTACTTCGTCCTGCTGTTCGCAGCAGTCGTCGTTTATGCCCTGCGGCCGCGCAACCGCGCCCGCTTCGATGCGGCGGCGCGCATCCCGCTGAACAAGGACTGAGGCGATGAGCGAGTCAGCGAAGCCGACCGTGGATGCGGTGTCCGGCACGGAAACCACCGGCCACGAATGGGACGATATCCGCGAGCTCAACAACCCGCTGCCGCGCTGGTGGCTCTACGGGCTTTACGCCACCATCGTGTGGGCGATCGGCTATTGCATCGCCTATCCGGCATGGCCCCTCGTCAACGATTATACCCGCGGCCTCCTCGGCCATTCGCAGCGCGAGGCGGTAATGCAGGAGGTCGCCGCCGCGAAAGCGGCGCGCGGCGCGCTCGGCGAGGCGATCGCCAGCGCCTCGCTGGACGAGATCCGCAGCAACCCCGACCTGCTCGAGCTGGCGCTCGCCAACGGCAAGGCGGCCTTCGGCGACAACTGCGCCTCGTGCCACGGCACGGGAGCGGCGGGCCGCACCGGGTATCCCAACCTGCAGGACGACGAATGGCTGTGGGGCGGCACGCTCGCGGCGATCCATCAGACGATCCGCTTCGGCGCCCGCTCCGGCCATAGCGACGCGCATGCCGGCGAGATGCTCGCCTTCGGGCGCGACGGCATGCTCAAGCGCGGCGAGATCGAAGCCGTGGCCAATTACGTGTTGTCGTTGTCCGGCAAGCCATACGACGCGAAGCCGAACCTGGAAGAGGGCAAGGCGATCTTCGAGCAGAACTGCGTTGCGTGCCACGGCGAGCAGGCGAAGGGCAATCAGGAGATGGGGGCGCCCGACCTCACCGACGCGATCTGGCTCTATGGCGGCTCGCGCCAGCAGGTCGTGGCAAGCGTCACCAATGGGCGCAAAGGCGTCATGCCGGCCTGGGAGGGACGTCTCGACCCGGTCACGATCAAGTCGCTCACGGTCTACGTGCACAGCCTCGGCGGCGGAAAATAACGCGCATTGTCATTCCGGGCTCCTCGCTCGCGCTCGGCTCCGGAATGACAAGAGTTTTATAGTTTGCGCTGGATCAAGGCCTCGCCAAGGCCCGCCGTGTAGCACGGCGGCATTCATCTGACGGTCCTTCCACAGCGCATTAACAACCAATGAACCAAACCGAAGCTGTCGCGCCGGCGGCAAGAACCTACACGCTTTACGAGGCGCGCAAGAAAATCCATCCGCTCGGCGTCAAGGGCCGATTCCGCAGGGTCAAATGGGCGCTGCTGGTCGTGACGCTTGGCATCTACTACGTGCTGCCGTTCCTGCGCTGGGACCGCGGCCCGCACGCCCCGGACCAGGCCATTCTCGTCGACCTTGCGGGAGGACGTTTCTACTTCTTCTTCATCGAGCTGTGGCCGCAGGAAGTCTATTACATCACCGGACTCTTGATTCTCGCGGCGCTGGTCCTGTTCCTGATGAACGCGGTGGCGGGGCGCGTCTGGTGCGGCTACCTGTGCCCGCAGACGGTCTGGACCGACCTGTTCATTGCCGTCGAGCGCCTGATCGAGGGCGAGCGGCGCGAGCGCATCAAGCTCGACGCGGCGCCGTGGACGGCGGGCAAGATTGGCAAGAAGGTGGTCAAGCACGCAATCTGGCTGGTGATCGCGTGGTGGACCGGCGGCGCCTGGGTGCTCTACTTCGCCGACGCGCCGACGCTGGTGCGCGAGCTGGCGACGTTCCAGGCTCCGACAGTCGCCTATGCCTCGATCGGGATTCTCACCTTCACCACCTACACACTCGCCGGCTTCATGCGCGAGCAGGTCTGCACCTATATGTGCCCGTGGCCGCGCATCCAGGGCGCCCTGACCGACGAGCATTCCCTCAACATCACCTACCGCTATGATCGCGGCGAGCCACGCGGCTCGGCCAAGAAGAACGACTGGCTGCGGGCGCAGGGGATGGAGGCCGGCGATTGCGTCGATTGCGGCCAATGTGTCGCTGCGTGCCCGGCGGGGATCGACATCCGCAACGGGCTGCAAATGGAGTGCATCCAGTGCGGCCTGTGTGCCGATGCCTGCGACACGGTGATGACGAAGGTCGGCCGCCCCACCGGCCTGATCGCCTACGACACCGACGATAACATCAAGCGCCGCCTGCGCGGCGAGCCGCCGGTGATCAGGGTCGTGCGCGCCCGGACGGTCCTCTACGCGGGTGTGATCGCCGCGACCGCTTCGGTGATGCTCTATGCGCTGGCGACGCGCAGCTTCACCGACATGAGCGTGCTGCACGACCGCAACCCGATCTACGTGACCCTGGCCGACGGCTCGATCCGCAACGGCTATGCTCTGCGGCTCCTCAACAAGCGTCCGTTCGAGCGCCGCTTCACCCTCGAGATCGAGCAGCTGCCCGGCGCCCGCGTCGAGGTCGTCGGCATCGATGAAAGCGTCGCAGGCCATCCCGTCGTCGCCATCGGGCCGGATACGACCCGCGAAGTGCGCGCCCTCGTCTTCGCTCCGGCCGGCGCAAGGCTCGACAAGTCGACGCCGGTCACCTTCCACCTGCTCGACATCGCCGGCGGCGAGCCGGCCCAAGCCAGGGACTATTTCAAAGCGCCATGACCCACGCTGCCTCGATCCCCAGGCGCCGTCTGACCGGATGGCACGTTCTGTCGATCCTGCTCACCTTCTTCGGCACGGTCGCCGCTGCCGACGCAGTCCTGATCTATTCCGCAGTGCGTAGCTGGACGGGCGCCGAGACCACGAGCGCGTATCGCGCCGGCCAGCTCTATAACGGCGAGCTCGCGCAGGCCCAGGCGCAAGCGGCGCTGGGTTGGCAGGTGGAGCCCAGGGCCGAGCGCCGGCCGGACGACACGGTGCAGGTGAGCGTCGCGGCGCGCGACCGGTCCGGCCGCCCGCTCACCGGCGTCACCTGGAGCGCGGTTCTTCAGCGCCCGACGGCGCAGCGTGACGACCGCGTCGTCACGCTCAGGCAAGGAGCCTATGCGCATGTGGCGATCATGTCCGACCTCGCGCCTGGACAGTGGGACCTTGTCGTCGAAGGCAGCCGCAACGGCGAGCGCGCCTACAGAAGCAAGACCCGCCTTGTGCTGCGCTGACACGCGCACGGTGCGGATGAGGACCATGCGATGAACGCCTTTGCCCGTGATTTCTCCCCGTTCGTGTCGCTGACCCGCGAGGGTGCGAGCCGGGTCGAACTTGCCGTCGAGGGCGTGCGCTGCGCCGGCTGCATGAACGCCATCGAGAAGGGGCTCGGAGCCCTTCCGGGAGTCGTGAAGGCGCGCCTCAATTTCACCGACCGCCGCCTCGCGGTCGAGTGGCGGGGCGGGCTCGACGTGGCGCGCCTGCTCGCCGAACTCGATGCGCTCGGCTACCGCGCCCACCCGTTCGATCCGAAGCGCGCCGACGCAGGCGAGGCGCAGGAGGCGAAGCAGCTCTTGCGCGCCATGGCGGTGGCCGGCTTTGCATCGATGAACATCATGCTGCTGGCCGTTTCGGTCTGGGCCGGCAACGTCTCCGACATTACGCCCGAGACGCGCGACTTCTTTCATTGGGTGCAGGCGCTGATCGCACTGCCCACCGCCGCCTATGCGGGCCGGCCGTTCTACACGAGCGCGCTGAGGGCCGTGCGCGCCGGCCGCATGAACATGGACGTGCCGATCACGCTCGGCGTGGTGCTGTCGCTCGTCATCTCGGTAGTCGAAACCTTCGGCCATGCCGAGCACGCCTATTTCGACGGCGCCGTGATGCTGCTGTTCTTCCTGCTGGTCGGCCGCTTCCTCGACCGCAACATGCGGCGCCGCACCCGCACCTTCGCGGAAAATCTGTCGGCCCTGCGCTGCGAGACGGCGGCCAGGATCTGCCCCGACGGCGCGGTGCGCGACGCGCCGCTCTCGGCCGTCGTCCCGGGCGACCGCGTGCTCGTGCGCCCTGGCGAGCGCGTCGCCGTCGACGGCGTTGTCGAGGAGGGCGCGTCCGAGATCGACCAGAGCCTCGTCACCGGCGAGACGGCCCTGGCCGCGGTGGCGCCGGGCAGCCGCGTCTATGCGGGCGCGTTGAACGCATCCGGCGCTCTGACGATCCGCGTCGCCGCAGCCTCGGGCACGCTCCTCGACGAGGTCAATACGCTGCTGTCGCGCGCGCTTGAGGCGAAGTCGAACGCACTCCGGCTTGCCGATCGCGCGACCCGGCTTTACGCCCCGCTCGTGCACGTCGCCGCGGCGTTGACCGCGGTCGGCTGGCTCGCCGCCGGCGGCGGCTGGCATGTCGCCGTCCTGAACGCCGTCGCGGTCCTGATCATCACTTGCCCCTGCGCTCTCGGGCTCGCCATCCCGGCCGTGCAGGTGGTGGCGGCGGGCGCGCTCTTTCGCAGAGGCGTGTTGCTCAACAGCGGCGACGCGCTCGAGCGTCTGGCAACCGTCGACACGGTGGTGTTCGACAAGACCGGCACGCTGACGCTGCCGGAGCCGAGCCTGATCGACGCCGGCCACGATCCGGACGTGCTCGGGCGGGCGGCGCGGCTCGCCTTGTCGAGCCGCCATCCCCTCGCGGGGGCCCTGGCGGAAGCCGCGCGGGGGCGGCAGCCCTGGCCTGGCGCACAGGAAAGCGCAGGGCATGGCGTGCGGGCAACGGCCGGGGGCGTCGAGATGCGTCTCGGCAGCGCCGCCTTCTGCGGCGCGGCGCATGAAGCGGAGGCGGCGCTCGCGTGCCATCCGGACGCGTCCGTGATCTGCTTTCGCGAAGGCTATGGCCCTCCGGCCGTGTTCCTGGTGCGGCAGGCCCTGCGCGAGGACGCCGCCGAGACGGTCGCGTGGCTGGCACGGAACGGCTATGCGGTCATGATCATGTCCGGGGATCGCGCGCCGGCGGCCGCAGCGGCCGCCGACGCTCTCGGCGTGGCGGAATGGGCGGCGGGCCTGACGCCCGCCGACAAGATCGCGCGCATCGAGGCGCTCGAGCGGCAGGGCCGCAAGGTGCTTATGGTCGGCGACGGCGTCAACGACGCGCCGGCGCTCGCCGCCGCGACGGTGTCGCTCTCGCCGGTAACGGCGGCGCATGTCAGCCAGGCCGCCGCGGATGCGGTGTTCATGGGGCGCCGCCTCGCGCCCGTGATCGCCGCCCTCGAGGCCGGCCGGCGCGCCAGGCGGCTGATGATGCAGAATCTGTGGTTCTCGGCGCTCTACAACATCGCCGCCGTGCCGCTCGCCGCTCTCGGATTCCTGACGCCGTTGATCGCCGCGGTGGCGATGTCGACCTCGTCGGTGGTCGTCACCCTGAACGCGCTGCGCGCGCGGCTTCGCATCCGGGAGGCTTCATGAACGTGCTTGTCTTCATGATCCCGATCGCCCTGACCCTCGGGCTCATCGGCCTCTGCGCCTTCCTGTGGTCGCTCAACACAGGGCAGTTCGACGATATCGACGGCGCCGAATACCGCGTCATCGCCGACGACGAGTAGAGTATGACCGGCAAAGCGGGGGCCACTTTGCCGATGAGAATCACGCGGGCAAAGGAGATCTGGAGCGCAATCGGTTCGATCTGAATTGATCCCGCTGTCGCGGCCACGGCAGAGCGGCTCGATTCGATCTCAATGCCGACGGGCTCGTTGCTGTGCGGCGAGTGCGCATAGCCGCCTGATGGCAGGGTATTCTCGCAACGGGGTGATCGACCTTAGTCCCTGTAGACCGTAAGCGGCGGCCCACTGGGCAAGCGCCCGGTGTCAGCCGGCCATCAGGCCCCGCTCCTGCAGGAGACGGCGGGCGCCCCCGGGGCCGCGCCGCTTGAGCTCGCGCGCCAGATGCAGGGTATCGCTTACGCGTGCAAGCAACTCGCAGAAGCGGCTCAGCAAGCCGGGTTTGGTGGTAATGACTCGATGGCTCAACGTGGTCCTCCCGTTATTTGTTGGAGGAAGCTATGGCGCACATTCGTAAATACAGCCTTGCGGGGCAGCAAATGGGTGAGTGATGACATGATTACTGCAACAGGCGGTGAATCGCCCGTTAAAGCGCCAGATCCCCGCGGCTGGCGCTCCCTGCAGACCCGCTTGCCCAATGCCGAAATTCGGCCGATGACTTCTCCAGGGGTGGCTCGAGCGCGCCCTGGTCGGCCCTCGGGACCGGTTCAGGGCAGGGCGATGCGACGGCTCTCGGATTTGGGGAAGATCATGAGATTGTTCGCGTGCGTGTTCTATTTCCTGGCCCTGACGCTGGTGTCGCCCGCAGCCGCGCAGCAGCCGGAGAAGCGCATCGCGCTCGTCATCGGCAACGCGGCCTATGCGGCCGGCGCGCTGCCGACGCCGGCCAATGACGCCGGCCTTGTCGCGCAGACACTGCAGGCGGCCGGCTTCGACGTGGTCGGCGCGCGCGACCTCGACCAGGAGGCCCTGCGCCGCGCGTTTCGCGATTTCAACGACAAGGCCGCTGCCTCGGGCCCGGACACCGTGGCGGTGATCTACATGAGCGGCTACGGGCTGCAGCTCGAGGGCGAGAATTACCTCGTGCCCGTGGACGCACGCATCGCCCGGGATGCCGACGTGCCGGCCGAAGCGCTGCGCATCTCCGATTTCTCGCGGCCGCTGGCGGCGCTGCCGTTGAAAGCCGGCATCATCATCCTCGACGCCGCGCGCGCGGGTCCGTTCGCGCAAGGCGGCACGCCGCTGGCCGGAGGCCTGGCCCTCGTCGAGCCCGAGGCCCGCATGCTGCTGGCCTTCAACGCGGCTCCGAACACGGTCGCGCCGCAAGCGCAAGGGGCTTACGGGCCTTATGCGCAGGCGCTCGCCGAGGTCATGCGCGAGGGCGGCCTGCCGCTCGGTGACATGTTCGATCGCGTGCGTCTGCGCGTTCACGAGGCGACCAAGGGCGCCCAGGTGCCGTGGCACGTCTCGCGCGTCAAGGTCCCGCTCGTCTTCTTCGAGCGTACCGCCGACGCTCCGCCGCCGCTGACGGACACGGCGCCGGCGGCTGCCATGCGCACGCGGCCGTTGCGCGAGATCGGCGTCAAGGAGGCTTACGCCCTGGCTTTGGAACGCGACAGCGTCGACAGCTACTCGGAATTCGTGGCGGCTTTTCCCGGCGATCCGCTGGCCAGGCGCGCGCGCGCCATGCTGGCGGCGCGGCGCGAGGCGCTCACCTGGCGACGAACGCGCATGGTCGACACACCGCCCGCCTACTGGTCGTATCTGCGACGCTATCCGCGCGGGCCGCACGCCGGCGACGCGCACCGGCGGCTCCAGATCCTCGCCGCCGCCGTCGAGCCGCCCGACTCATTCGCCGAAATCGAATACGAGCTGCCGCCGCCGCCGGCCGAGGAGGTGGTCTACATCGAGCGGCCGGTCGTCGTGCTCGACGATCCGGCCTTCGCCTTCGCGCCACCGCCGCCGACGCCGGTGTTCCTGCTGCCGCCGCCGCCGCTCGAATTCGTGCTGCTGCCGCCGCCGCCACCGCCGGTCGCCGTCTATGTGCTGCCGACGCCGGTTTACACGCCCGTGCCCGTTTGGGTGCGCCCGCCGGCCTATGTGCGGCGGCCGCCGCCAAGCAACGTGATCTTCAGGAACGTGCACAATACCGTCACGGTCAACAGCGCGACCAACACCGTCACGGTCAGGACGCCGAGCGGGGCGGTGCGCAGGCTGGCGTCGCCGCCGGCGACCGCGACCTTGCGCGCTCCCGGGGGAGCAGGGCAGGGGTCCCGCGGTGCTCCACGTACCGGCGCCGCGCTGCTTGCGCCGACGCTGCCGCCCTCGCTTTCACAGCGCGCGACGACCGTCCGGCCCGCGTCGCTGTCGCGTCCCGGGCAGGGCAATGCGCTCGGCGCGGCGTCGACCATGCCGGGCCAGTCGCCGACGCCGCGCCTTGCTCCGGGGAGGCCTCTGCCGGGCACGCGCGCCCAGCCGCTGCCTGCGGCGACCACCCCCACGCTGACGCCGGATCAAAGGGTCCGGGGCGCCGTCGTTCCGGCGTCGCGCGGCCAGATGCCGGCGCGCGCATCGGGCGCGGCGCCCGCCAATGCCGTGGCAACGCCGGAGCAGCGCCGCCAGCTCGAGCTGCGCCAGCAGCAGGCGCATCAGCAGCAGCAGGCGCGTCAGCAGCAGCTCCAGATGCGCCAGCAGCTGCAACGGCAGCAGCTTCAGGCGCGCCAGGATCAGCTGCAATCTCAGCAGGCGCGGCAATATCAATTGCAGCAGCAGGCACGGCAATATCAGCTGCAACAGCAGCAGGCCCGGCAATACCAGGTGCGGCAACCGCCGCCACAGGCGCAGCGCTCGCCGGCGCTGTCGCAACAGCAGGCGCAGCAGCAGCGCGTGTACCCGCCGCAGCAGCGACCGCGGCCCGAGCCGCGCGGCGGCGTTCGCCGCCCACCATGCGGTCAGCCCGGCCTTCCCGCCTGTCCGTGATGCCGACTCGCGCGGCGATCCCGGGGAGGCCCGAGATCCGCGCTTCTTGCGCATGTCGGCGACAAGCGGCGTGCGAGCGGGAGAGGGTTGGACCGAGGTGAAAGTGCCCTCCGGGTTCGCCGCAGCGGACTCGGTCTCTCCCGAAATTGGGACAGGGATGGGTGCTTGCATTTGCCCCCGACTCGTGAAGCAATGGCCGGGGGCGGCTGCATGGAGGCCGTTATGCGAACATATTACGTGTTCCAGTCTGCCAGCGCCCCGGACCTGCGCGGCTTCGCCGAGGACGAATCCGGAAGCCAGCTGCCGGCCGAGGACGGGCCATGGAGTCTGGCCCGGCGCATCGGTCCGGACGAGGAATGGACCCTCGGCATCAGCCGCGCCGTCGTCGCCACCGGCATTCGCGAGAATGGCTTTTATCTGTGGGGACCGCTGCGCGCCGAAGCCTCACCCAAGCCGATCATCGAGAGCGACCGCGTCGAGGGCACGGCGGTGTTCGACCGCCACGGCAACGAGGTCGGCACCATCAAGCGACTGCTGATCGAGAAGGTCAGCGGCCGCGTGCTCTATGTCGACGTGACCTTCGGCGGCTTCCTCGGGGTCGGCGTGCACCACCATACGCTGCCCTGGGACAAGCTCGTCTACGATCGCGAGTTCGGCGGCTACCGCACCGACATCACCGAAGAGCAGATCAGAGGAGCGCCTCCGTTCTTCGGCAACGACGTCTGGCATGACCGCAACCGCGAGCAGCAGATGCGCGACTATTGGAAGGACGTATCCAAGCTGCCCGTCTGAGCGGCTTCGGCCGCGGCTGGAAGGCAATCGGTGATCGTGCCGAAGCCGATCGCCTGCTGACTTCATGGCCGCGTCGGATGACGTTCAGTATTTGATCTGGGCGATTGCGCGGAGCTCGTCCGGTGTGGTCGTGCCGAAGCCGAAGAATTCGAGATAGGCGGGGATCTGCTCGAACAGCATGTCGGTGCCGACCTGGATCGGGCACCCCTTGTCCTGCGCGGCGCGCAGAAGCGGCGTGATCTCCTCCTTCATGACCACCTCGCCGACGAAGGTGCCGGGCGCGATCCGCGCCACGTCGACGGGCAACGGGTCGCCCGCCTTCATGCCGAGCGGCGTCGCGTTGACGACCACGTCATGGCCACCCGGGTCGTTGCCCCCGCTCGCCACCTCGAGCTTCGGATAATGCTCGCGCAGCCGTCCGCCGAGCGCCGCCGCGGCGCCGGGATTGGCATCGAACAGCGTGATCGCGGCGATGCCGGCGGCTGCCAGCGAAGCGGCGATGGCGGAGCCGACGCCGCCGCTGCCGACCACGAGCACGCGCGCTCCCTCCAGGCGCTGGCCCTTGCGCAGCAACCCGCGCACGAAGCCGGCGCCGTCGAACATGTCGCCGAGCAGCGAGCCGTCGGGGCGCCGCAGCACGGCGTTGCACGAGCCGGCGATCTTCACGGTCGTCGTGACCTCGTCGAGCAGAGCCACCGTGGCGATCTTGTGCGGCATCGTGATCAGCGCGCCGCGGATATTGGTCAGCCGGAACAGGGCAGGAAACACCTGCGCAAAATCCTCCGCCTTGACTCCCATCGGCATCACGACCGCGTCGATGCCGTGCTTCTGGAAGTAAGGGTTGTAGATCATCGGCGCCTTGAAGGTCTCGGTCGGGTAGCCGAGATGCGCGATCAAGGTCGTCGTGCCGCGGATCATCGCTCCTCCTCCGCTCCATTGCCGACCGCCCGCTGCCGCCAGCCGACAGGATGACCGGGCCGTTCCCGATCCGTCAACATCGGCTTGGTGCGCCTTGCACAGCCGGTCGCGAGCAGGCAGGGTGAGCCCGGCGCACGGTGCGCAGGACGGCCTTCAGACGCACGGTATTTGCCCACCGCCCGCGGGCCGAACCACGGAATTGTCTGATGAGCCGCCTTGTCTTCGTCCTGAACGGCCCGAACCTCAATCTGCTCGGCAAGCGCCAGCCGGCGATCTACGGCCACGAGACGCTCGCCGATGTCGAGGCGGAATGCCGGCGCGTCGCGGGCGAGCACGGGCTCGAGATCCGCTTCCACCAGAGCAACCGCGAATACGAGATCATCGACTGGATCCACGAAGCGCGCGAGACGGCCGCCGGCATCGTCATCAACCCGGCGGCATTCACGCACACGTCGGTCGCCATCCTCGACGCGCTCAACGCCTTCGACGCGCCGGTGATCGAGGTCCACATCTCGAACGTGCACAAGCGCGAAGCCTTCCGGCACCATTCCTACGTGTCGCTCAGGGCCGACGGCGTGATCGCCGGCCTTGGCACGCAGGGCTACACGCTGGCCATCGAGCGCCTGGCCCGGCTGATCGGCCGCGCGACGACCTAGGGACAGCGGGCGGCGCCACGTTCTCGATGCGGATCTCGGGCACGCCCGTGACCCGCAAGTCCGGTGTTCGCAACTTGCACATTGTCGATGTGGGAGGGGGCCATGACCCGACCGGTTCGTCTCGCGGTGCTGGGCGCCGGGTTGATCGGCCGGCGTCACATCGCCCACGTCGCCGCCGAACCGATGGCCGAGCTCGCGGCCGTGGTCGATCCGTCGCCGGCGGGCGAGCAGGCTGCGCATGCGCACGGCACGCGCCGGTTCGCGAGCTTCGCCGACCTGATGGCGTCCGACCGGCCCGACGGCGTGATCATCGCCACCCCCAACCAGATGCATGTGGCGAACGGCCTCGAGAGCATCGCGGCCGGCGTGCCGGCGCTCGTCGAGAAACCGATCGCTGACGACGTCGCGTCCGCGACCAGGCTGGTCGACGCGGCCGAGGCGGCGGGCGTGCCCCTTCTGGTCGGCCATCACCGCCGCCACAACCCGATGATCCAGGCGGCCCGGCAGGCGATCGACGCAGGCAGGCTCGGCACCGTCGTCGCCGTGCACGGCATCTGCTGGTTCTTCAAGCCCGACGATTATTTCGACGTCGCCTGGCGCCGCGACAAGGGGGCCGGGCCGGTCTTTCTCAACCTGATCCACGACGTCGACAATCTGCGCTATCTGTGCGGCGACGTCGCCGCCGTGCATGCGCTCGAATCGAACGCGGTGCGCGGCTACGCGGTCGAGGAGACGACGGTCATCCTGCTGCGTTTCTTGAGCGGCGTGCTCGCCACGGTGACGGTGTCGGACACGATCGTGGCGCCCTGGAGCTGGGAGCTCACGGCGGGCGAGAACCCGGCCTATCACCAGACCGACCAGTCCTGCTACCAGGTCGGCGGCACGCATGCCTCGCTGACGATCCCGCATCTGGAGCTATGGCGCAATCCCGACCGGCGCAGCTGGTGGGAGCCGCTCGCGCGCGAGCGGCTCGCCTGCGTGCCTGAAGACCCGCTGCGCCTGCAGGTCCGACACTTCTGCAGGGTCATCCGCGGCGAGGAAGAGCCCCTGGTCTCGGGCCGCGAGGGCTTGGCGACCTTGCGGGTGATCGAGGCGGTCAAGCGTTCGGCGGCGACGGGCGAGATGGTCCACCTGCAAGGCGGCAGGGCCCCAGTAATGGCGTGAGGCGGCGGGCAGATTGATGTAACATCGACCGGCGTCGCAATCCGCCGCCAAGACGGGAAGCCAGGAGGAGACGGCCATGAGCGCCATTATCGAGGGCTATTTCAAGCTGCTGAAATTCCTGATCGCGCTCTTCCTGGCGATCATGGTCGTCCTGGTCTTCGGCAACGTGGTGCTGCGCTATGCCTTCAACTCCGGCATCACCGTTTCGGAGGAAGTGTCGCGCTGGCTGTTCGTGTGGCTGACTTTCCTCGGCGCCATCGTCGCGTTGCGCGAGCACGGCCATCTCGGCGTCGACTCGCTCGTCAAGCGCCTGCCCCGCACCGGCAAGAAGGTGGCGCTGATCGTGAGCCAGCTGCTGATGCTCTACGCCACCTGGCTGCTGCTCGTCGGCAGCTGGGAGCAGACGCTGATCAACTGGAACGTGGTGGCGCCGGCCTCGGGACTCTCGACCGGGCTGTTCTACGGCGTCGGCCTCGTCTTCGCGGTGTCGGCGGGCGGCATCCTGCTTGCCGATCTCTACCGGCTCGTAACGGGGCAGCTGTCCGAAGACGAGCTGGTCATGGTCAAGGAATCCGAGGAGCAGGAAGAGTTCGAGGAGCTGCAGCGCGAGCTCAGGGAGCGGGACCTGCGTGAAACCGCTTTGACCCCGGCCGCCTCCGCTCCCCTCGGCTCGCACAAGAGGTAGCGGCCATGACGATCGCCGTCTTCGTCGGCTCGCTCCTGGGGGCGATGGCCCTCGGCATGCCGATCGCCTTCGCCCTGCTGATCTGCGGCGTCGCCCTGATGGTCCATCAGGACATGTTCGACGCACAGATCATCGCCCAGAACGTCATCAATGGCGCCGACTCGTTCCCGCTGATGGCGGTGCCGTTCTTCATGCTGGCCGGCGAGATCATGAATACCGGCGGCCTGTCGAAGCGCATCGTCAACGTCGCCCTCGCCGCGGTCGGCCACGTCAAGGGCGGCCTCGGCTATGTGGCCATCGTCGCCGCCTGCATCCTGTCGGCGCTGTCCGGCTCGGCGGTTGCCGACGCGGCCGCGCTTTCGGCGCTGCTCGTGCCGATGATGGTGCAGGCCGGCCACGACAAGGCGCGCGCCGGGGGCCTGATCGCGGCCTCGGGCATCATCGGGCCGGTCATCCCGCCCTCGATCGGCTTCGTGATCTTCGGCGTCGTCGCCAACGTCTCCATAACCAAGCTGTTCCTGGCCGGCATCGTCCCGGGCGTGCTGATCGGCATGGGGCTCGCCTTCGCCTGGTGGTGGGAGGTGCGCAAGGAGAACATCGCCAGCCCGCCGAAGCGCTCGCGCGGCGAGCTGGGGCGCGCCGTCCTCGACGGCTTCTGGGCCCTGATGCTGCCGCTGATCATCATCTTCGGTCTGAAGTTCGGCGTGTTCACGCCGACCGAGGCGGCGGTGGTGGCGGCCGTCTACTCCCTGATCATCGCCGTGTTCGTCTACCGCGAGCTGAAGCCGTCCGAGCTTTATGCGGTGTTCGTCACGGCGGCGAAGACGACGTCGATCGTCATGTTCCTGGTCGCCGCCGCCCTGGTTTCGGCCTGGATGATCACGGTGTCCGAGGTCGCCACCAGCGTGGTCGATCTGCTGCGGCCGTTCATGGGCAATCAGACCCTTCTGCTGATCGCCATCATGGTCATCGTCGTGATCGTCGGCACTGCCATGGACATGACGCCGACCATCCTGATCCTCACGCCGATCCTGATGCCGGTCGTCAAGGCGGCGGGCATCGACCCGGTCTATTTCGGCGTGCTGTTCATCGTCAACAACTCGATCGGCCTGATCACGCCGCCGGTCGGCACCGTGCTCAACGTGGTCGCCGGCGTGGCGCGCATCAGCATGGAAGATCTGATGAAGGGCGTGTGGCCGTTCATGCTCGCCGAGCTGGTGGTCCTGTTCCTGATGGTGCTGTTCCCGGGCCTTGTGCTGTGGCCGGCGCGCTGGCTGGCCGGCTAGCGCCGTAATTTTCCCTCTCCCGCTTGCGGGAGAGGGTTAGGGTGAGGGGAATTGAAAACTGCGGATGCGGCCGTCGCCTGGCCGGCGTCGCCAACTCGACGTCTCCCGCTTCGCGGGAGAGGGGGAACCTGGAGGGAGGGTGTCATGACGCGTCTGAAACTGGTTTTGGCGTCGCTGCTCGCCGGCAGCGTCGGGCTTCTCGCGCACGGCGCCGATGCGCAGGTCTCGGAGCGGACCCTGCGCTGGGCCCAGCAGAACTCCATGGAGCACCCGCAAGGGCAGGGCGCCAAGAAATTCGCCGACCTCGTCGAGCAGAAGAGCGGCGGCAAGATCAAGGTGCGCATCTTCCCGAGCGGCCAGCTCGGCGGCGACCTGCAGAACGTCTCGGCCCTGCAGGGCGGCACGCTCGATCTCATGGTGCTGAACGCCGGTCTCCTGGTCGGCATCGTCAAGGATTTCGCGGTCGTCGACCTGCCCTTCCTGTTCAACACGCCCGAGGAGGCCGACGCCGTCGTCGACGGCCCGGTCGGCAAGAAGCTGTTCGACAAGCTGTCCGACAAAGGGCTGGTCGGCCTCGGCTATTTCGAACTCGGCTTCCGCAACGTGACCAACAGCAGGCGGCCCATCACCAGGCTCGAGGACTTCTCCGGCCTGAAGCTGCGCGTGCTGCAATCGCCGCTGTTCATCGAGCTGTTCAACACGCTCGGCGCCAACACCATCGCCATGCCGTTCCCGGAGGTCTACACGGCCCTCGAGCAGAAGGTCATCGACGGCCAGGAGAACCCGTATACGGTGATCTACGATTCGAAGTTCCAGGAGGTGCAGAAATTCGCCTCGGCGACGCGCCACATCTACAACCCGCAATCCGTCCTGATCAGCAAGCGCAGCTGGGACAAGCTCTCGGGCGACGAGAAGAAGATCCTTCAGGAGGCGATCGACGAGGCCAAGATCTACCAACGCCAGGTCTCGCGCAAGCTGGCCGACGAGGCGCTCGCCGGCCTCAAGAAGGGCGGCATGCAGATCAACGACATCGCTCCGCAGGAGCTCGCCCGCATCCGCGACAAGGCCAAGCCGGTGATCGACAAATTCGCCAAGGAGGTGGGGGAGGCGACCTACCAGGAAGTGGTCGCCGAAATCGCCAGGAAACGCGGCACCAACTGAACGCGTGGCCGGGACGGCGGTCGGCACCGGCCGTCCTCGCCGCCGCGCGACGGTCGCGTTGCCGGCGCGATCAAGACCAAGCCCGCGACGGGATGGTGGGAGGGCTCGACTGAACCAGGGGAGGCACTCATGCGCACATCGATCATGAAGCTTTTGGCGGCACTGCTCGTGCCCGGCGGCATTCTGCTCGGGCAGCTTGCCGAGGCGCAGGGCCAGATCCAGACGCGCACGCTGCGCTTTCCGTCGGCGAGCAACAGGGGGCACCCCCAGGTCCTCGGCGTCGAGAAATTCGCCGAGATCGTCGCCCGGAAGAGCGGCGGCAAGATCACCGTGCGGCCGTTTCCCGGAGGCACGCTCGGGCCCGACCTGCAGGTGGTCTCGGCCATGCAGGGCGGCACCATCGACCTGAATGTCATGAATGCCAGCCTGCTCGCCGGCAACGTCAAGGAGATGGCCGCCCTCGACCTGCCGTTCCTGTTCGACAGCGCCGGGGAGGCCGACGCCGTCATCGATGGTCCGGTCGGCCGCAAGCTGATCGACAAGCTTCCGGCCAAGAACCTGATCGGGCTCGCCTATTGGGATCTCGGCTTTCGCCAGATGCATACCCGGTCGAAGCCGATCGCCAAGGCGGACGATCTGCGCGGCCTCAAGATGCGCGTGATCCCGACGCCGATCTACGTCGACTTCATGAACGCGACCGGCGCCAACGCGGTGCCGATGCCGTTCACCGAAACCTACACGGCGCTCGAGCAGGGCGCCATCGACGGCATGACCAATCCGCTCCTCAATATTCCGGACGGAAAATACAACGAGGTTTCGAAGCACCTCACCCTGACCAACCACATGTACTCGCCGCAGATCGTCATCGCCAGCAAGCGGACGTGGGACAGGCTGTCGGCCGAAGAGCGCAAGATCCTCGAAGAAGCGGCAGCCGAAACTGCCGTCTATCAGCGCAAGGTCGCTCGCGACGAGGCCGCCAAGGTGCTCGACCAGCTCCGCCAGGCCGGCATGGTCGTGCACGAGCTGCCGCCCGACGAGGTTGCCAAGCTGCGCGAGAAGGCTAAACCGATCGTCCAGAAATACACCAAGGATCTCGGCGAGGAATTCGTGACCGAGCTCTATGCCGAGATCGAGAAGGTGCGCGCCAGGAAATGAGTTCGACGAAGCCATGCAAACCGCGATCGCCACCGTCTGCCTGAGCGGCACCTTGAACGAGAAGCTCGACGCCATCGCCATGGCGCGGTTCACCGGCGTCGAGATCTTCGAGAACGACCTGTTGTCGTTCAATGGCACGCCCGCCGACGTGCGCCGCATGGCCGGCGAGCTCGGCCTCGCCATCATCACCTTCCAGCCGTTCCGCGATTTCGAGGGCATGCCCGAGCCGCAGCGTGCAAAAGTGTTCGCGCGCGCCGAGCGCAAGTTCGACCTGATGCAGGAGCTCGGCTGCGACCTCCTGCTCGTGTGCAGCAACGTCTCGCCGGATTCGCTTGGCGGCATCGACCGGGCCGCCGCCGACTTCCACGAGCTCGGCGAGCGCGCCGCCGCGCGCGGCCTGCGCGTCGCCTACGAGGCGCTCGCCTGGGGCCGCCACGTCAACGACTACCGCGACGCCTGGGAGGTGGTGCGCCGCGCCGGCCATCCGGCAGTCGGGCTCGTGCTCGACTCGTTCCACACCCTGGCGCGCAGGACCGATCTCAACCCGATGCGCTCGATTCCCAAGGATCGCATCTTCCTCGTCCAGGTCGCCGACGCGCCCCTGCTCGACATGGATTACCTGTCGTGGAGCCGGCATTACCGCTGCTTCCCGGGGCAGGGCGACCTGCCGGTCGACGCCTTCATGGAAGCGCTCCAGGCCACGGGCTACGACGGGCTGCTGTCGCACGAGATCTTCAGCGACCGCTTCCGCGCCGGCTCGGCGCGCAGCGTCGCCATCGACGGCCAGCGCTCTCTCGTCTTCATGCTCGACACCTTGCGCCGCAAGACCGGCGTGCCGGTCAGGGGGCTTCCGGACCTGCCGCCGCGGGCGCCGTGCCGCGGCATCGAATTCGTCGAATTCGCCATGGACGAGGCCGCCGCCGCGGGCTTCGAGAAGGTGCTGCAGGCCCTCGGCTTCGCGAGGGCGGGCATGCACCGCTCCAAGGACGTGACGCGCTGGAAGCAGGGCGACATCAACATCGTCGTCAACTGCGACAAGGAAGGCTTCGCCCATTCCTTCAACATCACGCACGGCTCGTCGGTCTGCGCCATGGCCTTGCGGGTCGACGATGCCCACGCCGCCATCGATCGCGCCATGAAGCTGCTCGACCAGCCCTTCCGGCAGGGCGTCGGCCCCGGCGAGCTCGAGATTCCGGCCGTGCGCGGCGTCGGCGGCAGCCTGCTCTATTTCGTCGACCGCAAGAGCGGGCTGGACCGGCTGTGGGACGTCGATTTCGAGCCGGCCGCCGACGCCACCGGAGCAGGCGCGGGCCTGACGGCCTTCGACCACGTCTCGCAGTCGATGCAGTATGAGGAGATGTTGACCTGGCTCCTGTTCTACACTTCGCTGCTCGACCTGGCGAAGACCCCGGCCCAGACGGTGCTCGATCCCGGCGGCGTCGTGCAGAGTCAGGTCGTCGAGAGTCCCGACGGGGCGGTGCGCATCGTGCTCAACGCCTCGCAGAGCCAGCAGACGCAGGCGTCGCGCTTCCTGTCCGACTTCTTCGGCTCGGGGGTCCAGCATATCGCGCTGGCGACCGACGACATCTTTGCCACGCTGGCGCGGCTCAAGGCCAACGGCGTCGAGCTGTTGCCGATCCCGGAGAACTATTACGACGACCTCGAGGCGCGCACCGACCTCTCCGCCGAGGCGATCGACCGCCTGCGTGCGCACAGCGTGCTCTACGACCGGGCCGGCGACGCCGAGTTCTTCCAGGTCTACACGACGACCCTCGAGGGCGGCTTCTTCTTCGAGATCGTCGAGCGCCGGCGCTATAGCGGCTTCGGCGCCGTCAACGCCCCGATCCGCCTGGCGGCGCAGACCCGGATCGCCCGTCACCCGGCCGTGCCGCGCCGGTGATGGCAAGGGCGGCCGAAGTATTCGGCCTCAGGATTAAGGGAGGATGGGAACGAGGTCCGCAATACAGCCCGGTCACCAGCCTGATCCGGACCCCCGGATACAGTGCTTACGCAACGCAAAAAGATTGGCTATAGTTCGCAGCGAGCGGCTCTGAGACCATAACGCGCGCGAGTCGCGCCCTCGTGGGGGACCTCAGGTGGGACGGCGCTTCCATGTGATCATGATCAAGCCGTCGCATTACGACGACGACGGCTATGTGATCCAGTGGGTGCGGTCGGTCATCCCGTCGAACTCGCTTGCCTGCGTGTTCGGGCTCGCCAGGGATTGCGCGGAGCGGCGCGTCCTCGGCGACGATGTCGAGATCGTCCTGCACGCCCTCGACGAGACCAACACCCGCGTCCGCCCGGACCGGCTGGCAAGGCTGATCCAGACTGGCGACGGCGGCGTGGTCATGCTCATCGGCGTGCAGTCGAACCAGTTTCCGCGCGCCCTCGATATCGCCCGCGCCTTCCTGGCGCGCGGCGTGCAGGTGGTCATCGGTGGCTTCCATGTGTCCGGCGTGATCGCCATGCTGGACGGCGCCGACCCGGACCTCGACCGCGCCAGGGCCATGGGCGTGTCGCTCTTCGCCGGCGAGGCCGAAGGCCGTTTGGAGCTGGTGCTCAGGGACGCCTTCGCGGGCACCCTGAAGCCGCTCTACAACTACATGAACGACCTGCCGGGACTCGACGACGCGCCGATTCCGATCCTGCCGGCGCACGTCGTGCAGCGCACGATCGGCCGCATGACGAGCTTCGACGCCGGGCGCGGCTGTCCCTACCAGTGCTCGTTCTGCACCATCATCAACGTCCAGGGGCGCAAGTCGCGCCGCCGCTCGCCCGACGACGTCGAGAAAATCATTCGCGCCAATGTCGCGCAGGGGCTGCGGGACTTCTTCGTCACCGACGACAATTTCGCCCGCAACAAGGACTGGGAAGCGATCCTCGATCGCCTGATCTTCCTGCGCCGGATCGAGCGCCTCGGCTTCACGCTCACCATCCAGGTCGACACGCTCTGCCATCGCATCCCGCGCTTCATCGAGAAATGCGCGCTGGCCGGCGTCAAGGTCGCCTATATCGGCCTCGAGAACATCAATCCGCAGAACCTCATCGGCGCCAAGAAGCGCCAGAACAAGATCACCGAATACCGCGAGCTTCTGCTCAAGTTCAAAGCCGTCGGCATCATGACCTATGCCGGCTACATTCTTGGCTTCCCCAACGACACCGTCGAATCGATCCTGCACGATCTCGAGGTGATCAAGCGCGAGCTGCCCCTGGAACTGCTCGAGGTGTTCTACCTGACGCCGCTGCCCGGCTCCGAGGACCACCAGAAGCTCCACCGCGCCGGCGTGCCCATGGACCCGGATCTCAACAAATACGATCTGACGCACCGCACCGCCGGCCATGCCCGCATGACGCCCGAGGAGTGGGACCGCGCCTACTGGCTCGCCTGGGCGCGCTATTACAGCTGGGAGCATGTGGAGAGGGTCGTCCGCCGCGCCGCGACCGGGGTTCCCGGCCGCTTCCGCGTCAACCTGGACGCGACGGTCGCCGATCTCGGCTGGTTCAAGGGCGCCATCGAGATCGAGGGCATCCATCCCCTGGAGGTCGGCGTGTTCAGGCGCAAATACCGCCGCGACCGCCGTCCCGAATATGGCATCGAGCCGGCCTGGCGCTTCTACCCGCGCACGATCGTAGAAATTCTCGCGAAGCAGGCGAGATGGGCGACGCTGGCCATCCGTCTGGTGCGGCTGTGGCACCGGGTCCGGCGTGACCCGAAACGGTACGAATACATGGACACCGCCATCACGCCGGTCACCAACCACGACGTCGACACCTACGAAATGTTCCAGTCCGAGGCGGCGCGCGCCTATGTGGGGCAGGAGCGCCGCCTGCAGGAGATCCGCGGCGGCCACGCGCAGCCGGCGGCGGCGGACGCTGAACGGGCGCCGGAGCGGCTGGCGGGTTGAGCTTGCGGGACGATCACGATGCCGTTCCGCGAGACGTCGCCTCGCCCGGGCCCTTTGCGCACCCCGCTGCGCCACATGCATCGGACAGGGAAGGAGCCCGGGCCGTGCCGCGCCGACCGCGCGCGCTGATGGTCGCGCCGCTCGTTCCGGACCGCACCGGCAACGGGCTCGCCATGCGCCTCGGCATCTTCCTCGAGGCGCTCGCCGAGGTCGCCGAGGTCGATCTCGTCGTGCCGTCCTTGACGCCGGCCCGCCTGCCGCCGTCGCTCGGCATCATGACGGGCGTCTTTCCGATGGGGCAGCCCGTCGACACGCATTTCGACATGATCCTGCGGCTGCGCGACGTGCAGCGGCGGCTCGCCGCCTTTCGGGCTTACGGCCGGCCGAGTTACGCGGCCTGCGTGACGCCGGAGGTGCTCGACTACCTGCGGGCGCTCGGGCGGCAGCGCGCCTACGATCTCGTCCATGTCGGCCGCATCTACATGGCGGAAGCCGGGCTCGCCGCTGCCGGGGCAGGGTCGCGCCTGTCCCTCGATCTCGACGAGGACGAATACGCGTCCCTGACGAGCATCGCGGAGATGACTGTGCAGAGCGGCGACGGCGATAGGGCCGCGTGGCACCGCATCGATGCGGCCGCCCTGGACCGCATGGTCGCGCGGCTGGGGGCGAGGTTCGAGCGTGTCTGGGTCTCGAACGACGACGACCGCGGCACGCTCGCGGCCCGCCATCCCGCCATGGCGCCGCTGGTCGTGGCCAACGCGGTCGAGGTGCCGCCGGCGCCGCAACGCCGCGACAACGGCTCGACCCTGCTCTTCGTCGGCACGTTCGGCTACGAGCCGAATATCGAGGGGATCATGTGGTACGGACGGGAAGTATGGCCGCGGCTTCGCGCCCGCATGGCTTGCCCTGTGCGCACGCTCGTCGCCGGCGCCCATCCTCCGGCCAGCGTGCGACGGCTCGACCGTCGGCGCGGCCTGTTCGGGCGCTGGCGCGGCAACCCGGACTTCGAGATCCTCGGCTACGTGACGGACCTGAAGCCGCTCTACGAAGGCGCAACCCTTGCCATCGCGCCGCTGCGCGCCGGACGCGGCACGCGGCTGAAGCTGTTGGAAGCCGCCGCGCAAGGCGTGCCGGTGGTCACGACGACCGCCGCCGCGCACGGCCTGCCGCTCGAGCCGCCGTGGCTCTGGCGCGGCGACGATGCTGACGCCTTCGCGCAAGCCTGCGCCGATGCGCTGGCGAACGCCGATGAGCGGGCGCGGCGGGCCGAGCGGGGCAGGGCGCTTGTCGCCGCGCATTATGATCGCGCCAAGGTCGTGGCCGCACTCGCCGGGCAGTTCAGCGACATGCTTTCCGGCGCGCCCCGCCATCGCACGCGTGCCGCGCCCGTTCAGGCCTGAATCGCGTCGCCCGCCATGGCTGTCCTCGGAAGGCGCCCGTTGCAGAGGAGACGGTCAGATGCGTTTGGGGCCGAGCGCGCCCTCGCTTGCGTCATGCGCGTCGTGCGCTGCCCGGATCGCAGGCCAGCCGGCCGCCTTCTCCCGCCGATACA
>DATBIR010000005.1:0-2387 GCA_036556825.1 Beijerinckiaceae bacterium
GGCGTTCGGGCCGGCGCCGACATCGGTGTCGGCGATGCTCGGCGCCACCGTCTGGCAGGCCGGCGCGACGATGACGTCGATGCCTGCGATCGCCTCGAGATGCGCCGCGAGCGCCGGGCCGCGCCAGCGCAGCGCTTCCAGATATTCGACGGCCGAGTAAGCGAGACCGTTCTCCAGCCGCGCCCGCACCTGTGCGCCGTAGTCGCCCGGCCGCTCGCGCAAGGTCGCGGCGTGGCACGCGGCGGCCTCGGCGGTGAGAATGATCTGGCCGGCTGCCGCCAGCAGCGTCTGGTCCGGCAGCTCGACCTTGACGATCTTGTGGCCGAGTTTGCCCAGCGTTTCGATGGTCGCGTCAAGCGTCTTGGCGACATCGGCTTCGAGGCCATCCACATAGAAACTCGACGGCACGCCGATTGTCAGTGAATCCGGCGTGCGCGACGCTGTGGCCTTGTTCCAGGCCGGCGCGCCGACGGTGGTCGGGTCGAGCGGGTCGGCGCCGACAATCGCCTCCATGATCAGCGCGGCGTCGGCAGCGCTGCGCACCAGCGGGCCGACCGTGTCGAGCGAGAAGGAGAGCGGCATGGCGTTGGCGCGGCTCACGCGGCCATAGGTCGGCTTCAGCCCGGTTATGCCGCAGAAATGCGCCGGCAGCCGGATCGAGCCGCCGGTGTCGGAGCCGAGCGCCGCGGGTGTCAGCCGCGCCGCTACGGCCACGCCGGAGCCGGAGGACGAGCCGCCGGTGATCCGCTCCAGATGCCAGGGATTGCGCGCATGGCCGAGATGCGGATTGTGGCCGGTCGGCCCGTAGGCGAATTCGACCATATGCAGCGCGCCGAGCCGGAACGCGCCGGCCGCTTCCAGCCGCTCGACGGCGGTTGCCGTCGCCGGAGCGACCCAGCCCTCGCGGAGCTTCGAGCCGCAGGCTGCGACCTTGCCTTTGGAGTAAAACATATCCTTATGCGCCATCGGCACGCCATGGAGCGAGCCTTTCAGCTCGCCGCGCGCAAGGGCCTCGTCGGCCGCTTTGGCATGGGCCAGCGCCTCGTCGCTCTCTATGCTGATGAACGCGTTGAGATGCGGCTGCCAGTCGGCAATGCGCGCAAGGCAGGCCGTGGTCGCCTCGAGGGAGGATACGCGCCGTTCGCGGATCGCGGCGGCAAGCTCGGTGAGGCTGAGGAGAGCGGGATCGGTGGTCACCGGGCGGCCTCCGCGCGGCTGATCACCGTGAAAGTCGAGGGCTCGACATCCTGCGGCACGGCGAGCTTTTCCGCCGCCAGCCGCGTCAGCACCGGTGTGACGGCGCGGGCGACGCGCGCGACGGACTCAGGCCCGAGGGGAAGGCGTACGGCTTCGGCATTAAGGCGGATGCGTTCGGAAAGGTCGTCTTCGGCCATGCGCGGGTCTCCATCGGCGCCTGAGAATGCAGCCAGTTTAGGCAATATTTGGTGGCTGCGCGAGAGCCCTGTATTACTTCTGTTCTGCGGCAGGGACAGGAGGGCGACATGAGTGAGACGCTGACGCTGATTACAGGCGGCAATGGCAAGACGGGGCGCGGCGAGCCGGGCTTCGACCGGTGGGACCGGGGCACCGCCGCCACCGGCATCCAGGGAGGCAACCATGCTTGATCAGGCGCTCTTTGTACTGACTTTCGCAGCCGCCATCGGCAGTGCTCTCGTCGCCGGCATTTTTTTCGCCTTCTCCACCTTCGTCATGGCGGCGCTCGGCCGCATTCCGGCGGATCAGGGGATCAGGGCGATGCAGTCGATCAACGTCACCGTGATCAACCCGCTGTTCATGCTCGCTTTCATGGGCACCGGCGCGGTGTGCCTCGCGCTCGTCGCTGGCGCCTATATCCGCTGGGACGAGACGAGCAGCAAGCTGATGCTGATCGCGAGCATCCTCTATCTGATCGGCTGCATCGGCGTGACGATGGTGCTCAACGTGCCGCTGAACGATGCGCTCGCCGCCGTCGAGGCGAGCACGCCGGAGGCCGCGGCGGTCTGGGCGCGGTATCTCGCGGATTGGACGTTCTGGAACCACGTCCGGACGGTCGCGCCGTTGATTTCAGCGGTGCTATTCATCGCGGCGCTGATCCGGTGATGGTGGCGGTGCTGCATCGCCGGGCCGGCCGAAGTCTCTTCCGCCGGGCTTCGCGCTCAAGCCTTGTCCTTGGAAATCGTTCCGCAATAGTATTATTTATCGGTCATAGTCCGCGGAGCCGAAGCCTGCCGAGCTCCGCGAGCCATAACGAATTCACCCGAAACGACACAAAGCATCAGGAGGGACGATGACGAGCGCAATCTATCCCAGTCTCAAGGACCGGACCGTAATCGTCACGGGAGGCGCGTCGGGCATCGGCGAGGCGATCGTCCGCGCCTTCGCCGGTC
>DATBIR010000006.1:0-3708 GCA_036556825.1 Beijerinckiaceae bacterium
TGCATGACCGCCAGCGACAGCTGGTGGACGTCCTCGGCCGGCCAGAGCCGGCCGGTGCGGTCGCGCAGCTCGCAGGCCCGGCAGGCGTCGCCGGGCACGAGCACGCGGTAGCCGAGATTGCCGGCGTGGCGCACGGTCGCCTCGAGCGAATTGTGCGTGAGCACGCCGCAGATGACGAGCGTGGTCGCGCCGCTCCGGGTCAGCTCCTCGTCGAGCCCGGTGCCGATGAAGGCCGAGTTGGTGCTCTTGGCGACGACGCGCTCACCGGGCGCGGGCATGGCCTCATCCTTGAAGGCGTGGCCCGGCCTGTCGGGCCGGTAGGGGGAATCGGGTTCCGTCGAGTCGTGCCGGACATGCACGACCGGCATCCCGGCGCCGCGCCACGCCTCGAGCAGCGCGGCGACGCAGCGCTCCGCATCGGGGTTGTTGCGCGGGCCCCATTCCGGATCGTCGATGGCGCGCTGCATGTCGACGATGATCAGGACCGTGTCTGAGGGCAGTCGCTGCATCGTATTCAGCGCGGCATCAGGGCCCAGTAGTCGAGATCGAGGATCACGGCCGGATCATAGCCGTCGTCGGCCTTGAGGGGAAACGCCTGGCACGGCTGGTTCTTCGTGGCGACCATGCGGATGCGCAGCGCGCCGACATCCTCGCGTCCCGGCAGCGCCGCCTTGTCGAGGATCTCGCTCCAGGCATAGACGGTGTCACCGGCAAAGAACGGGGCGACGTGCCGCCCGCCGTTGATCGCCGCCACGTGGAAGGCGTTGGCGAGGCCATTGAAGGACAGGGCGCGCGCCAGCGAGATCACGTGGCCGCCGTAGACGAGGCGGCGGCCGAAGCGGCCCTGCGCCGCGGCGTGCTGGTCGAAATGCACCTTCGCGGTGTTCTGGTAGAGGCGGGTCGCGAGCTGGTGCTCCGCTTCCTCCACCGTCATGCCGTCGAGGTGGTCGATCGTCTCTCCGACCTGGTAATCGTTCCACCGGTACGGGCCACAGGCGAGTTCGTCGTCGTAGCGGCCGCCGTCGATCGGCGGGCAGGCGCGCCCGATGGCGGCCGGATCGACGACCTTGGGCAGGTCCGGAACGAGCTCGTCGGAGGCCGGCGCGCTCATGTCCCATTTCCTCACCAGCACCCAGCGGCAATAGCTGATTACTGCGTCGCCGCTCTCGTCGTAGCCGGTCGAGCGCACGTAGACGATTCCGGTCTGCCGGTTCGAACTTTCCTTGAGGCCGATCACCTCGGAGACGGCCGACAGCGTCGCCCCGGCAAATACCGGCTTCATGAAACGCCCATCGGCATAGCCGAGATTGGCGACCGCATTGAGGGAGATGTCCGGCACGGTCTTGCCGAACACGATGTGGAACACGAGCCAGTCGTCGAGCGGGTTTTGCGGATAGCCGATGGCGCGGGCGAAGACCTCCGAGGATTGCACGGCGAAGCGCGAGCCGTAGAGCGCGGTGTAGAGCGCCGCGTCGCCCGCCGTAACCGTGCGCGGCGTGGCGTGGCGGATGCGTTCGCCGAGCCGGAAATCCTCGAAGAAGCGGCCGGGATTGGTTTTCATCTCCCCTCCACTTTGTCATGGCCGGGCTCGTCCCGGCTATCCCGATCGGTATGGCGGAGCCTCTCCAATCGGGATCACCGGGACAAGCCCGATGATGACAATCAAAGCTGCGGGACCGGGAGTCCGCGGCGCCGGCAGGCGGCCTCGACGGTGTTGCGCAGCAGGCAGGCGATGGTCACCGGTCCGACGCCGCCCGGCACCGGGGTGATGGCGCCGGCCACCGCCCTCGCCTCGTCGAAGGCGACGTCGCCGACCAGCCGTGTCTTGCCCGGGACCGCGCCGGCGACCCGGTTGATGCCGACGTCGACGACGATGGCGCCAGGCTTGATCCAGCTGCCGCCGATCATCTCCGGCCGCCCGACCGCCGCAACCAGGATGTCGGCGCGGCGGCAGACCGTTGGCAGGTCGCGCGTGCGCGAATGCGCCATCGTCACCGTGCAGTTGGCGTTGAGCAGAAGCTGGGCGACCGGCTTGCCGACGATGTTGGAGCGCCCGACCACCACCGCTTCGAGGCCGGCGATGTCGGGGCGCACGGATGCGATCAGCATCACGCAGCCGAGCGGCGTGCACGGCACGAGGCCGGCAACGCCGGTCATCAGTCTGCCGGCGTTGATGGGATGAAAGCCGTCGACGTCCTTGGCCGGATCGACGGCCGTGATCACCTTCTGGGTGTCGATATGGGCCGGCAGCGGCAGCTGCACGAGAATGCCGTCGACCGCCGGATCGGCATTGAGGCGGGCGACGAGCGCCAGGAGGTCCGCCTCGCTGATCGAGGCCGGGACCTTGTGGTCGAACGAGCGCATGCCGGCCTGCGTCGTCTGCAGCGCCTTGTTGCGCACATAGACCTGGCTCGCCGCGTTGTCGCCCACCAGCACCACGGCGAGGCCTGGGGTCACGCCTTGCCCGGACAGCCGCGCCACGACGTCGGCAACGCGGGCGCGCAGGCCCTCGGCATAGGCTTTGCCGTCGATGAGCGCCGCGCTCATGGAGCTCTGCCTCCTGCGAGCCGATCGAGCTTGTCGCACAGCGCCGCCGGATCGCCGGCGATCGAAAAAGTCTTCACCCGAGCCGCCGCGCCCGCCTGCAGGTCGACGGCGGATGCAGGCCGCTGGAGCGCCTTCGCCAGGATGCGCCGCACGGCCTCGTTGGCGGCTCCTTCAGCAGGAACCGCGCGCACGCGGACCTTCAGGACCTGGCGGCCGTCGGCCAGCGTCTCGAGGCCGTCGAGCGCGTCGCGGCCGCCACGCGGGGTGACGCGCACCCGCACCTCGATGCCGCCGTGGAGCTGCCGCCAGGCGGTGCTGCCCATCACAGGCTGCTATAGGCGACGCTGACGAACAGCTCCTGGATCAGGTTGCGAACGAACAGCAGCAGAAGGATCAGGATGATCGGAGAGATATCGATGCCGCCGAGATTGGGCAGGAACCTGCGGATCGGGCGCAACGCCGGCTCGGTCACCCGGTAGAGAAAGTCCCAGATGGCGCGGACGACGTCGTTGCGCGAATTGACGACGTTGAAGGCGACCAGCCAGCTCAGGATCGCGCTCGCGATCAGCAGGTACACATAGAGCATGATCACGGTGTCGATGAGCCAAAGCAGGGAGCGCATGGAAGGTCCGGGTCTGGGCCAGGCGTGGCTGGGCTGGCAACGCAGCGCCCCGTTTAGCCGCGCTTGCGCCGCCGAACAACCCGAGCCTGACCATTACTCAACGGTAACCAGCGGCGGCCGGGGCGCGTGAAGCCGGGAGAACGCGTCCGTCCGGGACGTCGGCGGGACGCGCATCCCGTCTCCCATGCGACAGCGCTTCACGGGCTGTCGCCCCGTCACGCGGACGGCTCAGCATTGACACGACGGAGGCGCGAGTCCTAAAAGCGCGGCTTAGCCGGGGCTGTAGCTCAGATGGGAGAGCGCTGCAATCGCACTGCAGAGGTCAGGGGTTCGAATCCCCTCGGCTCCACCAGGTTTGCCTCGATCAAGCAGCCGAAGAAGCGCCGGCGGGGCCGCAGATGCGAAGCCAATCTTCGAGGCGTTTGCGTTCATCCGCGGTCAGGCGCAGGCCGAGCTTTGTGCGCCGCCACAGGATATCTTCGGCCGTCATTGCCCATTCATTGTCGATGAGGTGCCTCACCTCGCGCTCGTAAAGGCCG
>DATBIR010000007.1:0-12890 GCA_036556825.1 Beijerinckiaceae bacterium
GCAGGGCAACGGCAACGACAGGATCGATGGCGGCAACGGCAACGACAGGATCGATGGCGGCACCGGCAGCGACACGCTGATCGGCGGCGCCGGGGTCGACACGCTGACCGGCGGACGCGGCCGCGATGTCATGACCGGCGGCGCGGCGCGGGATCTCTTCGACTTCAATATCGCCGCCGACACCGGCCGGACCGCGAGCACGCGCGACGTGATCCGCGACTTCACGCATCTGACCGACGACATCGACGTGTCGACGATCGACGCCAACGGCTCGGCGGCGGGCAATGCCGCGTTCACCTTCCTGGCCGCCAGGGGCGCGGCATTCACCGGCGTCAAGGGTCAGCTGCACTGGTTCCAGCTGAACCCCTCCGGCAGCGCCAGCGACAAGACGATCGTCGAGGGCGACATCAATGGCGACCGGCGCGCCGACTTCCAGATCGAGCTGATCGGTCTGAAAACCCTGACGAAGATCGATTTCATCCTGTAGGCCTGAACGACCTCAGGCCGGCCGTGGCGGCTGGCGCGGGAGCGGCCACTTGCACTCGCTGGTTCGGGCGCTTGCTCGAGCCTCGACGCGCGTTGCCGGAGCCCGGGCTCCGACGTAAGCTCGTCGACGCGGCTTATCGCCGAGGCGCGCGGACGCAGCCGCGTGGCGCAAGCAGCGAGGTGCTAGCATGCCGGCCAACGGCCTGACCCGCTGGGGCGCAGCCTACCGGCTCCCCGCCTCCCTCCAGCTCGGAGCCGTGGAGGCCGTCGCGAGGCCCGGCAGCGGCTTCACCGTGTTCGCCACATCCGGATCGGTCAGCAGCGAAGACCTGGCTACCGGTCAGCTCGGCCCGTATTCGCCGCCCGTCGCGCGAATGGCCACGTTCGGGAACATCCTCGACCTGCTGTCGATCCGCAGCCTCGTCGACGACGAGGGCGCACGGCCGCGGACGCCCGACATGATGGACTTGTCCGTCCAGCGTTACGGCGCCGGCTACATCATCCTGTCGACGCCGGGGCGCGAACAATATGGCGTGGCGGTCTCCGACGACAATGACACCCGAGTCTTCGTGCAGACCTACGGCGCCGACGGACACAGCACCGCAGCGGCGCGGCTCCTTCACAATCCGGGGCGCGCCTTCGCCGGACTATTCGATGATGTCGAGATCAATCCACGGCCGGGAGGCTTCATCGCCAACTGGGACACCGAGGACGCGGGCCGGCGGGCCTTGCTCGGGCCGAGCGGGGCGCTGGTGTCGGGTCCCGCGGCCATCGCTGGTTATCAGCCCGATGTCGCGGTCCGGTCCGACGGCCAGTTCTTCACGGCCTCCGTCGTGTTCGGCCCCGGAGGGGCCACCATCATCGGACGCTTCTTCGCTGCCGCCGGCGCACCGACGACCGCTGAATTCGGCGTCAGCGCCACGGCCCCGGATACCCGCGACCCCGAAGCCGTGTGGCTGCGCGGCGGCAACGTCGCCGTATTCTGGGACAAGCATGGGGACGTGGTCGGACAACTGGTCTCGCCGGCGGGAGCGAGGGTCGGCGGCGAGTTCCTCGTCAGCACGAGCGCGACCGACATCCAGGACAGCGTGAAGGCGATCGGCCTGCCGGACGGCGGCTGCCTCGTATTCTGGGATGATTACACGAGCACGACCTCGTTCAGAAATCCGAACGGCTCCATTCTCGCCCAGCGGTTCGACCAGGACGGCAACAAGGTCGGAGACGAGTTCACGGTCGTATCCCGGCTGATGAACAACGTCAGTCCTGACGGGCTTCTGGATGTGTTCTCGCTTGGGGACGGACGCGTCGGCGTCATCTTCGAAGCCGGCGGTGACGCGCTCCAGCGCAGCATCCAGATCGTCGACACCCGTCCGGCGACGCTCATCGGAACCGCCGCCGCCGAGGTGATCGTCGGCGGGGCGACGGGCGCGCGCGTGTTCGGCCTCGGCGGCAACGACAAGCTCTACGGCTTCATCGGCAACGATTTCCTCGAGGGTGGAACAGGCGACGACACGCTCATCGGTGCGAACGGCAACGACATCCTCAAGGGTGGCAGCGGGCGCGACACCCTGGGCGGCGGCAACGGCAACGACCAGCTGTTCGGCGAGTCCGGCAACGATGTCCTGACCGGCGGCCTCGGCGACGACCGCCTCGACGGCGGCCTCGGCAACGATGTCCTCACCGGCGGGCGCGGCCGCGACGTCCTGATCGGCCGCGCCGGGCGCGACATCTTCAACTTCGACTTCAGCAACGAGTCGCCGCGCGGGACCGGACGCGACACCGTCGTGTTCCAACACAGCGAAGGCGACCGCATCGACCTGCGCTCGATCGACGCCGACCGCGACACCTCCGGCAACCAGGCCTTCCACTTCATCGGCGGCGCCTCGTTCTCCGGCGCCGACGGGGAACTCCGTTTCCGCAACGGCGTGCTGCAAGGCGACACCAACGGCGACAGGGTCGCGGATCTCGAGATCAGGGTGGTCGGCACGCTGCTCGCCGGCGACATCATCCTGTAGCCGGGTTTGGCCGTCAGGGTGTGCCGCCTCCGGCCGGCCGCCCTATCCGTCAGAGGGCGTTTTGACTGTCGTCTCGTTCGGCTTCGGACCGATATTCCGGCGCAGATCCATCCTCGGGCGAGGCATCGGCCGGTCCTTCAAGATTTCGGCGACGCGGGTCACGGTGTCGCTCTTGTGCGGTGAATTGCCGGTGAGGGACGGCTTCATGGCGGCCTCTCGTCGCGACCGACGCAGAAGGTGCGCCATGAAGTAAACCCGCGCTTGAGCAGATTCGTTCGTTCCCCAGCGCCTCTTATTTTCGGCGTCGGCAATGCTCACGCGCTGGGCGCGCAATCTCAGGCTCCCCACGGACTGATCCCGCGTGGCGGAGCGTTTTTCATGCGGGTGATCTTCGCTTCGAGCAATTCGAGCAAGAGGCACCCCGGAAGCGCCTGCCTCAGATTGTCCCGCGCAACTCTCACCTCAGGGAGCGACCGGCCGAAGACCAGTTGCTCTTCGGCATCGAGCAGGGCCTTGTTGTTCTTGCGCAGCATGGGGAAGTCACCTTCTGTCGCATCGAGGCGCGGAAGCACGCGCTGCGAATGTGGCTGCGGCGCGTTTCGAGGGCGGCTTTAATGAGTCCGATGGCGCGGGGATGACGAGCCCGTGCGACGGAAGACAACGCCCTCGCCCGGATTGAGGCGTGGATGCGGGTAAACGGATCTACGGCGTGCAGCACGCGACGATGCAAGACATCAAAGTGAGCCGGGCATTTCATATCGCGGCTCCTTTTCGTGGGGACGGCTTCAGGCGCCCGTCGCTTGCGCAACGACCTCGCTGACCACCGGCCACACCTCGTGCGCGCCGCGGTAGGTCATTTCCAGCGCCACGTACAGGATGACGGCGAGGCCGACATAGGCGATCCAGTAATGCTTGTGGAGCAGGCGTGCGATGAAGCTGGCTGCGACGCCCATCAGGGCGATCGACAGGACGAGGCCGAAGACGAGGACCTGCGGATGCTCCCGGGCGGCGCCGGCTACGGCCAGGACGTTGTCGAGGGACATGGACACGTCCGCGACCACGATCTGCGATGCGGCCTGAGCGAAGCTTTTTTGCGGGATGGCGCCGAGGCCGATGTTGTATTTGCCTGAGCCGTCTTCCAGGGCTTCTGTCGCGGCGGCCTCCTCCTTCGGGCTGGTATGCAGCTCACGCCACATTTTCCAGCACACCCACAGCAGCAGAATGCCTCCGGCAAAGAGCAGGCCGACGATCTGAAGAAGCTGGGTCGTCAGGGCGGCGAACACCACGCGCAGGCCGGTGGCGGCGAGGATGCCCACCAGAATGGCCTTGGTGCGCTGGGTGGGCGGCAGGCCGGCGGCCGCAAGCCCGATGACGATGGCGTTGTCGCCGGCCAGGACCAGGTCGATCATGATGACCTGGAGAAGAGCGATCAGCAGCCCGGAAGCGTCCATCGCGCGCAGCTCACGATGCGTCCGCCGGCGGGTCGGCGGACGGAAGCAGAAGCGGCATATATAAATCGCTTGATGCGTTTATCATAATTTCGTAACTTTGAAACGTGCCGCGAGGCAAGAGGGTTCCGGGCCGTCCGCGCCGACGGAGCGCCGCGAATGCCGTCCTGTACGAAGATTGCCGAGCTCTGGAGTGGCGCCGCTGCGAACGACACCGTCCGCGGCCGCCCGGTTATTGCGCCTCCCCTCGCCTGCCGCCCGGCAACCTTCGGCAGAGGGCCGGTTCACCCGCGTCCCCGAGCGGTCGGAAATGAAGAGCCGGGACCTGCAATCCCCCCGGACGACGCGCCATGAACGCGCAGGCGCTTCCGACAGCGGCCCTCGCATTTGCAGGCGTCGCGGTTGCCCCTTCTGTCGAAGGCCCGGCCCCGATCGAGGCGCTTGGCTGTTTTCTGGCCGGCGGCCCGTCGCAGCGCCCGGCGACGGCGGTGGCGCACGACGTCGCGCAAGCGCATGGCGCCAGCCTGACGGCTCTGGCTCCGGTCGATCCTTTCGTGAGCGATCGGCCGTCGCGCGTCCGAGACTTCTGCCGCGTCGTTTTCACGAACGTCTTTCATGACGTGATGCGGCGCTCGGCGCGCCGTGCCATCCAGGATTTCGAGAGGCAGAACGCCGAGCGCCGGATCGGAGCGAGGCGGATCATCTCGGGCGCCGCCCGGTGGTCGCTGCGCGCGGCGGCCGCGCAGCAAACCCTTGTCGTGGCTCCCGCCTGGGTTGGGCTGGACGGGGTCGCAGCCACCGTCGAGAACGAGGCCGCGGCCGTCCTGGCGAGGCGAGCCCGCATCCCCGTCCTGCGCGTCGCGAGCCGGCCGCTCGATGCGGACAAGGTGCTCCTTCTCACCGACGGCGCCTCGCGGCATTGCCGGCTGGCACGTACCTTCGTGAAGCTGGGGCTATGGCGGAAGGCGCGGATCGTCATCCTTCCGGTCGGCGGCGACGGATCATCGGCGGACAGCGCGTGCGAGCAGCGCAACGTGCTGCGCATGCACGGCCGCAACGCAGCGGTGCTGCCGCCCCTCGACGGCGACGCAATCGCGGATCTGGAAACGCTCGCCCGCCAGTTTCACGTCGCAGCCGTCGATCGTCGTCTCGCCCGCAATCGCGTCTTCGGCTCGCCAGGCAACAGGGCGCTCCGAGCGGTGGCCGATCGCGTACCGGCGATCCTGTTGCTGTGAGCGCGAATTTCACAAGCCGTGAACAAGCTGCAGCGACCTCCGAGACATCATGCTGAATCGACTCGCATCGGCGGCTTCGCCGAGAGCATTTGCGGCGAAGATTGACGTCGGCGCGATGTGGGGGAGAGCGCGATGCGACCAGTTCGTAAGGTTGGCCGACGATTTGCCGGATGGCGGCGTATTTCTCGAACGGGACCGCCCGACGTGATGAAAGCCGGCGGGTTCACGATCGACGCTCACCTTGATCTTGCCGTCGTCGAGCGTTCCTGGCGCGAGCTGGAATTGTCAGGCGTGTGCTGCCCCTATCAGCGCTTCGACTGGATCTCCGGCTATGTGAGCGTGCTGCCTGGTGAAGACAGACCGCGCACTTGTGTGCTGTCGATCCGGAACGAAAGCGGGAAGCTCGCCCTTGTTCTGCCGCTAATGATTGCCGCTCGCAATCACGTGCGGATCGCATCGCCACCGGGCGGCAAGCATGCGAACTACTTTTGTCCAGTCATGGCGCGAGGGGCTGCCGCATCGCTTGATCCCGAAACCACCCGACAGCTCTTGCGCAAGGCCGGCGCGCAGCTCGGGATTGATGTTTTTATGTTTCGCAATGCGCTTCTCGCCTGGGCGGGCGAGCCTAATCCCATGGTGCTGCCCGGGGCCAGCCCGAGTCCGAGTAACGCTCCAAAGACCGCTCTCACGCCAGACCCCGATGCGCTGCTCAATAAGATGGGAAGCTCGGAATCGCGCCGGAAGCTGCGGCGCAAGGAGGCCGGCCTCGCTGCACTCGGCGAGCTCACCCATTGCGTGGCGCGAAGTCCAGGCGAGGTGGATGACATTCTGGATGCCTTCTTCCGACAGAAGGGGCAGCGATTTCGCGAACTGGGCATCGCCAACCCGTTTGACGAGAGCTGGCGGCGCTTTATTCGTACTACCTGCGTGGCGGGGCTTGATCACGGCAATCCCACGCTCGAACTCCACGGGCTGTTGCTCGACGGGCGTGTGATCGCCACCTGCGGAGGTGCCGTCGACGCGCAGCGCTTCAGCTGCATGTTCAACTCTTTCGATCCTTCTGCGCATTTGGCACGATTCAGCCCGGGAGATATTCTTCTTACGCGCGTGATCCGCTTCCAGTGCGGCCTCGGACGCACCATGCTTGACCTCGGCGTTGGCGAGGCCCGCTACAAGCGCCATTTCTGCATGGATCGGGAAGAACTCGTGGATGTGCTCATGCCCGTCACGCCGAAGGGTCATCTCTACGGGTTCGCGCTGAAGCAGCTCTTGAATGCGAAGCGCGGCGTGAAACACAGCCCCTCCCTCTGGTCACTGGTGCAGGTGCTACGCTCCCAATCCGCCAAGCTGGGCCGCTACACGCGCCGTGACCTCTGAGCGGGTCGGCGAGGACCTGCGCCGGCCCCGTTGCTCATGTCCGCTTCGGTAGTCACGACCGGGCCAAAGTCTCAGCCGGGCATCGTAACGATCAGCGGCCCGTTTCGGGTGGCGACGAACGGAAAAGGCTCGACCGTGAAGACAACGATTTTCTTCGGCGAAGCGGTATCCACTTCGCCGGATCATGCTCTAATCCTCTGGTTCGTTGGGCAGCTGCCGGCCCCGGCTGTCCTCCTCGTTCGGAAGCACGGTCGTCCGCGGCATCACCGGCTTTGACGCTGTCCCGCCACTGCGCGCCCGGTCCAGCAACGCCCGCGCGGCCGATTCAAGCGCCGCCATTGAGACGGGCTTTGGGAAGAAGCGTGCGTTCGGAGGAAGTTCACTTGGTCGAGGCTGCTCCTTCCCCGACAAGACGATGATGCCGAGTTTCGGCCAGTGGCGGTGGGCGAATTGTGCGAGCCTCACTCCATCCATTTGCCCGGGCATGTTGACGTCGGTGATCAGCACCCTGACGTCGCACCGGCCGCTCAGAAGCGTGAGTGCCTCATCAGCATCTTTGGCTTCGAGGACACGGAGTCCGGCATCCGTCAAAGACTCCACCATCACCCACCGGACAAGATGTTCGTCCTCGACAACGACAACCGCGGCCTCGGTATCCCCGTTCGGCATCAGCTGGGGCTTTGACCCGTCTTGCGGGACTCGCGGACGCGGGCGGTGATCCACGCCTTCGCCGCATCGAGCGATTCAAAAGCACCGAGCGCCGGCAGGGGCGTGCACGGGCCGAACCCGCATTCGAGATGCCACCTGCCGCGATCCTCCGGACCATGGCACTCGTCGCTCAGGCGCACGAGGATGGCCACGAGGCTCTCGTTCGAATAGGCGAGCCTGCCGTCCTCATCGGCGGTGCCGGTATCGACCCGTGCCTGTCTCAAATCGATCTCCGCCATAGCCCGCCTCCGCCGCAGCGACGCTAGGTTCGCCGGCTCAGGAGATCATTCACATATGATAACAGATTTACATTACCGCTTGGGCGGCACGGCTGGATGTCGATGGCGGGACATGCGGGCCCGGGCCGATCGGCTCGGAAGCATCCGTGTCAGGTGAGCGCCCGGAACAACTCACGAATGCTCAAGAGCGAGATCACCAGCCCGACAAGAATCATCAGCGGACGGTCCGGGAGCGCTCGCGTCACGTAAGCCGCAAACGGGGCGGCAAGCAGGCCGCCGATCACCAGCCCAAGAATGATCGGCCACAGTTCCAGGCCAATGGTCAGCACGAAGGTTGCCGAGATGGTGATCGTCACCAGGAACTCAGCCGCGTTCGTCGAGCCGATCGCGTGTCTTGCTTTCGCGCCTTGCCCGACGAGCGACGACGTGACCAGCGGGCCCCAGCCGCCGCCGCCGATGGCGTCGAGAAAGCCACCGGCCAGGCCGAGGGCCTCAACGCGCTTCGGCTCCCTGGCGGCGCCATATCGGCGGTTGAATGCTCTCCAGAGGATCACCAGGCCCATGAGTCCGAGATAGGCCGCAACCATCGGCCTGATCGTTGCACCCGGGGCGGAAGTCAGGAGATAGGCGCCGGCAGCACCGCCGATCACGCCGGGAATAACGAGCCGTCGAAACAACCGCATGTCGACGTTGCCGGCTTTCCAATGAGACGCCGCCGAGGCGGCCGTCGTGAAGATTTCCGCCGTGTGCACGCTGGCGCTAGCGGTCGCCGGCGGTACCCCCATGCTGATGAGGACCATGCTCGAGGCGAGACCGTAGGCCATGCCGATTGCGCCGTCGATCAGCTGAGCGGCAAAGCCAATGACGATGAAGAGCAGCAAATCGCTCACGTGCCTTAGCCCTCATCCGCAACGGAGCCTCGCCGTGTCTGCCCGGCTCGCGCCGCCGCCCGGAAATCCCCTTTAGAAGCACAGCCTCCGTTAGAGCTTCACACTCGGCTCGCAGGCATGGACAAGCCTCGTCTGTTCCAGTCGCATGATCCCGGATCACTCCCGGGCAAGCCTTGGTCGGCGAAGCGGGAGCCACCTCCGGATCAACTCCGGGGCAGGCTGTCGCCGGATCATGCCTTAGCCGGCAATCGTGACGATCAAAGGTCCGTTCCGGGTGGCGACGACGGTATGTTCGTATTGCACCGTCGGGGCACGAGGACTGCTGTAGAGCGTCCATGGGTCGTCGCCGTCCTCGGCCAATGCCGCGCCCAGCGACAGAAACGGCTCGACCGTGAAGACGAGGCCGTCGGTCATGACGCGGCGCTCCGAAGCATCAGGCCAGGTAGCGATCTCCGTCGGCTCCTCATGAAGAGACAGGCCCACGCCGTGGCTCGAAAGGTTGCGGACCAGGGTGTAGCCGTTCTTCCGCGCGAAAGTCCCGATGGCCCGGCCGATGCCGGCAATCGGCTTGCCGGTTCCAACCTGCCGCAGGCCCGTCCACATGGCGCGCCGGCCGTCTCGGCACAGACGCTCGATCGCGCGGGTCACCGGCGGGACGGCGAACGAGGCGCCCGTATCGGCGAAGAAGCCGTCCTTTTCGGCAGAGACGTCGATGTTGACGAGGTCGCCCCGCTCGATGCGCCGCGGCCCCGGAGTGCCGTGGGCGATCTGCTCGTTGACGCTGATGCAGGTCGCCCCGGGAAAGTCGTAGGCGAGTTCCGGTGCCGGTCGCGCGCCGGCCGCATCCAGAAGATCCCGCCCGAGCCGGTCGAGTTCGGCCGTGGTCATGCCCGGCTCGAGCGCCTTGCCCATCGCTTCGAGGGTGTCGGCGACGATGCGTCCGATCTCCTTGAGGCGGATCAGGTCGTCGTCATTCGAGATCGTCATGGTGGTCCTTTCGAGAGCATCACGAATAACCTGGGCAACAGGATTGCACCGCGACGCTCCTGTTCAAGCTGGCGGCACGCATCACTCCGTGAGGGACGGGAAGCGCCGGGTCAAAAACCGCATGCAAAGGCGGCCGTTACGAAAACGTCCAGGAAGCCCCAACGACTGGAGCGAGCTTTCAGCGACGATTGAATTTGATGGAAGTGGCGCACCCGACACGATTCGAACGTGTGACCTTTGCCTTCGGAGGGCAACGCTCTATCCAGCTGAGCTACGGGTGCTTTGGCGCGAAGCGGGCGGACCCTAGCGCAGGCGGCCGTATCGCGCAATGCACGCGACGCGCAACGCTTGCGCGCGAATCCGCCCTCGCGGGCCCCCGGCCCCCCCCGAACTGCATGGCGGTGAATGTCGGGCCCAACGTCATCGCCAGCAATCTGTCCAACGATCCCCTTGCCGGCGTGAACGGCGACGACGGGCTGTTCGGGAAGGTGGGGAACGACACCCTGGCGCGTGGCAACCGCAACGACGCTCTGTTCGGAGCGACGGCAGCGACCCGCTCGACGGCGGCCCGTCAGGTTCCCACTCCTATGTCGGGCCAAAATCCCGTATGATCGCCGGCGGCAGTGTCGGAGGGAACCATGCGTCACTTGTTTCTGTCCGTCGCATTGGCAATCGGCGTCGCGATCCCGGCGGCGCTCGCGCAAGGGACAAACCTGACAGGAGACGGCGAAAAGCCAGGCCAGCGCGTCGATGTCCGGGATCTCAAGCGCGACGAGGGCGGCATCGTCACCCTCAGGTTCCAGCTCGTCAACGAGGGCGACAGCGACATCGACCCCTGCTCCGTGCGCGATCCGCAGCAGAACGACGACTGTGGCGTCGTCGGCGCCGTCCACCTCATCGACGGCGCGAATAAGAAAAAATACCTTGTCGTGCGCGACGCGCAAAAGAAATGCGTGTGCAGCAGGGTGAATACGCTGCGCAAGGGCGACCGCTCGAACGCCTGGGCCAAGTTCCCTGCGCCTCCGGAGACCGTGCAGAAGATCACCGTCGTGGTGCCGGGATTCGAGCCGGTCGAGGGCGTGCCCATCACGCCGCGGTAAGGGGGATATGTTCATGCGGGCGCGCGGGATCGCGGCCGGTGCGGCGTGGGTCATGAGCGCCGCGGCGCAGGCGCAAGGCGTCGCCATCGAAGGCCGGCTCGCCGATCTGGCGGGGGCCACGCGCGACCTCGTCTTCGTCGCCATCGATCTCGTCCCGAGCCGGCCGCTCGACCTGGAATTCCGCGTCGAGAACGTGAGCAGCGAGGTGCAGGCTCTGCAGGTGCGCGAGACCGCCACCGAGACGCGCATCGAGCTGCCGGCCGATATCCTGTTCGATTTCGACAAAGCCGACATCCGCGCCGCCGCGGAGACAGCGCTGAACCAGGCGGCGGAGGTGATCCGCAAGGGCGCGCGCGGCACGGTGCGCATCGAGGGCCATACCGATGGGAAGGGCACGCCCGCTTACAATCAGAAACTTTCGGAACGTCGCGCCGCCGCAGTGCGGAAATGGCTTGCCGAGCGCGCGGGCCTGCGCGTCAAGTTCGCGACCAAGGGCTTCGGCGCGGCCAAGCCGGTGGCGCCGAACGTGAAACCCGACGGCTCGGACCACCCGGACGGGCGGCAGAAGAACCGGCGGGTGGAAATCGTGTTCGGGAGGAGCTGAGGCGCCGCAATTGGCCACGCACGGCTTGCGCAGTCATGGCGGCGGATCCCGGCAACACGCCGAGATCCACGGAGAAGGCCAGAGCGGGATCGCTTCAGATTGAATCGATCCCCTCTATTGCTTCTAGAGCCGCATGATCTTTTTCGGCGAAGTGGTGTCCACCCCGGATCACGTCCGGGGCAGGCTTTCGCCGGATCATGCTCTAGTGGCGTCAGCGCTTTTCGGTGGGGGTTTGCGACAGCGCTTCCGACAGGCCCTGGATGACGCCGGCAAGGCGCTCGTCGCCATCGTCCTCGACGGCGCGCGACTGGACCTGCGGCCGGCGGCGCCGGAACTGCAGCTGAGCGATGCCCTCGCCGGGCTTCGGCTCGTCGCCGTCGCCGGCGGCGGGCGGCGCGGGCGGCACGACGGGCGCTGCAACCGGCGCCGTCGCCGGCGCGGCGGGACGCGAGGCGGCGAGGCGGCGCAACCTCTCGAGCGCGCCGTCCTCGTGGCGCTCGACCTGCGGCATGTGCACCTCCGACGACCGGCTCTCGATGAGATCGAGAATGGCGTCGAGCGCCGCGTTCGACAGCGGCACCTCGGGGACGTGCGGCCGCCGCTCGACGGCGATGGCGCGGTTCTCGTAGGCCGCGTCGTCGGTCACCTCGGCGCCGAACCAGGGCGGCGGCACGAAGCCGTCGGCGTCGCTGCGCGAGGAGAACTCGACGCTGACGAGATCGAGCGAGCTCGGGTTGACGAAACGGTCGACGAGCGCCTCGTGGCTGCGCAGACGGATGCGCGAGCGCTCGAACACCACCGTGCCGGTGCAGGCGTCGAGCAGGGCTTCGGCATGCGAGCGCGGAATCTCGGTCCAGTCCTCGCCGGCGGCGGCATCGCCGACAGCTCCGCTCAGCACGAGGAAGGACTGGCCCTTCTCGACACGGATGTGGGAGCGACGCTCGACGGCGCCGGCAAAATGCCCCTCGACAATGCGTTCCGACCCACGCTCCTTGCGGATCAGGCGGGTCAGCGAAGAGGCGATAAGAAAACGACGGGCGATTGCCATGCCCCACTCCTGTCAACTCAGGCCATCAAATGGACGGCCGACCAGTACGAATCACACGCAGCGCTGCCGGGCAAATGAGGCAGCTTCATGTCGTCGGCCGACGACCTTATCCGCTGTCGCCGACCGCGTGAAGCCCCGCAGGGCCATAAAAGCGGGCGCTGCGGGCCTCGGCCGGTCGGCCGGCGTATTCGCCGGCATCTTTACTTTTGCAGGCCATCTTCGCTAGGCAGGAGGGCGGCCCCGCGGGGCCGGACAAGAAATCAACAACAGGGGGCCTGCATGCGTCTTCGCTTCGCGATCACGTGCCTTTTGCTCGCGCCGCTGCTGGTGCAGTGCGCCGGCGAGCCGTCGCTGCTCACGACCAACGTCAGCTTGAGCACCTCCGATGCGAAGGCGGCGGCGGGGCTGATCAGCAGCTACCGGACGGCGCGCGGGCTGTCGGCGGTGACGGTGGACCCGACCCTCAACCGCGCCGCCGAGGTCCAGGCGCGCGCCGTGGCGCAGACGGGCATCCTCTCGCACGGGCAGTTCGCCAGCCGCATGTCCTCCTTCGGCATCGCCGGCGCCTCGGCAGAGAATCTGACGGCGGGCTCGCGCTCGGTCGACGCCGCCATCGCCCGGTGGAAGGGCTCGCCCGGCCACAACCAGAACCTGCTCATGCCGGAGGCGCGGCGCATCGGCATCGCCCGCGCGGTGTCGCCGGGCGCCGGCTACGAATATTACTGGGCGATGGTATTGGCGCAGTAGGTATTA
>DATBIR010000008.1:0-32904 GCA_036556825.1 Beijerinckiaceae bacterium
CTCGGCAATGTTCGCCGCCGGTCCTGTCACGCAGAACCGCAGGCTCCCCTCTCTGTCGATAGAGGTCACGGCGGCATTCTGCGCTTGGACAGCGAGCTCATCCCGACCGGGGAAGTCACGCGACAGCAGCCGGTCGAGAACACCCCGTTCACCGTCGGTCAGAGCCCGCCAGAAGTGTTTGAACCTTGCCGGTAGCTTCCACCAATCAGCCCTCCTAGCGTATTGCTCGGACTGAAATGGCAGGTCCATCGTCGAACACGAGATCACGCCCCCGTCGTTGTAGGGCACCAGTATGAACTCGCCTTCGCTCAGAGAGCCCTCACGACATCGCGTGGGGTCCAGTGAGTTCGAGGCGGTGACGACGATCATGTAGTTAGGTGATGCCCCAAGTAGGTTGTAACTTTCCGACATGGCGCCGAAAATGCGCGACGGTTCCACCCGCTCTACGCAGGAGTCTTGGAGACGCACCTCGAAGAGGTTCAAGCCATGCTGTTCCGCATGCGTCACGATGGGTTGAGGGTCCAAATGCAGAAAAGATGGCATGGCTTCACCAGTCCTACACTTCGCCGTCAAACGTGACCTGCTGCATGGCGTGCGTGTCCCTACTTCAGATTATACCCGTGCGTCCACGCCCTAGCATGACCGCAACTGCCGGATCGGCGACGGACCGGCCTGCCCGAAGGTGCCAAAGTCCATTGCGTCGGGTCGCAACATCGTCATCGCAGATGAACATCATGCCAAGGCTGAGCTTCGGTCGACCTGCGACTTCGCAGAACCAAAAAGGTCTCCCAGTGTTGAACGAGCCCAGCATAAACCGAAACGCCGCCTCGATGTCCTCAATCCAAGTGCGGAAGCGCCGGTTCCCGTCTTGTGCTCCAACGGTGAGGTTCACTTGCACATCACACCCTGATTTACCGTAGGGGAACACCTTCAACTTAATGGGGACTTCATGGGTCAGCGAACGCGCAGCGCGGCACCAGTAAATCGTTCCCTCAACTGATAACAGAGCGAGACCCGAGATCGGCGCGTCACTTGCTACCATGCCCTCCCATGTCCATGGGTTCTTCCTTTGACTCCACTCGCCTCGCAAGCTCACAGGAGCTTCGCGTATCATGGTGTCCGGCACAGCCATAGTTCAACCCGCCAAGTCCTGAGTTTTCCTACCACGCCGTGGGGCTACCACTTCGCCTTTCGCCACCCCGCGTCACGAGCCGCTTCCTCAGAACAGAACCAACGCTCGCCTTTCAGCAGATTGATCCTGGTTTCCGAGTAAAACCTCTGGCCCGGCACGTGGTAGATGTGCTCGCCGGAAACGCCGATGTTGCCCTTCACGTTGCAGCCTAAGGCGACAGCAACAACGTCGTATCCAGCAGAGGCGAGCGCAGCAGCGGCCAGCATCCCCAGTCCCAGCAAAGGCCATTTCAACGTTCGACCGAAGCGGGACTGAACTCCTCGCCGACTGTTGGCCATCCGCTCACTTGTCGATAGGCACGGCATGATTGCCCCGACCAGTTCGACCCGTGCTCGCTTTGGCGGGCGGCTCCGATCCAAGGTGACCACGTCGGCAGCCTTCGGCGCTCCCTGTGGGGATGGATGTGGGTGCATGGACGCGAGCATGGCACTGCGGAGTGAACGTCGGCTTGAGGCCCTCAGTAAAATTCTCCCTGCCGGGCTAACAGGTGCCGCACGAATGTTGTTCAGGGGTCTTGCTGCGTCCTGTTCGCCAGAAGGCATCGATCAGCCAGGGCTCCTTCACACTCCTGGAGAAGCTCGACGCTTGGGCCGCCTTGACCAGTGTCCGCTTTGACGCGAACCGGCCCAAAAGCGGACAGTCCCCTTACGGCCAGGAGCGGAAGCTGGATCGAATTGCGATGAAGGCGGCTTTGCGCCCGCCGCTGGAGCGACCGCCCTTCGGAAGCACCGCAAGGCGGCGCATCGGATCGTTGGCAAGATCAAGACGTACGCCGACCCGACGTCGCAGGCGGCGAATGTGAAAGTTCTCAAGCGTTCGCCGGTGCGGGGCTGCGGGTAGGCAACTTCCGCGTGATTTCCGAAGAGACCGCCCCGCAGGTGCCCGCGCGCTCGACATCGGCGCAGCGCGCCTCAATGTGAATTGATCGCCACGAGCTTTTGTTGAACGGAAAGAGGAACGGCCCCGGCCGCGCGCGATTCGCTGCGTTCATCGGCGGTCGCGAGCGACGCACCGATACGTTCCAGCGCAACGCGATTGTCATGGAACGCGGCGCCGCCATAGGGCGCGACCGCGTCGGCGCCGGTCAGCGTGTTGATGCCCTTGCCGTCGGGAAAGGCGTCGTTCGGCCAGATGCCTTCGGCGATCAGCACGAAGCGGCGCACGCCCTCGTACAGGCGCGCCCGTATCAGCACGGCGCCGCGCGGGTTGCTGAGCCGCACCCAGTCGCCGTCGGCAATGCCATGCTCGGCCGCGTCGAGCGGATGCATCATCACCTCGGGCCGCCTTTCCTTGGCGCGCCCCGTCGGCGTCTCGTTGAAGCTCGAGTTGAGGAAGCTGCGCGCCGGGCTGGTGGCAAGCCGGAAGGGCTGCGCCGCCGTCGCCCCGTCGATGGCGGTCCAGTGATCGGGGAGCGCGGGCATCGTCGTCCACGGCCCGACCGGCCCGGCATTCGAGTTGGCGACGCGCGTCCAGTCCGGCCGGAAGCGGAACCTGCCGTCCTGGTAGCCGAAGCCGTCGAGATAATGCGCCTTCCGGAACGGCGGCTGCACGTCGATCCATTTCTGCGCCTCGAGCGCGTCCAGCGTGCCGTGGCCCGAATCGCGCAGCGTGCGGTCGATCAGCTCGCGCGGGCTCATGGCGAAGCCGGGATGGCGCGCGCCGACGCGGCCGGCCAGCGCGCAGATGACATCGTGATTGGAGCGGCATTCGCCGGGCGGGTCGATCAGCTTCGGCCCGAGCAGGATGTGCTGGTGCCCGCCGCCCTGGTAGAGATCGTCGTGCTCCATGAACATGGTCGCGGGCAGCACCACGTCGGCCATGCGCGCCGTCTCGGTCATGAACTGCTCGTGCACGCAGACGAACAGGTCGTCGCGGGCGAAGCCGCGCTTGACCAGTTCCTGCTCGGGCGCCACCGACACCGGGTTGGTGTTCTGGATCAGCATCGCCGTGACCGGCGGGCCGTGATGGAGCGCCTCGGCATCGCCGGTGAGCACGCGCCCGATCTGCGACTGGTCGAGGCGGCGGACCGACGCATCGCAGGCATCCGATCCTTCGATCATCGTCTTGTCCCAGCCGAAGATGCCGCTGTTGCTGTGGAACGCGCCGCCGCCCTCATGCTGCCAGGCGCCGGTCACCGCCGGAATGCACAGCGCCGCGTGCATGGCGACGGCGCCGTTGCGCTGACGCGCGAAGCCGTAGCCGAGGCGGAAGAAGGTGCGCTTGGTCGTGCCGACGAGCCTGGCGAAGGCCTCGATCTCCTCGACCGACAGGCCGGTGATGGCGGAGGCCCAGAGCGGATCGCGCGTGCTTAAGTGTGCCTCGAGTTCGCGCGGGCAGTCGGTGTAGCGCGCAAGATAGTCGCGATCGGCATAGCCGTCGCGGAACAGCACGTGCATGACCGCGCAGGCGAGCGCAGCATCGGTGCCGGGCCGCACCAGAAGCGCCATGTCGGCCTGCTTCATGGTGGCGTTCATGTAGACGTCGACGGCGACGACCTTGGCGCCGCGCTCCTTGCGCGCCCGCATGGCGTGCGTCATCACGTTGACCTGGGTGTGCACGGCGTTGGTGCCCCAGATCACCACGCAATCGGACCTGGCCATCTCGCGCGGGTCGGCGCCGGCGAGACGGCCGGTGCCGGCGATGTAGCCGGTCCAGGCGATCGTCGTGCAGATGGTCGAGAACTGGCCCGAATAGCGCTTGGCGTGGCGCAGGCGATGGATGCCGTCGCGCATGAGAAGGCCCATCGTGCCGGCATAATAATAGGGCCAGACCGCCTCGGGGCCGATGCGCCGCTCGGCCTCGAGAAAGTGCTGCGCGACGAGATCGAGGGCCTCGTCCCAGCCGACGCGCGCGAACTGCCCCGAGCCCTTCGGCCCGGTGCGCTTCAGCGGATGCGTGAGGCGGCCGGGGTGGTGGATGCGCTCCGCGTAGCGCGCCACCTTCGCGCAGATGACGCCGGCCGTATACGAGTTGTCCTCGGCGCCGCGCACGCGGCCGATCGAGCGCCCGTCGATCACCTCCACGTCGAGCGCGCAGGTCGAGGGGCAGTCATGCGGGCATGCCGAGTGCCGGTGCTCGATCTTGGGCGCGAGATTCACGCGTATGCGCTCCGTCCCGGGTGCAGAGCGGAATCGTGATCCCGCTCCGGTTTCATTCAGGTCGCAAGATCAATCCGGCGAAGCGGTCCCCATCCGCGATCGAGTCCGGGGCAGGCTTCGCCGAACCGTGCTTTACTGCTTGCCTTCGGCGATGATCTCGGCAAGCCGCTTGGCCACCGGCTCCGGCGTCGCGACGATGTCGTTGACGATCTTCTGCAGCTCCTCGCCGGAGACCGCATCGACCTCGAGCCCGGCCTTCTTGGCCTCCTCGATGAAATGCGGATCCTTGATGGTCGCGTCGAAGGCCGCGCGCAGCGCCTTGACGCGGTCTTCCGGCACGCCCGGCGTCGTGAAGATCGGCCGTCCGATCGCCGACGGCGACGACAGCAGCTTGAGCACCGCCTTGTCCTCGGGATTGGTGGCGAGATCCATCAGCAGCGGCACGTCGGGAAGATCAGGCGCCTTCGTCAGCCCGATCTGCACGAGAATGTTGATCTTCTTCTCCTTGAGCCAGTCGGGACGGGTCGCCTTCCACGACGCCCAGCTGTTGCTGCCGCGGCCGGACACCTCGCCGCGCTCCATGGCGAGGTTGATGTCGTTGCCGCCCGGATAGCCGAGGATCACCTTGAACTTGGTCCCGAGCACCGCATTCATGGCGCGCGGATATTGCGACGAGGTGCTGCCGCCGGTGGCGCCGACCGGCACCTCCTGCTTCTTGGCGTCCTCGATCGTCTTCACGGGCGAGGTGTGCCAGGTGACGGTCGTATTGTTCTCGGCGCTCGGATTGCCGATGAAGTTGAACTTGGTGACGTCGAACTGCAGCTTCTCGCCCATCACCTGCGCCACCGCCAGCGACTGGTCGCCGGTCGCCAGCGTCGTGCCGTCCTTGGGCGCGACGTTGTAGACATAGGCCGCCGCCACGCGGCTCGAGGCGCCGGGCATGTTGCGCGGCACGACGGTCGGCTTGCCGGGAATGTGCTCGCCGATGAAACGGCCCACGAGCCGCGCGTAGACGTCGTAGCCGCCGCCGGGCGAATAGCCGATCACGAAGTTGATCGTCTTGCCCTTGTAGAATTCCTCCACGGATTGCGCGCGGCCGGCGCCCGCCGACAGCAGCAGCGCGCCCGGCAGGACCAGCAGCCCGCCGGCAAGAACGCGCGCGACCTGACGTTTGTTGATGAGCATTTCCTATTTCCTTGTTGGGCCTGCCGTGCAGGCAGGCCGTGCCTGTTGGCCTCGAGTTTACAGCGAATTGGCGCCCTGTGAACGCGCCTGTTGCCGGTCATCCAGGGCGGTCCGACAAGCGCCGTCCGCACCGGGAGGCACGGCTCAGCCGACGATCTCGTTGCCGGAGAAGAACTGCCGGATCTCGATGTCGGCATTGTCGGGGCTGTCGGAGCCGTGCACCGAGTTCTCCCCGACCGACTGGGCGAACTGCTTGCGAATGGTGCCCTCGGCCGCGTTGGCCGGGTTGGTGGCGCCCATGATGTCGCGGTATTTGGCGACCGCGTTGTCGCCTTCGAGCACCTGCACCACCACCGGGCCCGAGGTCATGAACTCGACGAGCTCGCCGAAGAACGGGCGCTCGCGGTGGACCGCGTAGAAGGTCTCGGCCTGGTCGCGCGTCATGCGCAGGCGCTTTTGCGCGACGATGCGCAGGCCGGCCTTCTCGATGACGGCGTTGACCGCGCCGGTCAGGTTCCGCTTGGTCGCGTCCGGCTTGATGATGGAGAAAGTGCGCTCGACGGCCATCGCCAGAAATCCATGCTTTAAGGGGAAAGGAAGTGGCGGCGCTTATAGCGGCGCGCAGGGCCGCCCTCAACCGCTGTTTCGCGACAGGACAACTTACCTTTGCCTTAGTTTGCCGCCGAAATGCTGCACGCGGCCCGGGCATCAGCGCTCCGGCTCGCGCATTTCGGGAGGACAGACATGACCGTAGCCGTTTCGGGAGCCGCCGCGGCGGCGTTCCTGCTCGTGGCCATCGCGGCGCCGACGCCGGCGCAACCGGCGCCGCTCGCACCGTCTGGGATCGTCCTGGCGCAGGCCACCCCGGAAAGCGACGCGCCGGCGCGCCGGTCGCGCCGCAGCCGCGAGGGAGCGTCGAAGAAGGAGCCGTCGCCGCGGCAGCTCGCGACCAAGGAGCGGCAGCGCAAATGCGCCGCCGAATGGAAAGCCGCCAAGGCGGCCGGCAAGGTCGAGGCCGGGATGAAGTGGCCGAAATACTGGAGCGTCTGCAACGCCCGCCTCAAGGGCACCGCCGCCTGACGCCCCACGCCGCGCCGCGGCGCGGAAGGTTAACGATCCCTTACCGGCAAAGCGGTCGATTCGAGCGACCGGCTAAAGGCTTCTTTGCAGGTCCCTGGCAGGATCGGGGCGTGCGCAGGTTCGGCCGGCGCGCCCCCAAGCTGCACGAGGATCGTCCGATGCGTATCGTCCTGACCGCTCTCGCCTTCATCGCCCTCGCGCCCGCCGCGGTCGCCCAGACCGGCCCGGGCCAGGATGCGGCGACGTATTTCCAGACCATGAAGCCGCAGGAGGCGGCGCGCCTCAATCAGGCGGTGCAAAGCGACCCGCGCGCCCGCGAGACCCTCAACCAGGTCGAGCAGAAGCTCAACGAGGCCGGGCACCCGGCCGGCAAGATGCTCGAGAAGACCCGGTAACCTGCTGGCAAGAGCCTCGTCGTTCTACTATAAGTTGTGGCAAGACGCCTCGGCAAGGCGTCTCGCCCCCTACCAGATTCCACTATTTTAGTGGCCGCCGGATTTAGGCGGCCGCTCTCGTTTGCTGGGGCAGCAGCTGCTCGGGCGATCCGAAGCCGGGCAGCGCCTCCAGGCGCTGCTTCCAGGCCGACAGGTTCGGATAGGCCTGAAGGTCGTAGCCGCCGTCGGGCGCGTAGGCGACGACGCCGTAGACGTCGATGTCGGCGATGGTCGGCGCATCGCCGACCAGCCAGCTGCGGCCGGCGAGATGATCGTCGAGCACTTTCAGGCCGGCCTTCCCTTCGGTCTCGTGCTGGGCCAGCACGGCCGGGTCGAACTGGCGGAAGCCGGCGCGCGCCGCGCGCGGCCGGTAGACATGCGGCGCGAGCCGGTCGAAATCCCAGAACATCCACTCGCGGGCGCGGATGCGCTCGTCGAGACTGGCGCCGCCGAATTTCCCGATGCGGTCGGCAAGATATTCGAGGATCGATGCCGACTGGCACAGATGGCGGCCGTTCTCGTTGTCGACGAGCAGCGGCACCTGTCCGAAACGCTGCTTGGCGAGATAGGCGGGCTGCTTGTGCTCGCCTTCACGCATGTTGACGTGCACATAATCGAAGGGCTCGCCGGCGAGCGCTAGCATGAGACCGACCTTGTAGGTCGGGCCGGAGCGGAACGATCCGTGTAAGGTGTAACGGGCGGGCATGTTTTCTCTCGAGGATGGAACCGGGCGCGGGTCCGCGCTTTCGGGATAGAAGCCTAGCGGAAGCCGGCCGGGACGGGAAAGAGGGCAGGACAGAGGGATGGCGGTGATCGACATGGACCGGGAGAGGCGAGCTCTTCAATGGGCGGTGGCCGCATTAGCCATCATCCCCGTGGCGGCGGGCTTGTACGGCGTGCTGTTCGGCCCGGCCCTGACCGTCGATCGGGCCACGGCGTGGGCCGACAGCCATTACCGGCAGATGTCGGGTCTTCTGTTCGGGGCCGGGCTCTGCCTCCTCAGCACCGTGCCGGCCATCGAGCAGAGGACCGGACGCTTCCGCCTCCTGGTGCTGCTCATCTTCATCGCCGGCATCGGACGCCTGATCGGGTTCTTTCTTACGGGCATCGCCTCGTTTTCGGTGGTCGTCGGGCTGACGCTGGAGCTGTTCGTCGCGCCGATCCTGGCCTTGTGGCAGACGCGCGTCGCCAACCGCTACGCCGAGACCGCCGGCATCGCCGACCTCAACAAGGACGCCATCTGAGGTCCGGCAGCCGGCAAGAAGCTGCGGGTTGAGGCAGCCGGCGGACATCTCGCCGCTTTGCCGGCGGACGCGATGGCGGCATCATGGCCGCGGATTCGAAAGAAGGTCATGGCCCCCCCGATCGCGCCCGATTCCTACAAGGAGGTGATCCTGTTCCTGGCCACCGCGGGCGTGGTGGTGCCCCTGTTCCATCGCTTGCGGGTCAGCCCGGTGCTCGGCTTCCTCGGCGCCGGAGCCATGCTCGGCCCGTTCGGCCTCGGCAGGCTCGCCGAGCGCGCGCCGTGGCTCTCCTGGGTCACCATCGGCAACCGCGACGAGATGGCCCATCTCGCGGAGTTCGGCGTCGTCTTCCTGCTGTTCATGATCGGCATCGAGCTGTCGTGGGAACGCCTGCGCACGCTGCGCCGCCTCGTCTTCGGATTCGGCCCGCTGCAGGTGGTGCTTTCGGCGGCCGCCATCGCCGCGCTGACCTACGCGGTGCATGGCGGGATCGCCGCGTCGGTTCTGGTCGGCGTGGCGCTGGCCTTGTCGTCGACGGCGATCGTCGTGCCCGTGCTTGCGGCGCGAAAACGCCTGCACACGCCGACCGGCCGCGCCACCTTCTCGGTCCTGCTGTTCCAGGATCTCGCGGTCGCGCCCATCCTGTTCAGCATCGGCGTGCTCGGAACAGGTCAGCAGGGCAATATCGGGATCGCCTTCCTGTTCGCGCTCATGCAGGCCGCCATGGCGCTGATCGTCATCGTCGGCGTCGGCAGGCTCGTGCTGCGGCCGCTGTTCCATCTCGTGGCGGCGACGAACAGTCCCGAGCTGTTCATGGCGACCTCGCTGCTCGTCGTGCTCGGAACTGCCCTCGCCGCCGCGGCCAGCGGCCTGTCGATGGCGCTCGGCGCCTTCGTGGCCGGCCTGCTGCTCGCCGAGACCGAATACCGTCGCGCCATCGAGGCGATGCTCGATCCCTTCAAGGGCCTCCTGCTCGGCGTATTCTTCGTCTCGGTCGGCACGGGACTCGACATGACGCGCTTTGCCGAAACGCCCCTGCTGATCCTGGCCGGCACCGTCACGCTGATCACGATCAAGGCGGCCGTGGTGGCGGTGATCGGCGCGCTCTTCCGCCTGCGCGGCGAGACCGCCTTCAAGGCGGCGCTGCTGCTCGGACCGGGCGGCGAGTTCGCCTTCGTGATCATCGGCGCCGCCGTGGTGGCCGGGCTCGTTCCGGACGTGCTCGGGCAGGACACGCTCGTGATCACGACGGTGTCGATGTTCATGATCCCCGCCCTCGCGCGCCTCGGCGAGCGGCTCGGCGATCGCATCGCCCGTGCCGTCGCCGCCGGGCCGCCGCCGGAGCCGCCGCCGCCCGACGAGCGCGAGCGCGTGATCGTCGCCGGCTTCGGCCGCGTCGGCCAGCTCGTTGGCGACATGCTCACGCGCCACAACGTGCCTTATATCGCCGTCGATTCCGACGCGGCCGTCGTCGCCGCCATGCGCCGCGCCGGACACCCGGTCTATTTCGGCGACAGCGCCGCGCCGGATTTTCTGCGCGCCTGCGGCCTCGAGCGGGCGCGGGCGCTGGTCATCACGCTCAACTCGGCGAAGGCCACGGAAGCGGCGATCGCTGCGGCGCGCCAGCAGCGCAGCGACCTGACGATCGTCGCGCGCGCCCGCGACGCGCGCCACGCGAGCGCCCTCTACAAGCTCGGCGTCGACGACGCGGTGCCGGAGAATCTGGAGGCGAGCCTGCAGCTCTCCGAGGCGGTGCTGGTCGATATCGGCGTGCCCATGGGGCTCGTGATCGCCTCGATCCACGAACGCCGCGATGAATTCCGCAAAGTGTTGCGCCAGGCGGCGAGGCCCGCCGGCGACGCAGCCGCCGGCGAGACCGCAGCCGGCCAGTTCCGCAGCCGGCGCACGGCCGGCAAACGAGCATGACGCTCGCCGCAGAGCGCGATCGCTTCCGGACAGGCCTCTCTTTCGGCGAAGCGGTGGCCGCTTCGCCCAATCATGGCTGGGGGCCCGCCGCGGAATGGCAGCCGGTGAAGAACTCACGCAGCGCGCGGCAGGTCTCGTCCGGCGCCTCCTCGGCCAGGAAATGGCCGCAGTCGAGACCGCGGCCCTGCACGTCGTCGGCCCATTCGCGCCAGATGGCGAGGACGTCGTACCACGCCTCGAGCTGCGCGCGGCGGCCCCACAAGGCGAGCACCGGACAGGCGATCTTGCGCGTGCCGCGGTCGGCTTCGTCCATCGCGAAATCGATGCCGGCGGCGGCGCGATAGTCCTCGCAGATGGCGTGGATCGTGTCAGGCGTGAAGCAGCGCGCATAATCGGCGAAGGCCGCCGGCGCGAAGAAATCCGGCAGCTTTCCCTCCGGATGCCGCCGCCGCAGGAAATAGTCCGGGTCGGCGCCGATCAGGCGCTCCGGGAAGGGCGCCGGCTGGGCGAGGAAGAACCAATGCCAATAGCCGAGGCCGAAGGCGAGATCGGCGCGCCGGAACGCCTCGCCGGTGGGAATGATGTCGAGCACGGCGAGACTGGCGACCTTGTCGGGATGGTCGAGGGCCATGCGATAGGCGCACCGCCCTCCCCTGTCATGGCCGGCGACATGGAAGCGCGCGAAACCGAGCTGGCGCATCACCTCGACCTGGTCGCGCGCCATGGCCCGTTTCGAATACGGCGCGTGATCCGGCGTGGTCGCCGGCTTCGAACTCTCGCCATAGCCGCGCAGATCCGCCGCCACGACGGTGAAATCCTTGGCCAGGCGCGGCGCGATCTTGTGCCACATCACATGCGTCTCGGGATTGCCGTGCAGCAGCAACAGGCCCGGCCCGCGGCCGCCATGGCGCACGCGGATGGTGACGCCGCCGGCATCGATCATCGAGAGGGTGAAGCCGTCGAACATCGTCTCATCCCGGTTGACCTTTTGCCCGCATCACCGACATTGCGCCGATGTTCCTGACATTCTTCAGCGAGCTGCGCGCCGCCAAGATCCCGGTCACCCTGCGCGAGTATCTGACGCTCCTCGAAGCGCTTCAGGAGGATCTCGCCGGGAAGAAGGTCGAGGACTTCTATTATCTCTCGCGCGCCTGTCTCGTGAAGGACGAGCGCAACCTCGACAGGTTCGACCGGGTCTTCGCGCATGTGTTCAAGGGCCTCGAGACAATGGGTTCGGCGCTGGAGGCCGCCGAGATCCCCGAGGAATGGCTGAGGAAGATGGCCGAGCGCTACCTCACCGACGAGGAGAAGCGGCAGATCGAGGCGATGGGCTGGGACAAGCTCCTCGAGACGCTCCGGCAGCGCCTCAAGGAACAGGCCGGCCGCCACCAGGGCGGCTCGAAATGGATCGGCACGGCCGGGACCTCGCCCTATGGCGCCTACGGCTACAATCCCGAGGGTGTCCGCGTCGGCCAGGACAAGAACCGCAACTTCCGCGCGGTCAAGGTGTGGGACAAGCGCGAGTTCAAGGACCTGGACGACACGGTCGAGCTCGGCGTCCGCAACATGCGCATGGCGCTGCGCCGCCTGCGCCGCTTCGCGCGGACCGGGGCGGCCGATGAGCTCGATCTCGACGGCACCATCCGGGAGACGGCCCACAAGGGCTACCTCGACGTCCGGCTGCGGCCGGAGCGACGCAATGCCGTCAAGGTGCTTCTGTTCCTCGACGTCGGCGGCTCCATGGACTGGCATGTCGAAAAGGCCGAGGAGTTGTTCTCGGCCGCGCGCTCGGAGTTCAAGCATTTCGAGCACTTCTACTTCCACAACTGTCTCTACGAACGCGTGTGGAAGGAGAACCGCCGGCGTCAGGCGGAGGTCATCCCCACGCCGGACGTCATCCGCACCTATCCGTCGGACTATCGCGTCGTGGTCGTCGGCGACGCGGCCATGTCACCTTACGAGATCGTGATGCCCGGCGGCTCGGTCGAGCACTGGAACGAGGAACCCGGGCAGGCGTGGCTCGAACGCCTGCTCGCGCATTTCTCCAAGGCGGTCTGGCTCAATCCCGTTGCGCAAGAGCATTGGGGCTACACGCAGTCGGTGGGCCTCATCGGCCGCATCTTCGGCGGACGCATGTTCCCGCTGACGCCCGAGGGCATCGATCACGCCATGCGCGAGCTGACGCGCTGAGCTGGCGCATGATCCGGCGAAAGCCTGCCCCAGGACCTGGTGGGCACCGCTTTGCCGAGACAGGCTTGTCCCCGACTTGATCCGGGATCATGCGGCACAGAGACAAGGAGATGAGGATCGTTTCAACCTGAATCGATCCTGGTCTAGCGCACCACGAGCACCGAGCATTTGGCGTGGCGCACGATGGTCGAGGCATTGGAGCCGAGCAGATAGCTCGCCATGCGCGGCCGGTGCGAGCCGATGACGATCAGGTCGGCGGCGACCTTGTCGGCTTCCTCGAGCACGTCGTGGTACACCGTGCCGAGCGTCACGACGCTGGAGACGCGCTCCGGGGGCAGCGGAATCGAAGCGGTGATCGCGGCGAGCTTCTGCTCGGCCTCGCCCTGCTGCTCGGTATCGAAGTTCGGCGGCACGAATTCCATGAAAGTGACCGGCACGAGGGAGCGCACATAGATCAGCCGGACGGTGCCGTTCGCGCCTGCCAATGCAACCGCCCTGTCGATGGCCGGTCGGGCGAGATCAGGTTCGCCGAGGTCGACGGGAACGAGAATCGTGCTGAACATTTTGGTATGTCTCCCTTGCTTTATGGCAACTTGCATAACGGGTTGGCATAATGGAAGCACCATCTTCGTTCCTTCCGGCCCGCTCCCGCAAGCCGGCGGGTTCCCGTCCCCGCCGCCTCCGGATGGTTGCATGACCACCCTGTCCGCCATGGCCCGCCATCGGTTCTCTGCCTCGCCGGTGGCGTTCCTGATGACGATCACGTTCCTCAACTGGATCGGCTTTGCGACGTGGCAGGCGCTGCTCAACAACTTCGCCAAGGAAGCGGCCGGCTTCACCGGCTGGGAGATCGGCATCCTGCAATCCGTCCGCGAGATCCCGGGCTTCCTGGCCTTTACGGCCATCTTCTGGTTCATGCTGATGCGCGAGCAGACGCTCGCCTATTTCAGCCTGGTCGTGCTCGGCATCGGCGTCGCGGCGACCGGCTTCTTCCCGTCGGTGCCCGGACTTCTGGTCACGACCTTCGTGATGTCGGTCGGCTTCCACTATTTCGAGACCGCCAACCAGGCGCTGGCGCTGCAACTTCTGCCGAAGGCCGAGACGCCGAAGGTGCTCGGGCTGGTGGCCGGCGCCGCCGCCGCCGCCCAGCTCGCCGGCTACGGGCTCCTGGCCATCGCCGCGCGGACGCTGCAGCCCGGCTACGAGATCCTCTATTTCGCGTCGGGCGCGTTGACGGTCATGCTTGCCGTGCTCGCCATGAGCCTGTTCAGCCGCTTCGAGGGCCCGGTACCGCAGCGCAAGGAGATCGTGCTGCGCCGGCGCTACTGGCTCTATTACGCCCTGACCTTCATGAGCGGCGCCCGGCGGCAGCTGTTCATGGCCTTCGGCGGATGGCTGCTGGTCGAGCGCTTCGGCTACGACCTGTCGTCGCTGTCGATCCTCTTCTTCATCTATTGCAGCATCAACATCGTCGCCGGGCCGGTGCTCGGGCGGCTGGTCGGGCGCCTCGGCGAGCGCGCCACCATCATGGTCGAGAATATCTCGCTGATCGTCGTGTTCCTCGGCTACGCGACCACGGCGAGCTGGCTGGTCGCCGGCGCCCTGTTCGTGATGGACGGCGTGTTCTTCACGCTCACCATCGCCCAGCGCACCTATTTCCAGAAGATCGCCGACCCGGCCGATATCGCGCCGACGGCGAGCGTCGCCTTCACCATCAATCACATTGCCGCGGTGTTCATCCCGGTGGTGTTCGGGCTGGTCTGGCTCCGGGACCCCGCCATCGTGTTCCAGATCGGCGCCGTCATGGCCGCCGTGTCGCTGTCGCTGGCGTTCCTGGTGCCGCGCACGCCGCTGCCCGGCAACGAGACAATCCTGGCCGGCAGTGAACGCCCGTTGCCGGCGGAATAGATCACCCCTGCTTGGCAGGGGTGTGAACCACGAGGCCGTCCAGCCCGGGAGTGACCCGGATCTGGCACGACAGCCGCGAGGTCGGCCGCACGTCGAAGGCGAAGTCGAGCATGTCCTCCTCCATGGGCGAGGGCTCGCCGGCCGCATCCTTCCATTGCTCGGCGACATGGACGTGACAGGTGGCGCAGGCGCAGGCGCCGCCGCATTCGGCGACGATACCGGGAATGTCGTTGCGGATGGCGGCCTCCATCACGGTCGCCCCGGCTTCCGCCTCGACCGTGCGCGCCGTCCCTTCCGGGTCGATGAAAGTGATCTTGATCACGACAGCTCCACCTCCTCCGGCCCGGGCAAAACGGTCCCGGCGGAGGTCGGCGGTTCCCTTACGGCAAGCCGGCGCCGATGGCGAGACCCGGGCTATCGGTTCCTGCGCCGGGCGAGCGCGGCCCGCGCCGCGGCGACGGCTGCCTCCAGGCTGTCGACGTGCCCGGCGACATGTCCGGAAGCCGGCCGGGCCAGGGCCTCCTCGAACGCCTCGGCGCGGCTCGCCACGGGCCAGGCGCCAACGGCGCGTGCCGCCCCTTTCAAGGTATGGGCCGCATCGGCCCGCTCCCGAGACGTCCCGCCGGCGATGACCGGCATCAAGCGCGCGCATTGCTCATCGAACAGGCGGAGCAACTCGTCCTGAAGCGCGGCATCACCGAAGGTTTGCCGGTCGAGATGGACGAGATCGAATTCCTGCGAATCAGTCGGGGAGCGGCTCATCACGTGCCACGCCTGGTTGGGCCAAGACGTACCTACCCGCCTCTACAGGTGAATTGTTGCCCCGGAACACTGCCGGCCTGAGCAAAATTGGAGGGGGATGCGGATTGTTCACAAGTTTGGTAACTAACCCGTTAAGGACATTACTAGGAACGAGGTCATTCGGGTTTTCAGACGGGGTCCCGGCGGCTACAGTCCCGGATTGAAAAATCGCGGGTTTTCTGGCTCGTTGAGGAGGTCCAACACGCCAGTCGGTTCGGGGGGTGCCGGTGATCCGGACCGTGCCGGGCTCACATCCGCATTGTTGCGTCATTGAGGCGGCATATGGCGACAGAACGACAAAAGAAGTTGAAGGACCCGGCGGAGGCGGCGCTGTCGGCGGTCGAGCAGGCGCTCAATCTCGAGCCTGTCGACAAGGACAAGGCGCCGGAAAGCGGGCCCGACGGCGAGCCGCGCCTGCCTGACATACATGACCGTGAGTCGCTCTGGGAGCCGAGGAAGCCGGCCGAGCGACCGGCAGAGCCGCCGGGCCATGCCGACAACGGCAGCATCAACGATGAACTGACCGTCGAGGCGCCCCCGCAGATCGTCGCGCCCGACCGCGCTACGGTCGCCAACGACGACCGGCGCAGCGTCGGCGTCGTGCTGCAGGCCTTGCAGACGAGGCCGTCGCGCGGCCCCTATGTGTTTGCCGTCCTGTCATCCCTGCTCTGGGTCGCGGGCCTGGGCGGGCTGCTCTGGCTCGAGACCGGCGGCGCCGTGCGCGAGTTCGCTGCCAGCCTGACGCCGCTGCAGACCGCCGGCGCGGCGATCGCGCTGTTTGCTCCCATCACCTTCTTCTTCATTGCGGCGATGCTCGTGGTGCGCTCGCAGGAGATGAGGATCGTCGCCCAGACCATCAGCGAGATCGCGGTGCGTCTGGCCGAGCCCGAGACTTTCTCGACCGACGCCGTGCTGACCATGTCGCAGGCCGTCCGCCGCGAGGTGGCGGCGGTGGGTGACGGGGTCGAGCGCGCGCTGGCCCGGGCCGGCGAGCTCGAGACGCTGGTGCGCAGCGAGATCGCAACGCTCGAGCGCGCCTATTCGAGCAACGAGATCCGCATTCGCTCCCTGGTCGACGAGTTGGTGGCGCAACGCGAGTCGATCGTCACGAGTGCCGAGCGCGTGCGCGCCGCGATCAGCGGTTCGCATCAGAATCTGTCCAACGAACTGGAGACCGCGGCACAGCGGCTGGTCTTCTCGGCGAGCGCGACCAGCGAAGACATCAAGCGCGGCATCCTGGATATCGGCACGGCGCTGGCCGCCTCGCTGCAGGACAAGGCCAAGGACGTGACCGCTGCCTTCGAGCGCAGCACCGAGACCCTGGTCGGCAAGCTCAACGAAAGCGCCGTCCAGGTGTCGAAGACCCTCGCGGAGACCGGCGATGGGGTCGTCGAAGCCCTCAACCGCCGCGGCGGCGACGTTCAGGATTCCATCGAGCGCACCGCCCAGACGATCGAGGAGAGCTTCCTCGCCCGCGGCTCGGAGATCGCCGACAAGCTGACGGCCACAGGCGGCACCATCGCTGACGACTTTGCGGCGCGCGCCAACGACATCGGGGACCGGGTCTCGCGCGCCATCACCGACGTCAGTCAGACCATCTCCACCCAGACGGATGCCGCGCGCGAGCAGCTCGTGACGGCCGCGACGGGCCTGGCCGATGACATCGTCACGCGCGGCGGCACGGTGCGCGAGCAGCTCGCCGCGACCGGGACCGAGATCATCGAGGAGATCATGGCGCGCGGCGGCGAGCTGCGCGAGAAGATCGCCGCAGCCGGCGGCAATATCACGAGCGAGATCGCGCTGCGCGGCAGCGAGGCGCGCAGCCAGATCGAGTCGGCGTCCCGCCTGATCGCCGAGACGATCGGTACGCGCGGCGAGGATCTCGCGACCCGCCTCGACGCCGTGAGCCAGCAGATCGACGAAAGCCTCAACGTCAGAGGCCGCGCGCTCGAGGCCAACCTCGCCGACATCGGCAAGCGATTCGGCTCGGTGGTCGAAACGCGCATGACCGAGGCGACGGAGACGGCGCAGAAGGCGGTCGAGCACATCACGACGGAACTTTCGGCGCGCACCGAAGAATTCCAGAGCGCCCTCGACGTGCGCGGCCGCGAGATGGCCGAAGCGCTGTCCGAGCACGCCGCCGACGTGCACACGCGTCTCGCCGCGACGGGCCGCGACGTGGTCCTGGCGATCGCCGCGCAAGGCGCACGCGTCAACGACGCGCTGAGCCGCACGACCGAGACCCTGGCGACGACGATCGACACGCGCGGGCGCGAGCTGGACGCGGCGCTCGGCAACCGCCTCGACGCCTTCCAGGATACGATCGTCGATCGCGGCGGCAGCCTCGTCGAGCGTTTCTCCCACGAGGTGGGGTCCCTCGTCGACACGATCACCGGCCGCCTCATCGACATGGAGCGCGTGGTTGGGGTCCAGGGCGCGGCGCTGGCCGAGGCTGTTGCCCACAGGGCTCACGAGGCCGGCGCCGGCATCGAGGCGCGCCTCGAAGAGCTCGAGGAGCGCGCGCTGCGCCGGACGGCGGAGGTCACGACGTCGTTCGACAATCTGTCGACGCGCATCGATCAGAGCCTGCAAGCGCGCGGCCTGGCGATCAACGAGGCCCTGGTCACGCGCACCGGCGAGATCGCGCGCGTCATGGCCGAAGGCGGGCGCGAGGTCGCGCGGGCCCTCGAGGCGCGGGCCGAAGAGATCGGCAACATCGTCAATGCCAAGACCTCGGCCCTGACGGAATCGCTGTCCGCGAAGGCGGAGGAGATCAATTATATTCTCGGCGGCAGAAGCGACGAGATCGCCAGGACCCTCGACGACCGTGTGGCCGAGTTCGAAAGCCGGGTCGTGAACCGGCTCGATTCCGTGGCGACGATGCTCGACGAACGCGGCCGCATCATCGATCAGACCCTGGGCAACCGGGCCTTCGAACTGGTCGGCCTGTTCGAGCAGCGCGGCCAGGCGCTGGACGATGCGCTCAGCACGCGCACCCGGGAGCTGGTCGACATCTTCGACGAGCGCAGCCGCAACGTCGTGGCCACGATCTCGGTCCAGGCGGACGAGTTCGCCCGCGTCTTCGACGACCGCACCAGCTCGATCTCGCATCTCATCGACACGCGCACGTCGACCATGGCGGCGCAGCTCGACGACAAGGGGCGCGCCGTGTTCGGCGTCCTCGGCAACCGCATCAAGGACATCGCCAATCTGTTCGACCGCGGCGGCGGCTCGCTGGCCGAGCTTCTGACGCAGCGCGGCAACTCGATCGTCGAGCGTGGCGAAGCGATCGCGCGCGAGGTCGCCGCCATCGGCGAGCACGTCCTGCAGGCGCTCGAGGAGCGCGGCGCGGCGAGCATGGCGACCCTGGCTGCCACCAACGAGCGTCTCAAGGCCGAGCTCGGCGGCCTTCTCGACCGCGTGCAGGACGCCAACGAGCTGCTCCACCAGATCAGCGGCGAAGCGGCGGGCAACCTGCAGACGATCGAGGACGGACTCGGCAGGCGCGTGGAGCAAATTCAGGTGCTGTTCGGCGAGATTGCCGAGCAGACGGGCCGCGCCTCCGACAAGATCGCCCAGCAGGTGGATTCGCTGAAGAACGTGTCCGCGGGCGCCCTGCGCGAAGCAGCGGACCTGGTCATCGCGCTCGACGAGCGCGGACGCAGCCTCAACGACAGCACCCGCGAGCAGCTGCGTCAGCTGGAAGCGGCCACCGTCACGCTCGAGCGCGTCGAAAACCGCATGAGCGAATCGCTCGGCGAACGGCGCGAGGGCCTGGAACGGGTCCTTGCCGAGATCCATCAGCGCTCGGACGAGATCGACTCGATCACCACCTCGTTCACCAGCGTTCTCGAGGATCTCCTCAAGGCGGCCGAGACCAGGGCGCGCCAGATCGGCATTGTCCTGACCGACAGCGCCGAGACAACGACAGGCGCCATTGCCGAACGCTTCGAGCAGATCCGCACGGCGACGGGCGAGGAAGGCGAGCGCACCACCGCCGCCCTGCGCGCGACCTACGAGCAGGTCACGGCCGACATGGCTGCGGCGCTCGCCAACGCGACGACCCGCTTCCGCGACTCGACCAACGAGCTTCGCACCATGGCTGCGCAGATCCACCGGGAACTGGAAGAGACCCGGGCCGACCTGCGGCGCGGCATCCTCGATCTGCCGCAGGAAACCCAGGAGACGACGGGCGAGATGCGCCGGGTCGTGGCCGAGCAGATCAAGGCCCTGAACGAGCTCGCCGCCCTGGTCTCGCGGTCGAGCCGCGCGGTCGATGCCGCCGCCCCGATCGCGGCGCCGGCGACGCGGCGCGGCGGCGATGGCGGCGGAGCGGCGCGCTTCACCGCGCCGGAGCCGACCCCGCCGGCGGCCCCTGCCCGCGCGGCTGAGCCGCCGCCGGCCCGTCGCGAGACCGGCACGTCACGCCGCGACGACTCGGGCCAGCAAGGCCGCGAAGGCGGCGGCGGTCAGGGACGTTGGCTCTCCGAGCTGCTGACGCGCGGGTCGCGCGACGAGCAGCCGAGCGAGCCAGCCCCGGCGATGCCGGCGATGCCGCCGACCCCGGCGTCACCGCCGCCGCGCCAGTCGGAGCGCACGCGCAGCAATTCGCTGGAGTCGCTCGACTCGATCTCGGCGGACATCGCCCGCATGATCGACCATGACACGGCGGTGGAGCTCTGGGACCGCTATCGGCGCGGCGAACGCAACGTCTTCACGCGCCGCCTCTACACGGTGCAGGGGCAGCAAACATTCGACGAGATCCGGCGCAAGTATCGCCGCGAGGCCGATTTCAAGCAGACGGTCGACCGCTATGTGGACGAGTTCGAGCGACTGCTCGCCGAGGTGACGCGCGACGACCGCGATCCGACCCTCGCGCGCACCTATCTCACGTCCGAGACGGGCAAGGTCTACACCATGCTCGCGCATGCGAGCGGCCGCTTCGACTGATCCGGCAACCGAATGATGCCTGAGGACCCACGATCACGGATCGGGCCCTCGGAGCATTTTCCGGCGAACGCCTGTCCCGGACCTGATCCGGGGGCCTGCCCCGGACCTGATCCGGGGCGGCCACCACGTCTCCGAAATGGATGAAAGATGATCCGCGCGGGAGCGCTTCGATCTGAGCGAGCCCGTTCCAGGTGCCAACACGGCTCACTTCAGGTGGATGCGGCGGAAGCGGAACCTGGTCCAGTCAGGCTCCGGACCTGGTCGGGGTCGATCAGAGCTGAGCCGACTGGTCCGAAGCGGTCCCGCTCTCGTCGGCGGCCGTCGACGCAGTCGATGACGGCTCGGCCGCGGCCGGCGGGTCGACGATGGACGCCTCCGCGGACGGGGCCTGTCCCGTGCCGATCCAGCGCACGATCTGGAGCAGGACGTTCGACAGCGCGCGATCGAGCGCCTTGGCGGCGTTCTCGGGATTGACCGCCGCGACGCTGGAGCGTGCCGAGAACACGCGGGCGGTGGCGATGCGGCCGTTGCGGTCGTTGACGAGCTTGACCGACATCTCGACGACAGCCTGGCTGTTGGCGGCGTCGATCTGGAAGGCGCGGATCTCGCTGGTCAGCTGGTAGTCGGGAGTGATGCGGTCGCTCGGCCGGCTGACGGCCCTGATCCGCGAAGCGTTCTCGAATGTCTGGATCAGACGCGCCTGGATCAGGCGCGGCAGCCGGTCGGCCCACTGCGCCCCGCCGATCGTCGAGATCGCGCCCGAGGAGTCCTTGACGAGGATGCGGTCGGCCTCGAGTGCCTGCACGGCGACCGGCTCGGCGACGGCGATCTGGGCTCCCGAGCCGCCGCCACCGCGCGCCGCCTGGCGCGGCGCGCTGAGGTCGTAGGTCGTCGGGGGGGACGACGAGCACGCCCCCGCCAGCGCTGCCAGCGCCATACTGGACATCAGAGGGATAACAGCCCGCCGCGAGGGCCTCGAAACGAATCGCATTCCAACCTGTGCAGATCTGCGTCGCGGGCTCGTCTAGCAGAGTTTAACGCCGGCCACTGTACTCCGGAAGTGACGGCCGGCCGCCGAATATCAGCTGATTGGGATTTTTTTCGATGCTGCGCACGGCCCGCCCGACGTCGTTGAGGGTCTTGCGGGCCTCGGACGCAGCGGCCTCGAACTGGCGGCTGCCGGAATTGGTGAAGCGGCTGATCCCGACCGTGATCTCGGCGGTGCGGCTGTCGAGGTTGTTGGCCAGGACCCGGATGGAGTCGGCCGCGTCGCGGATCGACCTGAACGTGTCCTTGCCCTCTTCGCCAGTGGCCGAACCGAGGAAATTTTCGGCGGCCTTCAGCACGCCGTCGATGCGGTCAGCCGACCGGTTCAACTTCTCCGTGATCGAGGCAGCCTCCCTGATCGCCTTCTCGACGTCGGGACTGGCGTTGCCGAGGGCGGCGGCGAAGCGGTCGGCATTTTCGATCGTGCGGTTGAGCCTGGACGCATCGAGCGCCCGGGCGACGTTGCCCACGTCGGTGATCGCCATGTCCAGCTTGGGCGCCGTGTCATTGAGGCGGCGCGTCAGGCTGGCGGCCTCAAGCAGGATGTTGGAGACGTTCTGCTTGTTGTCGCCCAGCACCTGCGTGAACACGTCGACATTCTCGACGATGCGGCCGACCCGCTGCGGATCGACGGCGTTGAGGGTCGCGGTGAAGCGCTCGGCATTGTCGACCGTGCGGCCCACCTTGGCCGGATCGACGGCCTTGATGATGTTGCCGAGGTCGCCCAGGGCCGTGTCGAGCTTCGGCGCGCTGTCGTTCAGGCGCTTGGCGAGGCTCGCCATGTCCTGCAAGGCGCTGTTGAGGTTCTGACGGTTCTCACCGAGGGCCTGGGTGAAGCCTTCCACATTCTCAACGATCCGCGCCACCCGGGTGCGGTCGACCGCGCGCAGGAGCTCGGTCGCGTCGGTGGTGAGCACCTCGAGCTTCTCGGCGAGCGGGCCGATGCGCTCGGCCGCCTGTCCCACCTGAGCCAGGAAGCGGTTGATGCCGGGGGCATTCTCGCCGAGGGCGCGGGAGAAATTCTCCGCGTTCTGGATGGTGCGGCTGATCGAGCCTTCGTTGTCGGCCACGAGCCGGCCGACCCGCTCCAGGATGTCGTCGGCCCGCCGCGCCAGGCTGCGCGCCATTTCCATCACGTCCTGGAAGTCGGAGCGGTCGGCGAAGATCGTCGGCAACGGCTGGCCGGGGCCGGCCACCAGGGGCGGCGCGCCGGGCTCGCCGCCGACCATGGCGATCTGGGCCACCCCGGACAGCATGTTCACCTCGAGGCGGGCCCGGGTGTCAGTGCGGATCGGGCTGGTGCGGTCGACCTCCGCCGTGGCCACGACGCGGCGCGGGTCTTCGGGCAAGAGGCTGATATCGGTCACCTCGCCCACCCGGATGCCATTGAACAGGACGATCGAGCCCCGCGAGAGCCCTGACACCGAGCCCGAGAAGACGATACGGACCGGCTGGCGGCGAGTGCCGCTGTCGCTGCCCGAGAACCAGTAGACGAAGCCGAACGCGGCGGCGATCACGGCCAGCGTGAACAGGCCGATCAGGGCGTAATTGGCACGGGTCTCCATGGCTCTCTCTCAAGCTCCGCTGGCAAGCGCCGTACGCGCGCGTTTGCCATGGAAATAGGCCCTGACCCAGGGATGATCCGACGCCAGCATCGTTTCGATTGGCCCCGCCGCGATGACGATGCCGTCCCCCAGGGCGGCGATCCGGTCGCACACCGTATAAAGACTGTCGAGGTCGTGCGTTACCATGAAAACGGTCAGGCCCAAAGTCCGCTGCAGGGTGGCGATCAGCTCGTCGAAGTCGCCGGCGCCGATGGGGTCGAGCCCGGACGTGGGCTCGTCCAGGAAAACAATCTCCGGATCGAGGGCCAGCGCACGAGCCAGGGATGCCCGCTTGATCATGCCGCCGGACAGCTCGGAGGGCAGCTTCTCGGCGGCATCCGGCTTGAGGCCGACCATTTCGATCTTGAGCATCGCCAGCTCGTCGAGCAGGCGGTCCGACAGGTTCAGGTATTCCCGCATCGGCACCTGAACGTTCTGCTTGACCGTCAGTGACGAGAACAGCGCCCCCTGCTGGAACAGCACGCCCCAGCGGCGCTCGATGGCCTTGCGCGACGCCGGCGGCAGCTCGTCGAGATTCTCGCCGAAGACCTCGATCGAGCCGCCCCGCTTCGGCACGAGCCCCAGGATCGTCCGCGTCAGGACCGACTTGCCCTGCCCAGAGGGTCCCACGAAACCAAGGATCTCGCCTCGGTAGACCTCGAGGTTGAGGCCTTTGAGGATGCGCTTGTCGCCGAAACCGACCTCCAGGTCGCGGACGCGAATCACAGCCTCGCGGTTCGGGTCGCGCGCGATCGGGGGTGCCCTGTCCAGCATGACCAGCCCTAGTAGCGGATGGCGGCGAAGAACATGGCGAAGATGCCGTCCAGCACGATCACCATGAAGATCGATTTCACCACCGACGATGTGACATGCCGTCCGAGCGACTCGGCCGATCCCTGCACGGCAAGCCCCTCCATGGAGGCGATCAGGCCAATCACCAGCGCCATGAACGGCGCCTTGATGAGGCCGACCATGAAGGTGTTGAACTGGATCGTGGCGCGCAGGCGTGACAGAAAAACGTCCGGACTGATGTCGCCGTAGATCCAGGCGACTACGCCGCCGCCGTAGAGAGCCGCCATGTCGGCCAGAAAGGTCAGGATCGGCAGGCCGATGATCAGCGCCAGGATACGCGGGACGATCAGCACCTCCATCGGATCAAGGCCCATCACGCGCAGGGCATCGATCTCCTCGCGCATCTTCATGGAGCCGATCTCGGCCGTGAAGGCCGAGCCGGACCGGCCCGCCACCATGATCGAGGTGAGCAGCACGCCGAGTTCGCGCAGAGTCAGAATGCCTGTGAGATCGACGACGAAGGGCGTCGCGCCGAATTTCCGCAGCTGGAAGATGCCCTGCTGGGCGACGATGCAGCCGACCAGGAACGAGATCAGCACGATGATCGGAACGCCGCGAAAGGCGATGTGTTCGAGGTGGAACACCAGCGGGGTTCCGCGAAACCGCGTCGGCCGTGTCAGCACGCGCAGGAAGGCGGCGACCATTTCGCCGAAGAACTGGATGCCGCCGATGAAGTCGCGCCCGGCGTTAGTCACCCCCTCCCCGATGTCGGCCAGGAACTCCACGAAGCGCGACCGGCGCACCGGGTGGATCGGCTGAAAGCCACGGTAGGCGACCTCGTTGAGGAGGATGTGATGCTCGGCGCGGGCGCCGACGAAATCGGCCGACAGGCCCTTGGCGCCGAGTTCGTGCCGCGTCCGGTCCAGCACCCAGGCGCCGAGCGTGTCGAGACGCTCGACGTCGGACAGGTCGACGAGAACCCGCCGCTCCTGGCCGATGGCGTCGACGAGGTCGGTGATGCGGGCCTCGACGGCCTCCGCCTGCTCGACCGTCCACCGCCCCGTCAGAAAAGCGCGGATTTCGTCGCCCACCTGCTCGATCGCGACATCCGGCTCGTGCATGAGAGTGGCTTCCGGCACGATTCCCCTTTCTCTCCGAAGAGCTTGACTGTGTACGTGCCGACCGGCTGAAAGTCGAGAGTCGCAAAGGTGACACCCATGGCCCGTCGTCTCAGCACCGCCCTCGAGAAGTTCCCGATCGCGGGCCGCTTCACCATCGCGCGCGGCTCGCGTAGCGAAGCCGTCGTGGTCACCGCGACGATCGGCGACGGGTCGGCGCGCGGCTGGGGCGAGTGCGTGCCCTATGCACGCTACGGGGAGACCGCCGAGAGCGTGATGGCGGCGATCGAGCGCGTGCGCCCCGCCATCGAGGATGGCCTCGACCGCACCGGACTGCAGGGCGCCCTGCCCGCAGGAGCGGCCCGCAACGCCCTCGATTGCGCGCTCTGGGATCTGGAGGCCAAGCTAAGCGGCGTGCCGGCCCATGTGGGCGCCGGCATCGATCGTCTGCGCCCGGCGACCACTGCCTACACGATCAGTCTCGACACTCCCGCCGCCATGGCCGACGCGGCAGCGCGCGCCGCCGGCCGCCCGATCCTGAAGATCAAGCTCGGCGGCCCCGAAGGAGACGTCGAACGCATCCGCGCGGTGCGGGCGGCGGCGCCCGCTGCGACGCTGCTGGCCGACGCCAACGAAGGCTGGACTGGCGACAATTTGGCAACACATCTGGACGCGTGTGCTGCCGCCGGCTTCGCCCTGGTCGAGCAGCCCGTGCCTGCCGATGGCGACGAAATTCTGCGCGGCTTGTCGCGGCCGCTGCCGGTTTGCGCCGACGAAAGCGTTCACGATCGAGCCGGACTCGACCGCCTCGTCGGCTTGTACGAGGCCGTGAACATCAAGCTGGACAAGACCGGCGGCCTGACCGAGGCCCTTGCCCTCGCCGAGGCGGCGGAGCGTCGCGGCCTCGCGATCATGGTCGGCTGCATGGTCGGCACCTCACTGGCGATGGCCCCGGCCATGCTGCTGACGCCGCGCGCCCGCTTCGTCGATCTCGATGGCCCGCTGCTGCTGGCCCGTGACCGCGACGACGGTCTCACCTATCGGGGCAGCGTGGTCGAGCCGCCCTCCCCGGCCCTCTGGGGCTGAGAGCCGGATGCCCGATCGCAGTGTTGCGGCCGGTCCTCATCGCGGAGGTAAACGCCTGTTAACGATATTTCCGGTACGACGGGCCCTTGAACATAAGACAGGGCCCTGGAATCAGTCCGGGGGATGACGGACTCTCACGAATGGTCGAGCGCGGAACGCTTACGCCGATCACCGAAGCCGAATACGAGGCCATCGAAGCCGCCGTCATGGAGACGGCGCGTGGGCGATGGTTCCTTTCGGAATTCACGCGGCGCAACCGCAACGCCGATACCGGCGTGCTGCTCGATGCCATCGGTCGCCTCGAGCACGCGGTCACCAGCGAGCGCGCCACCCAGGACGTGGACCGGCTGCGGTTCGACCTCATGGAGATGGCCAAGGCGATCTCGCGCACCAAGACCGAGATCGCGGCCATTCAGTCCGCCGATGCCGAGCAGAGCCGCCTGACGACGGCTTCGGAAGCGCTCGACGCCATCGTCCGCACCACGGAGCGCGCCACCTCCGACATCCTCGAAGCTGCCGAGCACGTCCAGGAGGCGGCCTGGACCCTGCGCGAGGCCGGCGCCGACGAGCTGCTCTGCGGAGAGCTCGACCGTCGCGCCACGGAGATCTACACCGCCTGCTCATTCCAGGACCTGACCGCGCAGCGCACCGGCAAGATCGTGCAGACGCTGCGTTATCTGGAAGGCCGCATCAATGCGATGATCGACATCTGGGGCGGCGACCAGCGGCCGCAGCCGGACCCGTTGCCGGCCGCTAAGACGGACACGCCGATCGATCTCAGCCAGACCGACGTGGACACGGTCATCGTCGACGACGATGAGCTGTTTTCGGCTCCGGGCAAATCCAACGGGCCCATTCCGCTGGCGATTCCCGCGCCGCTGATCGAGGCAGCGGACGACCTCGCTTTCATCGAGAGCGAGCCCGTCGACGACACGCCCTCGGTCGAACCGCCTGCCATCGAGGCGCGTCCGGAGGCCCCGAGCCCCAGGCTGATCGTGATCGAAGCCACTGCGGTGGAGACGCCGCGGCTGGTGGAGACGCCCGCGCCGGTGGAGACGTCTGTGGACGTCCTCAGTGACATCGAAACGCTCGACCCGGGCGAGAAATTACGGCGCGTCGTCGAGGCGGCGTCCGCGTCGGAGGCGCCGCTCTCGCTCGAGGCATCACTGGATGCCTTCGCGGAAATCGAGAATCTCGGCACACGCGAAAAATTGCGGCGCTTCACCTGACCCTCATCCCCGCCCGGGGCGCGAGGCGAAGCGGACATCACTTGGCTGCACAAGACGAAGCGCCTCAATGATGATCAGGGCCGGACCGCTCCGATCCGCCGCGCCCTGGCTCCGGTGGGCATCTTCTATTCCCGCCATGCATGTCTCGACATCCGCGGAGGGGTTCTCCTGCATTGCGAAGCATGGTCTTAAGCCCGCTGCTTCGGAATCGCGGCCGTGAAACCTGCCTTTGCCATCACCCTCAAGATCCTGTCCGCGCTCGCCTTCACGTTGATGTCAGCCGGCATCAAGGTGGTGAGCGCGCGCTACCCGACCGGCCAGATGGTGTTTTTCCGGTCGGCCTTCGCGCTGGTTCCGCTGCTCGTGTGGCTGCGCTGGCAGGGCGACCTGATCAACGCGGTGCGCGTGTCGAGCGTCGGGGCGCATGCCCTGCGCGGCCTGATCGGCACGTGCGGCATGTTCGCGGGCTTCGTCGCCCTGGCCTATCTGCCTTTGTCGGACGCGGTCGCGATCGGCTACGCGGCGCCGCTGATCACGCTGGTGCTGGCGGCGGTGATCCTCAAGGAGAGAGTGCGCGCCTACCGGTGGACCGCGGTTGCCGTCGGCTTCGTGGGAGTCCTCATCATGCTGATGCCGCACCTCGACGCGAGGGCGGTCGCGCGCGGCCTGTCGGCAGGCCCGGCGATCGGGGCGCTGTTCGCGCTGCTCGGCGCCTTCTGCGCGGCGGGAGCGACCATTCAAGTGCGCCGGCTCACCCATACCGAATCGACCGGCGCCATCGTCTTGTATTTCTCGCTGCTGGCGGCTCTGCTGGGACTGGTCACGATCGTGCTCGGATGGCGCGCCCCGACGCTGGCCGATCTCGGCCTTCTGGTGCTCACCGGCATTCTCGGCGGCATCGGCCAGATCCTGCTGACCGAGAGCTACCGCCACGGCGATGCATCACTGGTCGCGCCATTCGAATACACGACCATGATCTGGGCGCTGTTCGTCGGCTGGGTCGCCTTCGGGCAATTGCCGCAGGCGGCCGTGATCATGGGCGGCACCATCGTCGCCATGGCCGGCGTGTTCGTGGTGTGGCGCGAGCACCGGCTGGGACTGATCCGCGTCAAGCAGATCGAGACCGCTGCCCAGCGGCCGACCTGACCCCTCCCTTGCCAAGCTGCGCGGCGACGCCGAAAATGAGCACGATCGGCGAAGTCGCCGCCGGCCGCCGAACGCTTCCTCCGCACCGGATCCGGTGATCATCCTCGACAAGGAGAGACAGAGGGGGATGGGATCGATTTGAAGCCCTCCCGCTCCACAGACATGACAGCCATCGCCGTCACCATCGCCGGCTCCGATTCAGGGGGCGGGGCCGGAATTCAGGCAGACATCAAGACCTTTTCAGCGCTCGGCGTCTACGGCGCCAGCGTCGTGACGGCGCTCACGGCGCAAAACACGCTCGGGGTGCAAGGCATCCACGACGTCCCGCCGGGTTTCGTGGCGCAGCAGATCGACAGCGTGTTTTCCGATCTCGCCGTCGCGGCGGTGAAGATCGGCATGCTGTCGCGCTCGCCGGTGATCCACACGGTCGCGGCAGGGCTCGACCGGCATCGTGCGAAAAACGTCGTGCTCGATCCCGTCATGGTGGCGGCCAGCGGCGACCGCCTGCTTGCGGCCGAGGCGGTCGAGACGATCAAGACGACGCTCATGCCTCTGGCTCTGCTCGTCACCCCGAATCTGCCCGAGGCGGCAGCGCTTCTGGACGTGCCCCTCGCCGAGGACGAGAGCGCCATGCGCGCTCAGGCCGAGCGCATCCTGGCGCTCGGCCCGCGGGCCGTCCTGATCAAGGGCGGCCATGGTCAGGGCCGCGACAGCGTCGATCTTCTGGTCGACGCGGCCGGCTGCCGGCGGTTCGCTGCGCCGCGCGTCGCGACAGAGAACACCCACGGGACCGGATGCACCCTGTCGTCGGCCATCGCCGCCGGCCTCGCCAAGGGGCTCGCCCTGGTCGAGGCGGTGGAGGAGGCCAAGGCCTATATCAGCGCCGCGATCGGCGCCTCCGGCCAGTTGCAGATCGGCCGCGGGCACGGGCCCGTGCACCATTTTCATCACTGGTGGAAGCCACCGAGCGGCGGTTAACCCCATTTCAAGCCGCGGCCGCCGCGCCACCAGGCGCGCTTGATCGGGCCGGCCCCGTCCGCCACATTACGTTTTATAAAACGATCGTTCGTCGAAACGGATCAGGTGGTCATGGGCATCGAAGGCAAGGACCGGCAGAGGGAGCTGGAAAGCGGCGCCCAGATCATCTCGGGCCAGCTCGGCAAGACCATCCAGCGTCTGCGCAAGGCCTATAACCTGTCGCTGTCCGAATTGTCGGAGCAGTCGGGCGTGGCCAAATCGATCATCAGCCAGATCGAGCGCAACGAGACCAATCCGACGCTGGCGACCATCTGGCGGCTCTCGCAGGCGCTCGACATCTCCATCGAGCGCGTGCTCGCCACCGCCGACGACGAGCCGTTCATCGAGAAATCATCGCGCGGCGACACGCCGATCCTGGTCTCCGACGACGGCAAGATGCGCCTCGCCATCATCGGATGGATCAAGACGATCGAGTGGCTGCAATGGTACGACGTCACGTCAGAACCGGGCGGCGTGCTCGATTCAGATCCTCACCAGCGCGGCTCCGTCGAGTCGCTGTCGGTGCTCGAGGGCGAGTTCGAGGTCGAGGTCGGCGGGGTCGTGCAGCGCGCCAAGGCAGGCGAAAGCTTGCGCTACCGCAGCGACCATCCGCACACGGTGCGCTGCGTCAGCGAGACGCCCGCGCGCGCCACGATGGTGTGCATCCTCAAGGCCGCGGTGATGGATTAGCGCATGATCCGGCAAAGTGGGCGCCGCTTTGCCGGAAAAGATCATGCGACCCAAAGAGAAAGGGAGCAGGATCGATTCGATCTGAATTGATCATGCTCTGGCGGTTATCGCGCCGGCTTGCGGCCTTCGCGCGCCGGCAGCGACACGATGTATTCGCTCATCGCGTCGCGGTCGCCCGCCGGCAGTTCGGAGGTGTTGCGCACGACGGCGCGCATGCTGCCGCCGACGAAGTCGCCGCTCGGCGACATCCCGGAGCCGAGCACCTCGGCGACATCGCTCTTGCTGTAGTCCTTGATGCCCTTGTCGTGCGGGGTGATATTCGGCACCCACGCATCCGCCTTTTCCGGATCGGGGCCGCCCGAAAATCTTTCGTCGGCGATGATGGCGCCGAGCACGTTGCGCGGGCTGTGGCACTCGGCGCAATGGCCGGGCCCTTCGACGAGGTAGGCGCCGCGATTCCATGATGCGCTTTTCGCTGCATCGGATGCGAAGGCTTGTCCGTCCAGGAACAGGAGCTTCCACAGGCCGAGAGCGCGCCGGAAGGTGAAGACGAGCGGCAGGTCATGCTCGCGGGCGCGGCCTTCGACGGGCGGCAGCGTCTTCAGGAACACCAGCAGGTCGCGCAGGTCGATGGCATTCATGCGCTGATACGAGGTGTAGGGAAAGGACGGGTAATAGTGGCGCCCGTCCGGCGACACGCCGGCGCGCATGGCGCGCACGAACTGCTCCGTCGTCCACGCGCCGATACCGTCGCGCGGGTGCGGCGAGATGTTGGGCGCATAGAAGGTGCCGAATGCCGAGGTGAGCGCGACGCCGCCGCCGAGCCGCGTCTTGTCCTCCTGCTGCGGCGTCGCATGGCACGACGCGCAGCCGCCGGCGAAAAACAGGTTACGGCCGTTGGCGAGGTCAGGCTGTCCTGCGGGCACCGGCTCAAGCCCGGCACGCTGCCGGTCGGGGCTGGTCAGAAACCAGAAGGCGATCGCACCCGCCGCGGCGAGCATGAGCGTCACGACGACGACGGCCCGTCTTCCTTTCATCCCTCTCCTCCGGATGAAAAAGGCGGGCTCGCCGCCCGCCTGATGCTCATGTCACCCAGAAAGGTGGTGATTACTTCTTGATGCGGAACGTCTCGTGGCAGCCGCCGCATGCCTTGGTGACGTTCTGGAAGGCGGCGCTGAAAGTCGGAAGATCCTTCGTGTCTGCCTGCGCCTTCTTGATGTCCGCCGCCCAATCGTCGAAGCGCTTGCGGAATTCCGCTTGCTGCTCCCAGATTCTCGGATGGGCCGTGGTCTCGCCGCCGGTCTTCGAGTTCGCCGGGAAGTAGTTGTGAGCCGTGTCGGCGGTCTTGGCGTAGGTCCCAAGGATCTCCTTGGCCTTGCCGAGATCGAAGGGGGCTTCGCCCTTGAGCATTGCGTTCCCGGACCGGCTTGCGGCGCCGTTCGCTTTCATCAGCTCTTTGCGCTGGGCGATCGGATCACCCTGGGCCATGACGGCGGTCGCTCCGACGGCGAGGGCAGCGCCCAGAACAATGGTACGGATCATCAACGGCATCTCCTTCAGGGGAAGAGCATTGTTCGGCGAAGCCCCCGGGTTTTCGCTTTGGGCGGCTCGGTTGCGCCGGGAATGCCCTTGAGGACACGTCTGGAGCCGAATCCACGGAGGTGGAGACGGCCCCGAGGAGATAGGCCCAGAAGAAGCCCCTCCCGCCAAGTCAAAATTGCGTCATTGAGCCGGCTGGGGGCGGTATCGTTCCCCGCCGACCGGCGCCCCGGCCATCACCTGTTTCCTTCAAGAGCTCCGGTCACGCCAGCTCGGCCGCCGACGAGGCTGCCCTCGCCTCCTGAATGGCGAGAAACACCCGGTCCGGCGTCGCCGGCATGTCGAGGTGGCAGATGCCGTAGGCGCGGTAGAGCGCGTCGACCAGCGCGTTCATGACCGCGGGGCAGGACCCGATCGCTCCCGCTTCGCCGGCCCCCTTCATCCCGAGCACGTTGGTGGCCGAGGGGACGTTGCGCGTCTCGAAGCGGATCTGCGGCACGTCCACGGCGCGCGGCAGCCGGTAATCGGTGAAGGATGCGGTCACGAGCTGCCCGCCGGCATCATAGACGGTCCGCTCGTGCAGCGCCTGCCCGATCCCCTGCACGACGCCGCCGTCGACCTGGCCTTCGAGCAGGAGCGGATTGAGGGTCACGCCGAAATCGTCGACGACGACATAGGCGACGACCTGCACGTCGCCCGTCTCGGGATCGATCTCGACCTCGCATACATGCGTGCCGTTGGGATAGGTGGCCTCCGGCGGCGACCATTTTTCCGTCGCCGAGAGGGCGTCCGCCGTCACGTTCGGCAGCTTGGCGAGATCGGCAAGCGGGATGGCCCGGTCGGTGCCGACCACGCGCACCTGGCCGTCCGACAATTCGAGATCGGCGGCACCCGCCTCGAGCGCGTCGGCGGCAAGACGCTTCAGCTTGTCGGCGAGACCGCGGGACGCGCCGGCAACCGACGCGCCGCCGACCGGGATGGAGCGCGAGCCGCCGGTGCCGCCGCCGCTGCGCAGCGCATCCGTGTCGCCCTGCTCCACGCGCACCTGTTCGACGGGGATGTCGAGCTCTTGCGAGACGAGCTGGGCATAGGCGGTTGCGTGGCCCTGCCCCGTCGACTGCGTGCCGATCAGGACCGAGATGCCGCCGTCAGCGTCGAGGCGCACATGCGCGCGTTCGGCCGAGCCGCCGGCGCAGGCTTCGACATAGGTCGACATGCCGATGCCGCGCACGCGTCCGGCCTTTCGCGCCTCTTTGCGGCGCGTCTCGAACTCCGCCCAATCGGCGGCCTCCATGGCGCGGCGCATGTGGCCTTCGAAATCGCCGGAATCGTAGACGCGTCCGGTGGCCGTCTCGTAGGGCAATTTGTCCGCCGGGATGAAGTTGAGCGCGCGGATCGCATCCGGCGTTTTGCCGAGCTCGCGTGCGACGTGATCCACCAGGCGCTCGATCACGTAAGCAGCCTCCGGACGCCCCGCGCCGCGATAGGCGTCGACCGGCAACGTGTTGGTGTAATAGCCGCAGATGCGGGCGTGCACCGCCGCGATATCGTAGAGGCCGGGCGACATCAGGGCGCCGTTGGCCGGGACGAAGGGCCCGTAATAAGACAGATACGCGCCGAGATCCGCC
>DATBIR010000009.1:0-5009 GCA_036556825.1 Beijerinckiaceae bacterium
CGCGGCCTCGGCGATGGTCACGTCGGGGATGCCGAGATCGGCGCCGCAACCAGGGAGCCGAAGCTGGCCGAGGCACCATTCGGGGCGCCAGTCGACGATGCCTTGCGCGGTCTTGGCGGCAAGCTGGTCGGGCACATCGCCGAGAAACATCAGATAGGGCTGCTTAATGTCCATGAGCCGCATCCTGTCGAGAAGAAAGGTCAAACAGAAAAGACAAACTCAAACGCCGAGAAAATGTGCGCCGATCAGCGCGGCGGTGCCGACGAGCACGCCCAGCCCCAGATGGCGGCCCGCCAGGAAATAGGCGGCGACCCCGAGCAGGAAGGCGCCGATCCGCACGGCCATGCCGACATCGGCCAGCGCGCCGGGCGGAAACACGACAATACGCGCAATCAGCCCGGAGACAAGAGCCGTCGAGACCGCTTTCACCCATGCCACGAGCGCACTGTCCTCGGCAAGGCCGCTGGAGAGCAGCACGCCGGCGATCCGCCAGATCGCAGTCGCCGCGGTTCCGGCAAGGAAGATGTAGAGCAGCACGTGCGCGTGGGCGGTCGCGGTCATGGCGCGCGGTCCGTCTTGCCTCGATGGCGCATGGCGAAAAAGCCGGCGGTGCCGCCGACCAGGCCGGTCAGCACGAGATCGAAGCTGGGCAGGAGCAGATGGAACACCGGCCCGAGCAGGAGGCCGAGGATGATGGGCATCCCTGCGATGACGGAGTGCGTGCCGGAGAGCATCGAGCACACGAAATAGACCGGCATCACGAACAGGAGCGCGGCGGAAAACACCGGCGGCACGCTTGCGGCGAGGAAGAAGCCGATCAGCGCGCCCGCCGAGGTCATGACGATCAGCAGCCCGGCGATGCCGAGAATGTAGGCCGCGCGCAGCCGCCGCGGCACGGCGGGGCAGCGCCGCGTGGCTTCGATCCAGGTCGTCACCGCGACGAAATAGCCGACGGCGAACTCCATCCATTTCGGCACCTGCCGGTCGCGGATCATCGGCATCAGCGACACGGTCATCGGCAGCAGCCGCGCGGCGGTTGCGGTCACGGCGATGGCGGCGGTGACGACCGAGGCGCCGCGCGCCATCTCGTCGACGAGCACCACCTGGCCGGGCAGGGCGAAGATGAAGATCGACATGAACAGCGTATCGAGCCAGGAAAGGCCGGTCTGGCTGGTCAGCGCGCCGAAGCCGATGAAGGTGGCGCAGAGCACGAAGGCGGGAATGACAGGCGTCTCCCGCGCGCCGCGCCAGGCAGCCACGAGACGCCCGGTCTCGCCCGCCCAGGCCGGGTCAGGCGGATTGACGCCGCTGCCGTCCATTCATCGCGCCCATTGCTGTGTGCCGATCGCGGCGGCGACCTTACGAAAGCCGGCGGGGCCTGACAAATGTTGTTTGGGATTGGTGCAGCCGGAGATTTCGCATAGCTCGCCGGGGCGCGGGGCGCCTCAGCCCTGAACGTAGCTCACCAGCCCTTGCGCGATATAGACCGCGCCGATGCCCATCACGAGGCGCTGCGTCCAGCGGCGGAACTGCACGTCGGTCATCCGCTCCAGGACGACGCGGCTGGCCGAGGTCCCCGCGATCGCCATGACCACGGAGAAGGCGATCAGCAGCCAGCCCAGATTGCCGAAGGCGTCGCCGGCGAGGCTGCCGAAATAAATCAGCTTGGTCAGATGGGTGACCACCTGGCAGGCGGCCTTGGTGGCGACCACGGCGCGGCGGTCCATCAGCGTGCGCACGAAGAAGATGTCGAGCACCGGCCCGGAGACGCCGGAAATGAGCTGCAAGGCGGTGCCGACGAAGCCGGAGACCTCCGCGCCTGCTGGCTTGTCGGCGCGCGGGGCGAGCCGGTCCGGCACCAGCACCGCGGCAAACGGCATGACGCCGAGAATGATCAGGATCAGCGCACGGTCGGGCACGATCCGCACCCAGGCGAACAGCGCCAGCGCGGCGGCCAGCCCGAGCGTGTAGCGGGCGAAGATGATCCAGTCGACATAGCGCAGCCAGAGCGCGGAGCGCCAGCCGTTCGAGGCCATCTGCGCGATGGCGTGCATGACCATCGCCGTCGGCACCGGCAGGATCGGCAGCAGCGCGCCCATGAGGATCATCCCGCCGGCCATGCCGAAAATGCCCGACAGGAAGGATGTGGCCAGGATCAGGAGCGACAGGACCAGTGTGACGGTGGCCGAAATCAGCAAGGCGGAAAGCTCGCGGGGCGCGGGGGTGAAGGGTCGGGGCGGATGTATATCAGATGCCGAGCAGGTTCTGCCTGACCCGGCGCAGGTGATCGAGCAGCGCGGCCTCGGCGGTCTGCGGGTCGCGGGCGCGCAGGGCGGCGACGATGCGGCGGTGCTCCTCGCGGTAGATGTCGCGGCGCTCGGCATTCAGGCTGCGGCGCTTGAGCTCGCCCCAATCGGCCTGGTCGCGGGCGCGGGTGATGGCGGTGTAGAGGCCGACGATCAGCCGGTTGTGCGTCGCCTCGGCGATCGACTGATGCAGCGCGGCGTCCCAATATTCGAAGGTCTCGAAACTGTCGCCGGCCTCGCCATTGCGGTTGCACAACTCCATGCGGTCGAAATCGGCCTGCGTGGCGTTGGCGACGGCGAGGGCGGCGATGCGCGGCTCGATCAGCAGCCGCGTCTCCATGATCTCGGTCGGGCTCGCATCCTCGACGGTAACGAGGGCGGGGCGCGTTTCGCGGACCGCCTGCGCCGCGGTCCGCGCGACGAAGGTGCCGCTGCCGATCAGGCGGACGACGAGCCCCTCGGCCTCGAGCGCCGCGAGGGCATTGCGCACGGCGCTGCGCGGCACGGAAAGCTGCTCGGCGACGGCGCGTTCGGTCGGCAGCTTGGCCCCGGCGGAATAGTAGCCGGAGGCGAGCATGTCGAGGAGCCATCGGCGCACGTTCTCGCCGGCGCGCTGGCCCAGTGCTGGGGGCTGGGGCATCGTCATTAAAATTAATTGGTAGACCAATTCGCCCCAAAGGGCAATATAGGGATTCTGCTGCGTAAGGTCGCAGAAAGGTTGACGGGATTGAAACCAATCGCCTAGGATTTGGCCCCAAATGGTGAACCGATCGGGGCCTTATGAAATTCGCGTGTTTCTCCTGTCACGGCAATCCGAAGATCGGCGTTGTCGACGGGCTTGGTGAGGGAATCCGCCCGCTCGGCGGCATCGTCCATGACATGGTCGATCTCATCGAGCGCTACGACGCGCTGGAGCCGATATTGGCCACCAACAGCCAGGCGCGGCCGCTCTCTTCCGTGAAGCTGCTCGCGCCGATCATGGCGCCGCGCCGCAACATCTTCTGCGTCGGCAAGAACTACCGCGACCACGCCAAGGAATTCGCCGGCAGCGGCTATGAGGCCGGTGCGGTCAAGGGCGCCGAGATCGACGAATATCCCGCCGTGTTCACCAAGCCCGCGAGCACCGTCATTGGCCCGGAGGCGACGGTCGACCTGCATCCCGGCGTGACCTCCGCCGTCGATTACGAGGTCGAGCTGGCGCTGGTGATCGGCAAGGGCGGGCGCGACATCGCCCGCGAGGACGCCTATGGCCACATCTGGGGCTACACCATCATCAACGACGTGACGGCCCGCGACCGCCAGCGCAACCACAAGCAGTGGTTCATGGGCAAGGCGCTGGATACGTTCTGCCCGATGGGTCCGTGGATCACCACCGCCGACGAGGTCGACCCGGAAAATCTCGATGTCAAATGCTGGGTCAATGGCGAGCTGCGCCAGAACGCCAATACCCGCGACCTGATCTTCGATATTCCGACGCTGATCTCGACCATTTCGGCGGGGCTCACCCTGCAGCCCGGCGACATCATCGCCACCGGCACGCCGGCGGGAGTCGGCCTCGGCTTCAACCCGCCGAAATTCCTCAAGGCGGGCGACGAGGTGTCCATGTCGATCACGGGGCTCGGCACGCTGACCAACCGGTTTGCGTGATGGCGGCTCCCGGCATAGCGGCCGATGCGAAGCGGGCGAAGCCCGCCGCGAGCCTTGCCGCCGGCGAGCGGGTCGAGCGGAGCTGGGCCGCGATGCTCAGCTTCGAGAATCTGATCATGGGCGCGGCGGCCCTCGCCGTCGTCGTGCTCATCGTGATGCCGCTCTGCGCGCTGCTGATCGGCAGCGTGCTCGCCGAAGGCGGCCTCAGCTTTGCCCATTTCCAGGAGGCGTTCTCCAGCCGCCTCTATACCAAGCCGCTGCTCAATTCGCTGATCCTCGGCGCCTGGACCGGCCTCTTCAGCATTCTGGTCGGCGTGCCGCTCGCCTGGGCGGTCAGCCGCACCAACGTCCCCGGCAAGGCGCTGATCAAGGCGACCGCGACGCTCTCCTATCTGTCGCCGCCGTTCCTCACAGCCATCGCCTTCGTCAACCTGTTCAGCCCCAATGCCGGCCTGATCAACATCTTCCTCCGCGACGTCGTCGGCACGCCGGCCCTGACCTTCAACATCTTCACCATGAGCGGCCTCGTTCTGGTGACCGTGCTGCACACCTTTCCCTTCGTCTACCTCTTGACCTCGACGGCGCTGCGCTCGGTCGACGCCTCCTTCGAGGAGGCCGCGCAGATCCTCGGCGCGAGCAAATGGCGCACCGCGCTCACCATCACGGGACCGCTGGTCGCGCCGGCGATCCTCTCCGGCACGCTGATCGCCTTCGTCAACGCCATCGCGCTGTTCGGCTCGCAGGCGATCATCGGACTGCCCGGCCGCATCGTGACGCTGCCGACGCGCATCTACGCGCTGTTCGACTACCCGCCCGAATACGGCCTCGCCTCGGCCTTGTCGCTGATCTTCGTCGCCATCACCATCACCGCGCTCTATGTGCAGCGCAGCTTCCTCGCCCGCCGCTCCTATGTCACGCTCGCAGGAAAAGGCGCACGGCCGCAGCTCGTCGATCTCGGGCCGGGGCGCTGGGTGCTGTTCGCCTTCTGCGTGGCGGTCTTCGTCGTTGCGATCCTGTTACCCTACGGCACGCTGATCGCGGTCTCGCTGAGCAAGA
>DATBIR010000010.1:0-5570 GCA_036556825.1 Beijerinckiaceae bacterium
AGAGGCCGGAACTAAGGCCAATAAACTGTGGGCTCAACGCGGTATTGAGGAGTCCTGTCCCACTGCAAAGGAGGATTGTGATGTCTTCAAGCTGCTACTCTGGTCACTTGAGATTACTGACAATTGACCTTCCGGCGCTTAACCTCTTCCGGAAACCATGGACCATTAAGGGATTCCCGATGCATATCGATTCACCCGATCACGATCATACGCATCACCATCACTCGCATGGCATGGGCCACAATGCTGCGCGCCGGGCTGTGCAGTGGCAGACGCCGCACGATCCCGGCGCCGGCAAGACCGCCGGCCCCGAACGCGACGCCGATTTCGATCTCGTCGAGGCCGCTTTCGTCTCGGGTTTCTCGAATGCGCCGGACCCGACCAGCTTCCTGCGCCTTGCCCGCATCCCCTTCGAAGGCAAGACCGCCGAGGGGGAAACCTTGCAGCTCCTGCGGGTCGAGACCGATGAGGCCGTGGATGTCGCCTCGCTGACCCCGCATCTCGGCGGCAGCTCGATGCGCTACGATCCCTTGCCGGCCAAAATGGTCTCCCGCCGCCGCCGCCTCGCCTTCCTCTATTTCGACGGCAAGACCGCCCGCCGTCTGAGCTTCGCCGAAGCGCTGGCGTTGGCGTAGGCTGGCACGTCCGGCGCAATGCTCCGTCAAGTCTTCGGCAGCGCGTAGGCGATGATCGCGTCGCCGGCCTTGGTGCCGGTCGAGCCATGACCACCGGCCACCACCACCACATATTGCCGGCCGTCGGCGCCCTGGTAGGACATCGGCGTGGCCTGGCCGCCGGCGGGGAGACGGTCGCGCCAGAGCTGGCGGCCGGTGGTCACGTCATAGGCGCGGACGTAATAGTCGAGCGTGCCGCTGAGAAAGGCGACGCCGCCGGCGGTGGTGATCGGGCCGCCTATATTCGGCACGCCCAGCTTGAAGGGCAGAGGCAACGCCGAAAGGTCCTCGACCGTGCCGTTCTTGTGCTGCCACACCGTCTTGCCGGTCTTCAGGTCGACCCCGGCGATATAGCCCCATGGCGGCGCCTGGCAGGGTATGCGCATGCCGAGCGGCGAGGTGAACGGCGCCATATCCGCAGCATAGGGCGCGCCGTAATTCTCGTTGATGCCCGGCTTGCCGTTGGAGACGTAATTGGTCTTGTCGTTCTTGCGGGGAATCAGCGTCACCTCGAATGCGAAATGGACCGGCGTGGCGACAATGAGCTGGCGCACGGGATCGACGGCGACGCCGCCCCAGTTGAAGGCGCCGAAATTGCCGGGATAGACGATGGTGCCGTTGGTCGTGGGCGGCGTGAACCGGCCCTTATAGTCCAGCGACTTAAACGCGATGCGGCAGGCCATCTGGTCGAACATGGTCAGCCCCCACATGTCGCGGCCGTGCAGGCGCGGCGGCTTGAACGAGATCGTCGAGACCGGCTGCGTCGGCGCGGCCTTGTCGCCCTTGGCGGCGCCGCCCGGCGCAGGTTCCTCCGTCACGGGCAGGATCGGCGTTCCTGTACGGCGGTCGAGGACGAAGATCTCGCCCTGCTTGGTCGGCTGCACCAGGCCGGGCACGACGCCGCCGTTGGTGGCGATGTTCACCAGCTCGGGCTGGGCCGGCACATCCATGTCCCAGAGGTCGTGATGCACGGTCTGGAACACCCATTTCACCTTGCCGGTATCGAGATCGAGCGCGGTGACGGATGAAGAGAAGCGCTCGGTGTTGGCGCTGCGATTGCCGCCGAACTGGTCGGGCGGCGCATTGCCCATCGGCGCATAGACCATGCCGAGATCGGCATCGACGCTGAGGATCGACCAGCTATTCGGAGAATTCTCGGTATAGGTCTGGCCCGCCGCGATGGGCTGGGTCTGATCGGGATTGCCGCTGTCGAAATTCCATACGAGCTGGCCGGTATCGGCATTATAGGCCCGGATCACGCCCGAGGGCTCGCTGGTCGAGACATTGTCGTTCACTGCGCCTCCGACGACGATCAGATTGTGCGCGACGACGGGCGGTGAGGTCGAATAATACGCGCCGGGGCTGCGGTTGGGCATGTTCGCCCAGAGGTCGATGGCGCCGTTCTGCGCAAAATTGGTGCAGACCTGGCCGGTCTTGGCGTCGAGCAGGATCAGCTTGGCATCGGCGGTCGGCAGCAAAATGCGCTCCGCACAGGCGTTGGCGGGCGCCGGGTTCGCCGCCCGGTAATACGTCACCCCGCGGCAGGTCTGATGCTGGCGAAGCTCGCTCTTGCCGACATTCGGATCGTAGCGCCACTTCTGCTTGCCGGTCACCGGATCGAGCGCGATCGCGATGTTGTGGGCGGTGCAGAGATAGAGCGTATCGCCGACCTTGATCGGCGTAACCTCATAGGTGGTCTCGGTGGTGTCGCCTGGCGCCCGGACATCGCCTGTGTGATAGATCCAGGCTTGGGCGAGCTGGCCGACATTGGCAGGGGTGATCTGGTCCAGCGGCGAATAGCGGCTGCCGCCGGGCGTGCGGCCGTAATTCGGCCAATCCGCCTTGTCGAGGTCGGCGCCGAGCGTTTCAGAGACGGGAAGTTTCTCCGTAGGCAGATTGCCGGCAAGGCCGTTCGAAGGAGTAACGATGGCAGCAATTGCAACGCCGAGCGATACGATGAGGACGACGCTGAGCGCCAGGCCGTTGCCGCGGAAGGCGCTCGCGGTCGTCAGCCGGTCGTCCGTAGTCAGCCTCCGGGTGATCCAGGGCATGATCAGCCAGATGCCGATCAGCGTGATGATGCCGCCGCGCGGCATGAGCTGCCACCAGTCGAGTCCGACCTCGAAGAGCGCCCAGACCAGGGTGCCCGCGACGACGAGGGCATACAGGCCAAGTGCCGCGGCGTTGTGCCTGAACAGGAGATAGGCGGTGAGCAGGAAGCCGATACCGCAGATGACATAGTACCAGGTGCCGCCGATAGCCGCGAGATATGCGCCCCCGACCGTCAGCACGAGGCCGAGCAGGGCGATGACGATGGCTGAAAAGCGTGTCATGGATCCTCGCATAGAGCCGGATCGCAGGAATGGGCGTGAATGGGGAACGCGAGCGCTCGCGCCCTCGCCTCTCGTCAATGCCGATGCTGTCCAGAAGCTCTTATGTTCGCTGATGAACTTTTTTGTAGAACGGCAGAATGGGGCGTTGGGTTCCGTACCTGCGACCGACCGCCCATCGGCCGGAGCGCGGTCGATTTGAGGTATGAAGAACATCGCGGTACGTCAGCCGCGACCTCAAACAGTAAAAGGGGGCCGCACTAGCGCGGCGGACCTTTAATCGGGATCGGTAAACTCCGGCGAAAAGCCCCCTCACCCGGTCGCCTTCGGCGTCCGCCCTCTCCCGCGAGGGGAGAGGGCAAAAAAGCGGTGCTCGTTGAGAATCACGGACTTACCTCCGCACGGGCGCAGCCCTCTCCCCCCGCGGGAGAGGGCGGCGCGAAGCGCCGGGTGAGGGGGCTTTTCGGTTACAGGTTAATCGCCCGATGCTCTAAGCCGGCCGCACCTGTCCCGTACCGCGGACTCGGTATTTGAAGCTCGTGAGCTGGTCCACGCCGACCGGGCCGCGGGCGTGGAACCGCCCGGTCGCGATGCCGATTTCGGCGCCCATGCCGAACTCGCCGCCATCGGCGAATTGCGTCGAGGCGTTGTGCAGCACGATGGCGCTGTCGACCTCGCGCAGGAAACGGGCGGCGGCGGCGGCGTCTTCCGTGACGATGGCGTCGGTGTGCTGCGAGCCGTAGCGCGCGATATGGGCCATGGCGTCGCCGAGGCCGGCGACCGTCTTCACCGAAATGATGGCGTCGAGATATTCCGTTCCCCAATCGTCCTCCGACGCCGGATTGACGCGATCGTCCGCATCGCAGGCACCCACATCGCCGCGCACCTCGCAGCCGGCGTCGATCAGCGCGCCGATCAGCGGCGCGAGATGGGTCGCCGCGCAGGACTCGTCGACCAGCAGGGTCTCGGCCGCGCCGCAGACGCCGGTGCGCCGCATCTTGGCGTTGACGGCGATGGCTTTCGCCATCTCCAGATCGGCGGCCTCATGGACATAGACATGGCAGATGCCGTCGAGATGGGCGAAGACCGGCACGCGCGCCTCCTCCTGCACCCGGGCGACGAGGCTCTTGCCGCCGCGCGGCACGATCACGTCGATGGCGCCGCCGAGCCCGGCGAGCATCATGCCGACGGCCTCGCGGTCGGGGCTGTCCACGATCTGGATCGCCGCTTCCGGCAGACCGGCCTCGGCGAGGCCGGCGGCGAGCGCATCGTGGATGGCGCGGCTCGAGGCGAGGCCGTCCGACCCGCCGCGCAGGATCACCGCATTGCCGGCCTTCAGGCACAGCCCGCCGGCATCGGCGGTGACGTTCGGCCGGCTCTCATAGATCATGCCGATCACGCCGAGCGGCACGCGCACGCGCTCGATGACGAGGCCGTTGGGACGCGTCCATGACGCCATCACCTCGCCGACCGGATCGGGCAGCGCGGCGATCTCCTCCAGCCCCTTCGCCATCGCCTCGATGCGCGACGGCGTCAGTGTCAGCCGGTCTATAAAGGCGCCGGGGCGGCCGTTGCTACGCGCCGCTTCGATGTCTTCGGCATTGGCGGCGAGGATCGGCTGGGCCGAGCCGCGCAGCGTCCGCGCCATGGCGGCGAGCGCGGCGTTCTTCTCGTCCGCCGTCGCCAGCGCCAACTGCGCCGCGGCCTCGCGTGCGCGCCGGCCGATCGTCTGCATCCGGTCGGCAAGTGAGGGGCTCTCGAACCCTCCGCGCCTCGCCAATTCTACCGTCGCCATTATCCGCTCCTGTTCAGCGCCATATCGTCGCGGTGGATCATCTCCGTGCGGCCACGATACCCCAACAGGCTCTCGATTTCAGCACTCTTGCGCCCGATCAACCGCTCGGCGTCGGCGCGGGCATAGGCGATCAGTCCGCGGCCCAGCTCACGGCCCTCGGCATCGCGGATGATGACGGCGTCGCCGCGGTCGAACGCACCGTCGACCTTGACCACGCCGGCCGGAAGCAGGCTGCGCCCGGCATGGAGGGCATCGCGCGCGCCGGCATCGATGGTGACGGTGCCGCGCGGCTCCAGCGCGCCCGCAATCCAGCGCTTGCGCGAGATAACCGGATTGGCCTGCGCCAGGAACCAGGTGCAGGGCGCGCCCTGCCCGAGCGCGCGCAGAGGATTCATGGTCTTGCCGCTGGTGATGACGAGATTGCCGCCCGCCGCGACCGCGATTTTGGCGGCGGCGACCTTGGTGATCATGCCGCCGCGCGACAATTCGCTGCCGACATCGCCAGCCATCGCCTCGATCTCGGGCGTGATGTCCGGGACCACGTCCAGCCGCGTGGCGTTCGGGTCGAGCGAGGGCGGCGCTGTGTAGAGGCCGTCGATGTCGGAGAGCAGCACGACGCAATCGGCGCTCATCATCGAGCCGACGCGCGCGGCCAGCCGGTCATTGTCGCCATAGCGGATTTCCGTCGTCGCCACAGTGTCGTTTTCGTTGACCACCGGCACCGCGCCGAGGGCAAGGAGCGTTGCGATGGTCCCGCGCGCATTGAGATAG
>DATBIR010000011.1:0-18017 GCA_036556825.1 Beijerinckiaceae bacterium
CCCCCCTCACGGGGGCCTCACGGGGAGGGATTATTGCGGGAGACGCCGCGGACGCGCTCGCGGTAGAGAAGATAAAGCCCCGAGGCGATCACGATTGCGGCGCCGACCAGCGTCAGACGGTCCGGCAGATCGCCGAACACGAGATATCCCAAGGCGATCATCCAGATGATCTGGGTGTAGATGAACGGCGACAGGACCGGCGCCGGAGCGCGCGCATGCGCTAGAATGAGCAGCCAGTGTCCCAGCGCGCCAAGCGCGCCGACCACCGCCATCATGATCCAGACGAGACCCGAGCCCGGCGCCGACCATACCCACGGCACAAGCGGCGTCACGAGAACGAGCCCGGCGATGCCTGAATAGAACATCGTCGTGGCCGACGAGTCATAGGCCGCGAGAATCCGGGTGGCGATACTGTAGAGGGCATAGCAGGCGGCGCCGGCAAGCGAGAGAAAGGCCGCCGGATGCATCCCGCCGAGCCCGGGCCGCGTGATGATCAGAATGCCGACGAAGCCGACCGCGATCGCCGCCAGACGCCGTGGCCCGACACGCTCGCCGAGCAGCGGCCCGGCGAGCAGCGCGACCAGGAACGGCGTCGAGAACATGATCGAGACCGTTTCCGTCAGCTGCAGATATTTGAGGGCGAAGAAGTTCAGCGCCGTCGAGCCGAGCAGCAAGACCGAGCGGCCCGCCTGCAGCCAGGGGCGCACGGTGCGCGTGACGCCGGGGGTCGTCCATGGATTCACGAACAGCGCCACGAACATGACGCTGCCGACATAGCGCACCCACACCGTCAGGATCGGATCGAGTGATTGGTTCAGCCACTTGGCGGTGGCGTCGAGGCACGCGAAGCTGAGCAGCGCGCCGGACATCAGGGCGATGCCCACCAGCCGTCGGCGCCGGTCGTCGGCGCGCGGCGCCATCCTGTTGAGGCTTCCTTCCATCCCGGCCGGTCTCGTCACGATTCGCTGCCGCCTTCTTATGTGAGCACAAACGCGCGGGCGACCCGGTTGGGCGCAGAGGTCGATTGCGCGGGCCGCGTTGCTGTGCCACCCTGACCTTACGGGGCTTTCTGCGACCGCCCCGTCAGGCGCGTGCCCAAGGTCGCGACGAACCTTCAGGAGGTCGTCATGGGCACGCCTTTCTTTATCCAGGCATCAGATCTCCATGTGCGCCTCGGCCGCGCCGATGCGCCAATCCTTTTCGACGTGCGCCGGCCCGAGATCGTTGGAGCGGCAAATGAGCTGATGCCGACGGCGCGCACGCGCACGCTGGCCGAGGCGGTCGACGAGGGGCTTCAGCAGGGCAGGGGGCGGACAATCGTCGTCGCCTGCGCGCACGGCCACAACCGTAGCCAGCAGGTGGCCGCGCAGTTGCGGGCCAATGGCGTCGATGCCGCGGTCGTGACCGACGGTTACGACGGATGGCGGGCGGCCGGGCTGCCGCTGGTCAAGCGCAGCGCCGGCGGCGTCGTGCTTGGCGGCGCGCCGACCGTTTGGGTCACGCGGCGGCGGCCGAAGATCGACCGCGTCGCCTGCCCATGGCTGATCTCGCGGTTCCTCGACGGCATGGCGGAGTTCCTGTTCGTGGAGCCGGACCAGGTCGTGGACGTCGCGCATGAGATCGGCGGCGTTGCCTACGATCTCCCCGGCGGGCGGTTCGAGCATGACGGGCCGCTCTGCACCTTCGACACCTTGCTTGCCGCCTTCGGCCTCGACGCCGACGCGAAGCTCGGGGAACTGGCGCTGATCGTCCGTGGCGCCGACACCGACCGGCTCGACCTCACGCCGCAATGTGCCGGCCTTCTGGCCGTGGCGCTGGGCCTGTCGGCGCAGCACGGCGACGATGATCACGCGGTGCTCCGACACGGCTTCGTCGTTTACGACGCGCTCTACAGCTGGCTGCGGCACGCGCGCGCGGAGCGCCACAATTGGAGCATGATCCGGCAAAGTGGTTCCCACTTTGCCGAAAAAGATCATGCCATACAAAGACAGTAGAGAGAGCAGGATCGATTCAATCTGAAGCGATCCTGCTCTGGGCGCGAGCGCCGGCAAGGCGGCGTGACCGCGCGTCAGGAGGCTGCCAGCGCCTTCTCGTAGCGCTGGGCGGCGGCGCCGTCCTCGTAATAGTCGTCGAGGGTCTCGAGCATGCGGTAGCCGGCGCGCTCGTAAAGGCGCCTGGCGTGCCTGTTGTCGGCGCGCACCTCGAGACGCAGCCGCTCGAGCGCTGCGGCCCTCGCCGCCTTCTCGGCGGCGGCGAGCAGGCGTCGTCCGACCCGTGCGCCGGCGGCGCGCGGCGCAACGGCGATCGACGTCAGCCGGCCGGTGCCGCTGGTGCGGCGGCGCTCAACGGTGACGTAGCCGAGCACCTCGGCGCGTCGGCTCGCAACGAGGCAGATGATGGTCGGCGAGCGGATGGCGTGCCGGAATGCACGCCGGTCGAGGCGATCCGTCGGGAAGACGGCGTTCTCGATGGCGAGAAGGGAGTCGATATCGGCGGGCGCGGCCGCCCGGATCGTCACGGAGAGCGGTGGCCGCTTGCGCGGTCCGCTCACCCGGCGGTCCACGGATGCGTCCAGGTCTCGGTCAGGGCCTTGTTGCCAGCCCGCAGATAGACGCGCAGATCGGTCGACTGGCCGGGCTCGAGCTTGACGTCGAAGGCGGCGCGGAAGCCGCGGATATGCTCGTTCGGCACGATGAAGGTGTGCGTGATCTTGCCGGCCGACGTGGTCGGCACGACCTGCACCTGTTCCGGCGCCTGCATATAATAAGCGAGGTTGCCGCCGGCGAAGTCGACCATGAACCGGCGTGTGGTCGGGTCGCTCGGGTCGGGGGCGCCGCTCGCCCGAGCCGGCGCCTGGAACGTGTTCACGACCTTGCCGCCCGGATGCATCTCGTTGGTGTCGGAGATGGCGCGCATGCGATAGCCGAACGAGATCTCCTGACCTGCCTCGTACGGCTGCCGCGGCCGCCAGTAGGCGACGACGTTGTCGACGGTCTCGTTGCCGGTCGGAATCTCGACGAGCTCGACATGCCCGTCGCCCCAATTGCCGATTGGCTCGACCCAGTAGCCAGGGCGCAGATTATAGTTCGCCTCGAGGTCCTGATAATTCTCGAAAACCCGGTCGCGCTGGATGAGCCCGAAGCCGCGCGGGTTGCTGTCGACGAATGCCGAGACCCATTTGCGCATCGGGTTGTGCAGCGGGCGCCAGATCCATTCGCCCGAAGCGGTGTGCAGCAGGAGCCCGTCGGAATCGTGCAGCTCCGGACGGAAATCGTCGTGACGATGCCGGTCGTTCTCGCCCGTGAAGAACATCGACGTGAGCGGCGCCAGGCCGACGCCGGGGACCGTCCGGCGCGGGAACAGCGTTACCGCGACGTCGAGGGTGGTCTCGACGGTGGGATAGATCTCGAAGCGGTAGGCGCCGGTGGCCGAGGGACTGTCCAGCAGCGCATAGACGACTGCCTTGTCGGCGCCGGCGGCAGGCGAGTCGATCCAGAATTCGCGAAAGAACGGAAACTCCTCGCTGCCATTGCCGTCGACGTTCACGGCAAGCCCGCGCGCCGACAGGCCGTAGCGCTGTCCGCGACCGAGGAAGCGGAAATAGCTCGAGCCGAGAAAGGCGATCAGCTCGTCGAAGGTGCGCGGATCGTTGAGCGGGTAGTGCAGCCGGAACCCGGCAAAGCCGAGGTTGACCGGGAGCGGCCGCTCGATCTTGGTGCGGCCGTAGTCGAAGAGCTGCGGCTGATAGGCGACCGGCGTCGGCACGCCGTCGCGGATCACGTTCACGGTGACCGGCCGCTGATAGAGGAAGCCGAGGTGAAACAGATGCATCCGGAACGGGCCGCCGCCGGAGCCGAGAAGCGCCCGGTCGGGCCGGAAGCGGAGGTCGCGATAGGCGTCGAAATCCAGCCGGCCGAGCGGCTCGGGCAGGGCCTGCCCGGCGGGATCATGGGCAACCCCGGCGAGTTCGCGCGCGCGTCTGATGACGTCCTCGAAGCGGAACGGGGTTGGCCCGCTTTGTTGGGCCAGGGCGGGGCCGGCCGCGGCAAGCGCGGCGAGGCCCTGGAGGGCGGTGCGGCGAGACAAATGGACCATGAACGGTACGCGACGCCAAATTCTTGAAGCTGATTGAGCTCGACAGTTAAGCGAGGCCGCCGCCGGCGTCCACCGCCAAGCCCGCGACGCAGTGCCATGCGACCGGTTAAGCTAAATTTTCACCCTGCTAAGCCCTTTCCCGGGGAAAATTACGGGAACCCCTTGAGATTTCGGGAAATCGCTCGTATCTAACCCCTGCCCAATTTCGCACGTGCCTGTGGCCGCGTGCTGGTCGGTGGGCATCCGGACAAGAGGCCGGACAGCCGCCAGGGACATGGGTTCGCTCTCGGGGGGATTGGATATCCCCGAGGCAAGGACCCCGGCGAAAGCCGCGTCCCGAACAACGACCGGCAGCCGGAGGCGAAACCGGCGAACCCCGCTCTCCACGGGGGACGCAGCTTAAAGCAACGACGGAGCGGGCTTTTTTGGTCTCAGCCGGTTTCCAAATCCGGCGACTGAAGAGGCTTGTCCATCTTGCCCGGCGTGCGGTTGGGGGTTCCCCATCCAAACAAAGGCAGCTTCTCGGGCGAAGAGCCCATCGACGCTCGTCGTGTCTCCATCGCACGGCCGGCGCGATGACCTTCACCCGCTGAGCCGGGCGGCTCTTGCCGCCTGAACTTTCAACCAGGGCGAAACCGCCCGATTGAACCTTTGGTGGGGACAGCGCCATGACTGAGCGCATCCGCGATTTTCTGCGCAACCGACGCGAAGACGGGCCGTGCCTCGTCGTTGATCTCGACGTGGTGCGTGACAACTACACGAAGTTCTCCCGGGCGCTGCCCAACACGCGCGTGTTCTACGCCGTGAAGGCCAATCCTGCGCCCGAGATTCTGCGCCTGCTGACGCTGCTCGGCTCGTGCTTCGACGCCGCCTCGGTCGCTGAGATCGAGATGGTGCTCGCGGCCGGCGCCACGGCGGACCGCATCTCCTTCGGCAACACGATCAAGAAGGAGCGCGACATCGTGCGCGCGCTCGAGCTCGGCGTGCGCCTATTCGCGGTCGATTGCGAGGCCGAGGTCGACAAGGTCGTGCGCGCCGCGAAGGCGGCCAAGGCCGACGAGGTCAAGGTCTTCTGCCGCATCCTGAGCGACTGCGCCGGCGCTGAATGGCCGCTGTCGCGCAAGTTCGGCTGCGCGCCGGAGATGGCCGTCGACGTGCTCGAGCACGCCCACCGGCACAAGCTCGAGGCCTACGGGGTGTCGTTCCACGTCGGCTCGCAGCAGCGCAACACCAAAGCTTGGGACGTGGCGCTCGCCTCGGCCTCGGCGGTGTTCCGCGAATGCGCCGAGCGCGGCATCCATCTCTCGATGGTCAACCTGGGCGGCGGTTTCCCGACCAAGTACCTGAAGAGCATCCCGGCGGTCGAAGCCTATGGCGAAGCGATCTTCCGGGCGCTCACCAAGCACTTCGGCAACCGCATTCCGGAGACGATCATCGAGCCGGGCCGCGGCATGGTCGGCAACGCCGGCGTGATCGAGTCCGAGGTCGTGCTCGTGTCGAAGAAGTCGCGCGAGGAGGACGAGGTGCGCTGGGTCTATCTCGACATCGGCAAGTTCGGCGGCCTCGCCGAGACGATGGACGAGTCGATCCGCTACCCGATCCGCACCGAGCGCGACGACGACAAGCTCGTGCCCTGCGTGCTCGCCGGCCCGACCTGCGACTCGGCGGACGTGCTCTATGAGAAGGAGCCGTACATGCTCCCGTTCAGCCTAGAGATCGGCGACAAGGTGCTGATCGAAGGCACGGGCGCCTATACGACCACCTACTCGGCCGTCGCCTTCAACGGCTTTCCGCCGCTGAAGAGCTACGTCATCTGACAAGGCCGTCCGGCCTCGTCATCCCGGCCGCCGCGCTGCGGCGAGCCGGGATCGTTCTCCCTGTCATCCCGGCCGACGCGTCGCGGCGAGCCGGGATCGTCTTCCACTTCAAATCGTCAAGCGGTCCCGGATTGCGCCTTGCGGCGCGTCCGGGATGACGCCTGAGGGTGCAAGATGATCACGATCCGAGACGAACGCCCCGCCGACATCGCCGCGCGCGAGGAGCTGCTCGATGCCTGCTTCGGCGACGAGCGATTCGAAAAAACCAGCGAGCGCCTGCGCGAGGGCCGGCTGCCCGCGCCTGGCCTGGCGCTCGTCATCGAAGCCGACCAGAAGCTCGTCGGCACAGTGCGGCTGTGGCCCGTCAGCGTCGGCGCGAACCGGCCGGCGCTGTTGCTCGGGCCTCTCGCGATCGACCCGGCGCTGCACAGCCTCGGCCTCGGCTCGAAGCTGATGCGCGTCGCATTGAGCCGCGCCGCCATTCTCGGCCATGGCGCCGTGCTGCTCGTCGGCGACGCACCCTATTACAAGCGCTTCGGCTTCTCGGCCGGGCCGACCAGACAGCTGCGGCTGCCCGGGCCGTTCGAGCGCGAGCGTTTCCTGGCCCTCGAGCTGAAAACCGGCGCCCTGGCAGGGGCGCGCGGTCTGGTCCGCGCGGCGGGCGAACGCGACCCCGTGCCAGCTCTCTCAGCCATCGTCGCCGCCAACGCGCGCGGCTCGCTGGCTGTGCGCCCTCCCGGGTAAGGCAACCCGTCGGGCGCGGCGTGCGTTACCACGCGGATGTGGGAGCGGCCGCGCTTCACTGAAGGCGACGTTCAGGGGCGTCGCGCCATCGTCCTGTTTTTCCGTCACGAGGAGAGTACCGCATGACGTCCATCTGGCCCGTGTACGGCCGCATCGGCGGCCCGATCGTCATGATCGGCTTCGGCTCTATCGGCAAAGGCACGCTGCCCCTTATCGAACGGCATTTCGAGATCGATCGGGAGCGGTTCGTGGTGATCGATCCGTCCGACAAGGACCGCGACCTGCTCGACCGTCGCGGCATCCGCTTCATCCAGACGGCGCTCACGCGCGACAATTACCGCGAGGTGCTGACACCGCTGCTGACGAATGGTGGCGGACGGGGCTTTTGCGTCAACGTCTCCGTCGACACCTCGTCTCGGGACATCATGGCCCTGTCGCGCGAGCTCGGCTGCCTCTACGTCGATACGGTCGCCGAGCCGTGGGCCGGCTTCTACTTCGACAAGAGCAAGGGGCCGGAGGCGCGCACCAATTACATGCTGCGGGAAGACATCCTCGAATTGCGCCGCCAGACGCCGGGCGGTCCGACGGCAATCTCGTGCTGCGGCGCCAATCCCGGCATGGTGTCGTGGTTCGTCAAGCAGGCGCTGCTCAACATCGCCGGCGATCTCGGCATCGACTTCAAGGAGCCGACGACGCGCGAGGATTGGGCGCGGCTCATGCAGCGCGTCGGCGTCAAAGGCATCCACATCGCCGAACGCGACACGCAGCGCGCCACGTCCGAGAAGCCGATAGGCGTGTTCGTCAACACCTGGTCGGTCGAAGGCTTCGTGTCCGAGGGCGTGCAGCCGTCCGAGCTCGGCTGGGGCACGCACGAGAAATGGATGCCGGCCAATGCCGGCACGCACAAGGTCGGCTCGGGCTCGGCCATCTATCTGCTGCAGCCGGGCGCCAACACGCGCGTGCGCACCTGGTGTCCGACGCCCGGCCCGCAATACGGCTTCCTCGTCACGCATAACGAGTCGATTTCGATCTCCGACTTCTTCACGGTCCGCGAGAACGGCAAGGCCGTCTACCGGCCGACCTGCCACTACGCCTACCACCCATGCAACGAGGCGGTGCTGTCGCTGCACGAGATGTTCGGCCAGGCGGGGAAAGTGCAGGAGAGGCATCACATCCTCGACGAGCAGGAGATCGTCGACGGCATCGACGAGCTCGGCGTGCTGCTCTACGGCCACGCCAGGAACGCCTATTGGTACGGCTCGCAGCTCTCGATCGAGGAAACGCGGCGCATCGCGCCCTATCAGAACGCGACCGGCCTGCAGGTCACGTCCGCCGTTCTCGCCGGCATGGTGTGGGCATTGGAGAATCCGGAGGCCGGAATCCGCGAAGCCGACGAGATCGACTTCCGGCGCTGCCTCGACGTGCAGATGCCCTATCTCGGTCCGGTGAACGGCTTCTACACCGACTGGACGCCGCTTACGGACCGGCCCGGCTTCTTCCCCGAGGACATCGATCAGTCCGATCCGTGGCAGTTCCGGAACGTGCTGGTGCGATGACTATGCCTCTCCCCGCACGCGGGGAGAGGAGGGGCGCCACGTGTCCCGGCGGCCAAGCCGGACCAGGCGCCGGACGAAGCCGACGCTGAGCAGCGTCAGCCCCCAGCCGACGACGAGGCCGGCCGCGGCGGCCACGACGCCTTCCTGCGTGGCCGGCACGGCCGGCTCGAAGTCGTGGTAGGTCGCCTCGGCAAGGTCGACGTCGGCGTCGCGCAGCAGGATCAACAGGCGGTCGAAGGGGCCGGCCTCCATGAAATCCTGACGGTGGCGCTGCAGCCGCTCGAGCCGCTCGACATTGGCGCGCATGGCTTCGCCCTGGCGGCTGACCAGGGTGTCCGCATTGCCGCGCAGGCGATCGATGGCATTGGCGCGGTTCTGGCCATTGGCAACCGCATCGGTGTCGAAGCGCTGGATGACCCGCTGCAGCTCGTCGATGGTCCCGCCGAGACGCTGCCGGTATTGCTGTGCGAATTCCGGGCCTTGCGAGGCGACGACGCCTCCAATCAGCCCCATCGCCACGGCCATGGTGCGTGCGAGCCCGGGCACAATGCTCCTCCTGACTACTAAGAGCGTCGCGCAGCTCTGGTTCCCGCCGAGGAGATCGCGTGACGTGTCAGGGGAGCCACCAGCCTTGTTGGCGCGCATGATCGGCAAAGTGGGAGCCACTTTGCCGGATCATGCTCTACTCCGGCAGCGTCAGCACGCCGGCCTGCCCGTCCTCGCAGCCGAAGGCGAGCCGCCTGCCCTTGGCGTCCCACGTAACGGCCGTGATCCCGCTGTCGTCGCGCGGCGCACGCACGAGCAACTCGGAGGCGTCAGTGAGACGGATCAGCAGGATGCAGCCGTCCTCGTAGCCGGTAGCGAGCACATAGGAGCCGGGATGGAAAGCGACGCGCGTCACCTTGGCCGGGCGCACGCCGCATTCGCGCGGCTGCTTGCCCATCGGGCCCTCTTTGGAGTTGAACGGCCAGATGATGGCGGCCTCGGCGCCGGAGGTCGCCAGCCACTGGCCGTCGTGCGACCAGGCCAGTGAACGCGATTTGGCGGGGTAGCCCGACATGCGCATGTGGCCGCGGTCGGGTTGCAGGCGCCAGCCGTGCAGCGCGTTTTCCTGCATCGAGGTGACGACGAAACGACCGTCAGGCGACCACGTCACGTCGAGATGCGAGCCCTTCCACTCCAGCGGCTCAGGCTTGGCGTCGATGTTCGGGAACCAGAGGGTCGCGCCGTTGTAATGGGCCATGGCGAGCCGATATCCCTTCGGCGCGAAGGCGAGCCCGCGCACTGTCGAGGGCGCCTCAAACGCTTTCTCCTTGCCCTTCTCGTCGCGCGCCGTCACGCGCTTGCCGGAGCCGAATGCCACCGCGCCGCCCTTGTGCACGGCGAGCGCGTCGATCCATCCTTTCGTTTCGGCCAGCGCTGTCGTCGCGCCATCCGCACCCGTGGCCACCACACGACCGTCGTCGCCGCCGGTGACGAGACGCCCGCCGTCGCTCGCGGCGACCAGGATGGCGCCGTCCGGATGCGCCGCCACGCGCCGCGTCTCGTCGCCTTTCGCAAGCAAGATGGTGCCGTCGCCGAGCGCGAGGGCGGCCGTGGCGCCGAGCCAGGCCGCGCCGGTGACATGCGCGCCGGCGTCATAGGCGGTTACGGCCTCGGTAAGGGAAGAGGACAAATCGGTCATACGCTTTCTAACACACGCGCCACGCTGGCTGGAGCCCGGGTTAGCCAGGTGCCCGGGGATGACAAGGTGCGGCAGTCAGGCCGCGCAGGCCAGAAAACCTTCGCGGATCGCCATCTCGTTGAGGTTGCGGCCGATGAACACGACGCGGCTCTCGCGCTTTTCGCCGGGCTTCCAGTCGCCCTGCAGGTCGCCGTCCAGGATCATGTGCACGCCCTGGAATACGAAGCGCTTCGGCTCGTCCGGAAAAGCGATGATGCCCTTGCAGCGCAGGATGCTCGGCCCCTCGCGCTGCGTGAGCTGGTTGATCCACGGCATGAAGATGTCGGGGTTGACCTCACCGTCGACGCGCACGGCGACTGACTGCACGTCCTCGTCATGGTGGTGATGGTGGCCTTCCTCGAGAAAGTCCGGTTCGAGTTCGATGATGCGGTCGAGGTCGAAGGCATTGCGCCCGAGCACCTCGTTGAGCGGCACGGCGCAATTCTGCGTGCGGTGCAGGCGCGCATAAGGATTGATGGCGCGGATGCGCGCCTCGACCTCGTCGAGCTCCGCCTTGCTGACGAGATCGGTCTTGTTGAGCAGGATCACGTCCGCGAAGGCGATCTGGTTCTTGGCCTCGGGCGCGTCCTTGAGGCGGTCGGACAGCCACTTGGCATCGGCCACGGTTACGACCGCGTCGAGCCTGGCGGCGTCGGAGACGTCCTGATCGACGAAGAAGGTCTGAGCTACGGGCGCCGGATCGGCGAGCCCGGTGGTCTCGACGATGATGGCGTCGAACTTGCCCTTGCGCTTCATCAGCCCGTCCATGATGCGGATCAGGTCGCCGCGCACCGTGCAGCAGACGCAGCCGTTATTCATCTCGAACACTTCTTCGTCGGCTCCCACGACGAGCTCGTTGTCGATGCCGATCTCGCCGAATTCGTTGACGATCACGGCGTAGCGCTTGCCGTGCTGCTCGGTGAGGATGCGGTTGAGAAGCGTCGTCTTGCCGGCGCCGAGATAGCCGGTCAGAACCGTCACGGGAATTTTTTCTGACATCAACAACTCCAACTGGCGAAAAGCGACCGGAACGTGCGGGCAGTCGTGATCAGGCAGCCGGCCGTCGACAGGCGCCTTGCCCGCATGCCGTGGCCATTGCCGACTGCCCTTTCGGGCAGCCCTGGTCGCTGTTCTCCTTATGACGAAAGTGCCGCGCTGAACGCCCTTATATTGTGTCGCATCATGTCGATGTAAGTGGCCGCCGGGCCGTTCGGGGGTGACAGGGCGTCGGAATAGAGCCGCTCGCCGATACGGGCGCCTGTCTCCACGGCGATGCGCTCGATCAGGCGCGTATCGGCAATGTTCTCCAGAAACACCGCTCCGATCTTCTCGCGCCTGATCTGCCGGATGATGCGGGCGACGTCCCTGGCCGATGCCTCGGCGTCCGTCGAAACGCCCTGGGGAGCGATGAAGGCGAGGCCGTAAGCTCGCGCGAAATAGCCGAAGGAGTCGTGCGAGGTGATGATGCGGCGCCGCTCGGGCGGTATGCCGGCAATGGCGGCCCTCACTTCGGCGTCGAGCGCGTCGAGCCGGGCCAGGTAGGCGGCGGCGTTGGCCTCATAGGCTGCCTTCCCGGCGGGATCCGCCGCCACGAGGCCATCCCGGATATTGGCCACGTAGACCTTGGCGTTCGCAACGCTCTGCCAGCCATGCGGATCGAGGTCGGGCTGCGCATGGCCGTGTGCTTGCTCGGGCAGCCCTTCGAGCGCCCGAACGCCCTTCGCCGCCTCGACGACAGCCGCCTTGGTCCCGGAGGACCTGATCAGGCGCGTGATCCAGCCGTCGAAGCGCAGCCCGTTGAAGACCACGAGCTTCGCATCGGCGATGCGGCGGCCATCGGCGGGCGTCGGCGAAAAGACATGCGCGTCGCCGTCGGGTCCCACGAGCGTTGTGATCTCGATCCGATCGCCGCCGACATTCTTGACGAAGTCGCCCAGGATCGAAAACGTCGCCACCACCTTGAGCGGCGCCCCGGCGCCGGCGGGAAGCGGCGCAAGCAACGCGCCGCAAAGCGCAAAGGCGCAGGTCAGCGACGTCAGGGCGCGCCGTCTCGTCGGCATGAGCGATCCTTTCCGATCAGGCTTCGAGATGACGGCCGGGCCAGGCAAGCCAGAGCAGCCCGCCTTCGCGGCCAAAGGCCAACGACACGAGATAGGCGCCACCGGCGACGAGGATGATGGCCGGGCCGGCCGGCAGCTCGACGTGAAACGAGAGCAGCAGCCCCCCCAGTGCCGAGCCGATACCGATCGCCGTGGCGACCAGCATCATGAGCGTGATGTCGGGGCTCCAGAAGCGGGCGGCGGCGGCCGGCAGCATCATCAGGCCAACGGCCAGCAGCGTGCCGAGGGCCTGGAATCCGCCGACGAGGTTGAGAACGACGAGCCCGAGAAAGACCAGATGGGTGGGCGTGCCGGCGCGGCTCACCGAGCGCAGGAAGCTTGGATCGACGCATTCGAGAATGAGCGGGCGGTACAGCACCGACAGGGTCGCCAGCGTGACCGTGGCAATGGCCGCGAGCAGAACAAGCGCGGCGTCGTTGAGCGCCAGGACGGTGCCGAACAGCACGTGCAGAAGGTCGACATTCGATCCGCGCAACGACACGATGGTGACGCCGAGGGCAAGCGACAGCAGATAGAAGGCCGCCAGCGACGCGTCCTCCTTGAGCGCCGTCATGCGCGTGACGAGGCCGGCCAGCATGGCGACGATCACCCCGGCCACGATCCCGCCTATGGTCATCGCCGGCAGCGACAGCCCGGCCACGAGAAAGCCGACGGCGGCGCCGGGCAGAATGGCGTGGGCCATGGCGTCGCCGGTCAGGCTCATGCGGCGCAGCATGAGAAAGACGCCCATCGGGCCGCCGCCGAGCGCGATCGCCACCGCGCCGACAAGCGCCCGGCGCATGAACTCAAATTCGGCGAAAGGGGCAATCAGAGCATCATACAGCATCAAACTTTTTCCGAAGGCGGGACAGTCATCCCGAACGAGGTCGGAGCCCGAGATCCGGGATCGTTACGGGAGTCCACGCGTCGGACCATCCCGGCTCTGCGCGCCTGCAGACGCTCAGGCCGGGATGACGCAAGGGCGTCACGCGACCTCCTGCTCACAGACATGGGCGCGGGCATCGAAGGCTTCGATCATGCGGCGTGCCTGAAGGAGGTTGGCCGGCTTGAGGACGTCGGCGGTGTCGCCCCAGGCGACCGGCGTGCGCGCGATCAGGAGCGTCTTGGGGAACACTCGCCTGACGACCTCGAGGTCATGCAGCACCGCGACCACGGTGCGTCCCTCATGGTGCCAGCAGCCGACCACGTCGAGGAGATCGGCGGTGGTCTTGGCGTCGATCGCCGTGAACGGCTCGTCGAGCAGGATCACCGACGCGTCCTGCAGCAGGAGCCGCGCGAACAGGGCACGTTGCATCTGGCCGCCCGAGAGCGTGCCGATGGGGCGGCGCTCAAACCCGGTGAGGCCGACGGCGGTCAGCGCCTCGCCGATGCGCGCCCGGTCCTTCGCGCCGATGCCGCCGAACAGGCCCGTGCGGTCCCACAAGCCCATGGCGACCAGGTCGTAGATCGAGAGCGGAAACGAGCGGTCGATCTCGGCGCTCTGCGGAAGATAGGCGATGCGAGGACGCGGCGTGCCCGACACCTCGATGCGGCCGTCGAGCGGCGGCAGGGCGCCGGCGATGCCTTTCAGAAGCGTCGATTTTCCGGCCCCGTTGGGGCCCACGACCGCCATCAGGCTGCCGCCCGGAATCTCGCCGCGCAGGTGATGCACGGCCGGATGCCGCCCATAGCCCAGGGTGACGTTGTCGAAGCGGATCGCGCTCATGGGCCGCCCAATCGTCCGTCAGGTGATCGTCGCGATGACCGTCAGCCACAAGACCGCCAGGATCGCGCCCGCGCCGGCCAGCCGCTGCCAGGCCGACAGGCGCAGGAGGGAAACCGTGGGCGTTTCGGCCATCGCGCGCGGCGCGTGGTCGTGGTGATGATGGTGGTGCCGCTCCGACATGTAATGTTCTAATATAACATCCTCGGCTTGGCCGCCAGGGCTGGAGCTTCCCCCTGGAACGGCCGGGGCGACCCGCAGGCCGCGGGGCGGCGGGACAAAAAGCCTTGTGGTTTGACGCTTCGTCGCAAAAGACCTCGCCCGTCCCGACGTTGTCGCCGCCGGCGTGGCAGGGGCAAGCCGACGCAGGTCCGGCGTTCCCGTCGGCACGCCATGGTGCGGGATCTCGGCGTGCTGCGGATTCGCGAGCGAGGGAGGGCGCTCAGACCGGCGGGTGATATTGGTAGAGCCAGGTCTCGCTGAGGACGGTCTCGCCGTTGCGCAGGTAGCAGCGCATCTCGACCGGCTCGGCCCCGGTCACGGTGAGGTCGAACTCGGCCCGCCAGTGGCCTGGCACGTCGTTCGGCACGGCCTCGGTGCGGACGTAGGAGAATTCACCGCGGGAGGCCCACAACACCGGCTCCGGCAGCACGCCCTTGGCGAGGCGGGTCAGCGGCTCGCCCTTGAACTCGACCATGAACTTGCGGAGCCCCTGGGGGCGCGGGCGGCCGGGCTGGCCGCCATTGCCAAGCCGCGTCGCGACGCAGCGCGCCAGCGGCGAGGGATACGGCTCGTCGGCGACCCAATGCATGCGATAGCGGAATTCGTGCGCCTGCCCGGAACGGGCCGGCTCGGCGGGGACCCACATGGCGACGATGTTGTCGTGGATCTCGTCGTCGGTCGGGATCTCGACGAGCTGGACCGCGCCCCGGCCCCAGTCGTTGAGCGGCTCAACCCACAGCGAGGGGCGGCGATCGTAATAGACCCCGTCCTGGTAGTGATCGAAGGCGCGGTCGCGCTGCATCAGACCGAAGCCGCGCGGCTGCACGTCGGTGAAGGCGGAGGCTGTGGTGCGCGGCGGATTGTTGAGCGGACGCCAGATGCGCTCGCCGGCTCCGGTCCATAAGGCGAGGCCGTCGGAATCGTGGATTTCCGGTCGCCAGTCGATCGCAGTCTGCTTGACGGTCTCCGAGAACCAGAACATCGAGGTGAGCGGCGCAATGCCCAGGCGGCTGACGTCGCGGCGCAGATAAAGTGCCTTGTCCACATCCATGATGACGGCCGCGCCCCGGTGCATGACGAAGCGGAACGCGCCGGCAAGGCTGGGCCCGTTCAGCAGGGCATAGACCGTGACCGCGTCGGTGCCCGGAGCCGGCGTCTCGAAGAAGATATGCGTGAAGTCGGGGAACTCCTCGCGGGTGTCGAAGACCGCCGTGTCCACGGCCACGCCGCGGGCCGACAGCCCGTATTGATAAAGCTCGCCGATGGCCCGGAAATACGAAGCGCCCAGGAAGGCCACCCAGTCGTTCTTGCGCCAGTCGAGCGGGCCGTCGCGACGCTCCTGCCAGCGGAAGCCGGCAAATCCCGAATTGGCCGGCAGCTGCCGCGCCGGCGAGTTCGCCGGCATGTCGAAATAGGCGCTGTCGTAAATGATTTCACGCGCGTCGCCGCCTTCGATGACGTGCATGCGCACAGGACTCCGGAAGAATCGCCCGAGATGGAAGAAGGTGACCGGATAGGGGCTGGGCCCGTCGGCCCAGAGGGCCAGGTCCGTGCGGAAACGGATCTTTCCGTGCGCGTCATAATCGATCTGGTCGAGGACCTCGGCCGCCGGGCGCGGGGGAGCGAGATAAGGCGAGCGCGCAAGATCGCGCGCCCGCTCCTTGACGCGGTCGAAGGAGAACGGAAAGGCAGGGCCGAGCTTCAGGCCATCGCCACCGAACGCGGAGGCCGTGAAACCGGCCGCGAACGCGCCCGTCGCGAGGGCGCCTGTCAGCAACGAACGTCGATCTATCATGGATGGTTACTACGCATATGTTGGTGCGCCGCTTATGAAGGCAATCATGTCGGCGCGAAGGCAGACCTTCGCGACGTCAATATAGGCTAAAGGTTTAAGCTTCGCTGGGGTTGTGGAAAACGTCTGTGGAAACAGTTGACACCGTTGTCATCGGCGCAGGAGTGGTGGGGCTTGCGGCGGCCCGGAGCCTTGCGCTCGCCGGCCGGGAAGTCCTCGTGCTCGAGGCCGCCGACGCGATTGGCACCGAAACCAGCTCGCGCAACTCGGAAGTGATCCACGCCGGGATCTATTACCCGAAGGGCAGCCTCAAGGCTGCCCTGTGTGTGGCCGGCAAGCAGGCACTTTACGCCTACTGCGCCGAGCGCGGCATCGCCGCGAGGCCGCTCGGCAAGCTGATCGTCGCCATCGACGAGGAGCAGACCGCCGGGCTCGCGTTGATCCGGCGCGCCGCCGAGGCGAACGGCGTGACCGACCTCTCCTGGATCGGGGCCGCCGAGCTTGAGCGTCTCGAGCCGAGTGTGCGCGGCGTCGCGGCGCTTCTGTCACCCAGCTCGGGTATCGTGGACAGCCATGCGCTGATGCTCGCCCTCCAGGCCGATATCGAGAACAACGGCGGCATGGTCGTGTTCACGAGCCCGCTCGGCGGCGGCGAGGTCACCGACGAGGGTATCCGGCTGTGGGTCGGTGGCGCCGAGCCAATCGAGCTGCTGGCGCGGCGCGTCGTCAATGCCGCCGGGCTGTGGGCGACGGCGATCGCCGAGCGCCTCGATGGCTTCCCGAAAAAACGCATCCCGCCCGCCTATTTCGCAAGGGGCGTTTATTTTGGCCTGGCGGGCGTGCGCGCGCCGTTCCGGCGGCTGATCTATCCGATCCCGGAGCCCGGCGGGCTCGGCATCCACGCCACCATCGATCTCGCCGGGCAGGTCCGCTTCGGGCCGGATGTCGAATGGGTCGAGCGGCCAAGCTACGAGGTCGATCCCGGCCGCGCCGCGCGGTTCTATACGGCGATCCGCACCTACTGGCCGAGCTTGCCGGACGGCGCCCTCGAGCCCGCCTATGCCGGCGTGCGGCCCAAGGTGACCGGCCCTGGCGAGCCGGCCGGAGACTTCATCATCCAGGGGCCGCGGCAGCACGGCTGCGCCGGCCTCGTCAACCTGTTCGGAATCGAGTCGCCGGGCCTCACGGCGTCGCTCGCCATCGGTGACTACGCCGCCGCCTTGTTGCAGGATGAGCCGCCGTAAAACCACAAGAACGAATAACGGGAGGAAGGGATTGGCGGAGGACACCAGGACGGACAAGGAGCCTGCCGTCATTTCGACGGAGGCGTTGCGCAAAGCCGAGTCCTACGTCGAGGCGGAGGAGGGGGCCACCAACCGGCTGTTCGGCTGGCCCGGCCGGATCGTGACCGTCATTGCGATCGCGATGAGCCTGTTCCATCTCTACGCCGCGTATTTCATCGTGCCGACGCAGGAGTTGCGCTACGCGCACGTCGCCTTCGTCCTGCTGCTCAGCTTCCTTCTGTTTCCGGTTGCGGCGCGCTTTCGCAACCGTATCCGCTGGTGGGACGCGGCTCCTGCGCTCCTCGCCGTCGCCACTATCGGCTATGCGCTGTGGGGCGGCGAGGATTTCACCGACCGCGCCACGGTCCCGCTGCGCATGGACGTGATCGTCGGCGTCGTGTTCATCGTGCTGCTGCTCGAGGCGACGCGGCGAACGACCGGGCCGATCATGCCGATCGTCGCGATCCTGTTCATCCTCTATGCGATGACCGGCCCGTATCTGCCGCCGCCGTGGACGCATCGCGGCTATGATCTCTTCCGCCTCGTGGGGCACCTCTTCATTACGCTCGAGGGCATCTTCGGAGTCGCCGTCGATGTCTCTTCGACGTTGATCATTCTGTTCACGATCTATGGTGCCTTCCTGCAGCATTCGGGCGCGGGGAAGTTCTTCATCGATTTCTCGCTGGCGCTGATGGGCGGCAAACCGAACAGCGCCGGTCGCACGGTCGTGCTGTCGTCGTTCCTGCTCGGCGGGCCGTCAGGCTCCGGCGTGGCAACGACGGTGATGATCGGCACGGTCGCGTATCCGATGATGGCGAAGGCCGGCTTCGAGCGGAACGCCGCCGGCGGCCTGCTCGCGGCCGGCGGGCTCGGCGCGATCCTGTCGCCGCCGGTGCTCGGCGCCGCCGCCTTCCTGATCGCCGAGTTCCTGAAGATCAGCTACCTCGACGTCATCTGGATGGC
>DATBIR010000012.1:0-5090 GCA_036556825.1 Beijerinckiaceae bacterium
GAAGCCATGGTCGTGTCCTTCTTCAAGCTTTCAGAAAGCCGAAAGCCGCCCAGGGCGGCTTCATCGGCGGCGTCCGTGCCTCCAAGGGTGCGGGCGGACGCGGGCGGCCTATAGCCCAAAGCGGCCGCAGAGGCAAACCCGGTGCCTTACGCCGGCTCCAGGCCCAGCCGCTGGTCGCGCCGGCGCAGCCAGTGCACGACCGGAATGGCGAGGAGCACCATCCAGGCCTTGCCGACCACCTGGCCCGGAAGGAAGTCCAGGCTGCCGAAGGCGAGATAAAGGAAGACGGCGCTGTCGACGACCAGCCCGACGAGGCTCGACAGGACCACGGCGAGGATGAACCGGCGCTGCTGCAAGGGAGTGTAGACGACGAGGTCGGCCAGCTCGGACAGCAGGAACGCCGCACCCGATGCGATGACGACGGCCGGCGGCGCCAGGAACGCCGACAGCGCCGCCCCGAACAGGATGGCGCCCACGGCGGCGCCGATCCCGAGCCGCCGCTGCACGAGGTCGCGCAGGACCAGGGCCAGGCCGATCATGATCACCCCGCTCGGCGCCAGAAGGCCGGGGGCGACCGGCACGAGGCACGGGCTCTGCGGCGGGCATGCCGTGCCCACATGGCCGATCATCCAGTTGGCGGCCGGGATGGTCAGGGCGAACAGCATGAGGAAGACGATGCCCTCGGCGACGCGCCGATCTTGCATGTTCGTCGTATCATTCGTGGTCATCGTATCGTTCGTGCGCGGGTGCTGGAGCCGGTCCTGCGAGACGCCCGGCCGCGGTATACGGTGTCTGTTCAGTGCAGGGGAACCGACAGGGGGCGGGCATGAGTATGGTGATCGATTGCGCCCTCTACGAGGGTGGGCGGCGCGTGGCAACCATCGACCTCGACGCGGCGGCGCCGCCCGAGCCCGGCGGCGGCCGATTCGTCTGGATCGGGCTGCACGAACCGGACCAGGATCTTCTGCGCAAGGTCCAGCGCCGTTTCGGACTCCACGACCTCGCCGTCGAGGATGCGCACCGGGCGCACCAGCGGCCGAAGCTGGAAATCTATGGCGAGTCGCTGTTCGTCGTGGTGCGAACGGTGCAGCTGCAGGGCCGCACGGTCGCGTTCGGCGAAACCCACATCTTCGCCGGCCGCGGCTACGTCGTGTCCGTGCGGCACGGCTCGACCACCGCCTACAAGGAGGTGCGGGCGCGCTGCGAGCACAGCCCCAAGATGCTCCAGAAAGGCGAGGACTTCGTCATCTACTCCATCATGGATTTCGTGGTGGACCATTATTTTCCCGTGCTGCACGAGCTCGAAACCGAGATCGACGCGATCGAGGCGGCGGTCTTCGCCCGGTCCTCCGGCCGCATCGACATCGAACGCCTGTACGAGCTGCGCCACGACCTCCTGCTCATGCGGCGCGCCATCCAGCCGCTGCAGGAGGTGTGCAGCCGCATCATGCGTTTCGACGTGCCGATGATCGATGCCGACATGCACCCCTACTTCCGCGACGTGCAGGATCACGTCATCCGCGTCGTCGAGACCATCGACAATCTGCGCGAGCTGCTCAACGCCTCCCTGGAAGCCAACCTGCTGCTGGCCTCCATCCAGCAGAACGACGTCACCAAGAAGCTGGCCGCGTGGGCGGCGATCCTCGCCGTGCCGACGGCCATCGCCGGCATCTACGGCATGAATTTCGACTACATGCCCGAGCTCAAGAGTCCCCTGGGCTACCCGCTCGTCCTGGCTGCGATCTTCGGCCTGTCCGGCTGGCTCTTCCTGCGCTTCAGGCGGGCCGGATGGCTATAGTTTTTCCCCTCCCCCTTGCGGGGAGGGGTAGGGGTGGGGGTAGTTCCGCTTGGTGAGCGAGAGCCGAGAAGATGCTGTTGGGACGCCTCAAATGACGAAGAGGGCCGAAAGGACGGCTACGGCCGGAGCAACGCCCCAAAGGAGGGCAATTAGGATGCAGCGGTAGCCTTCTCGCGTGTACCCCGAGAGAACGGCGGAAGCGCCGCGCGTCGTGTCGCCATTGATCCTATGCTGGTTTGCTCTGTTCAGATTCCTGAGAAACTGGACCATCGAGAAGAAGACCAGCGTCTGCGCGGCCGCGATGAGGAGCGTGCCGAAATGGCCAACCTGCCCAATGAAGAACACGAACCACGTAAGCCCGAGGAGCAGAACCGCGACAAAGCCGAACTCAACATGGTCGAAGAGATGATCGCCCGCCTCATAGCACCGTGACCGCACGCAAGAGGCCAGCCAACTATAGGCCGTGACGACCAGGATCGCCGCATAGGCCAACAAAATGATGAACAGCGCGGTCATCTTGCAAAGGACCGAGACGGGATCGGCGCTAGTCGAACAGGCTCGACACGCTCGCTTCGGCTGCCGTCCGGCTGATCGCCTCGCCCATCAGCGGCGCGATGGTGATGACGCGGATGTTGCGGGCGACCTTCACGGCCTCGGTCGGCTGGATCGAATCGGTGATCACCAGCTCCTTGAGCTTGGAATTGGCGATGCGCGACACGGCTCCGCCCGACAGCACGCCATGCGTGATGTAGGCGTAGACATCCTTGGCGCCTTCGGCGAGCAGCGCCTCGGCGGCGTTGCACAGCGTGCCGCCCGAATCGACGATGTCGTCGACCAGGATGCAGGAGCGGCCGTCGACCTCGCCGATGATGTTCATCACCTCCGATTCGCCGGCGCGCTCGCGGCGCTTGTCGACGATCGCCAGCGGCGCATCGATGCGCTTGGCGAGCGCCCTGGCGCGCACGACGCCGCCAACGTCCGGCGACACGACGATCTTGTCGGTGGCGTTCATGCGGTCCTTGATATCGCGCACCATCACGGGCGCCCCGAACAGGTTGTCGGTCGGGATGTCGAAGAAGCCCTGGATCTGGCCGGCATGAAGGTCGACGGTCAGCACCCGGTCGACGCCGGCATGGGTGATCAGGTTGGCGACCAGCTTGGCCGAGATCGGCGTGCGCGCCGCGGTTTTGCGGTCCTGGCGGGCATAGCCGAAATACGGGATGACCGCCGTGATGCGGCGCGCCGAGGCGCGGCGCAGCGCGTCGATCATGATCAGGAGTTCCATCAGGTGGTCGTTGGCGGGAAACGACGTCGACTGCAGGACGAAGACGTCCTCGCCGCGCACGTTCTCGAGGATCTCGACGAAGATCTCCATGTCGGCGAAACGCCGGACCGAGGCGCGGGCCAGCGGCACCTTCAGATAGTCCGCGATCGCCTCGGCAAGGGGTCGGTTGGAGTTTCCCGCGACGAGCTTCATGAACGCTTTCTGCTGCGCCGGGCCGCCCGCAACGGACGGCCGTGACGGCGACTGGACTGGGCGCGAGGCTCTTAGCAGCGTTGGAAAACCGTCACAATACGGCCCGTGGTCCCGTCGTTAACATCCCCCCACATTTCCGGCCGCGGCAGCCGGCGACACGGCGACGGAAAATAGGTCGCGACGGCCCGCTGCCCGCGGCCTTCCCGGCGCTGCGACCCCGGATCAGGCTTCCGCCACAGGGCCCGCGGCCCTAAATGAAGCCCATGAATCGCAAGGCCAACAGCGACGTCCCGCCGGATCTTCTCGACGATCTCGGCGAGGGGGAGGACGTCGAGGCCGTCGGCGAAGCCGCCTCGGAGGTCGAACTCGACCTCGAGGTCTCGCCGGGCTCGGTCAAGGCGGGCGTCGCCGTCATCCGCCGCTTCTGGGAGACCCTTCCGAACTCGCCCGGCGTCTACCGCATGATCGACGCCAAGGGCGACGTGCTCTATGTCGGCAAGGCCCGCAACCTGAAGGCGCGGGTCGGCTCATATACGCGCGGCCAGGGCCACACCAACCGCATCGCGCGCATGATCGCCGAGACCGGCGCGATGGAGTTCGTCACCACCGCGACGGAAATCGAGGCGCTGCTGCTCGAGGTCAACCTGATCAAGCAGCTGAAGCCGCGCTACAACGTGCAGCTCCGGGACGACAAGTCGCTTCCCTTCATCCTCATCACCGGCGATCACGAGGCGCCGCAGATCGTCAAGCATCGCGGCGCCCGCAACCGCAAAGGCGAATATTACGGGCCGTTTGCCAGCGTCTGGGCCGTGAACCGCACGGTCAACGCCCTGCAGCGCGCGTTCCTGCTGCGCACCTGCAACGACAGCTATTACGAAAACCGCACGCGGCCGTGCCTGCTGCACCAGATCAAGCGCTGCTCGGCGCCGTGCACTGGCGAGATCGGCCTCGACGAATATGCCAGGCTCGCCGGCGAAGCGCGCGCCTTCCTGGCGGGCAGGTCCAACGCCGTGAAGGACCAGCTCGCGGCCGAGATGCAGGCGGCGTCGGACCAGCTCGAATTCGAACGCGCGGCGCGCTACCGCGACCGTCTCGCGGCGCTGTCGGCCGTGCAGGCGACGCAAGGCATCAACACGCAGGGCGTCGAGGAAGCCGACGTCTTCGCCATCGACGAGCAGGCCGGCCAGTTCTGCGTCGAGGTGTTCTTCTTCCGCAATTTCCAGAACTGGGGCAACCGCGCCTACTTCCCCAAGGCGCACAGGTCGGTGCCGGTCAGCGAGGTGCTGGCGTCCTTCGTCGCCCAGTTCTACGAGGACAAGCCGCCGCCGCGCTGCATTCTCCTCTCGCAGGAGATCGAGGATCTCGACCTGCACGAGGCGGCGCTCGCGACCCGCGCCGGCCATCGCGTCGAGCTGTGCGTGCCGAAACGCGGCGAACGCCGCCAGCTGGTGGAGCACGCCTTGCGCAACGCCCGCGAGGAGCTCGGGCGGCGCCTGGCCAACAGCGCCTCCCAGGAAAAGCTGCTGACGTCGCTCGGCCAGGCCTTTTCGCTGCCGCGCACGCCGCGCCGGGTCGAGGTGTTTGACAACTCGCACATCATGGGCACCAACGCGGTCGGGGCGATGATCGTCGCCGGGCCGGCTGGCCTGATGAAGACGCATTACCGCACGTTCAACATCAAGTCCGAGGACCTCACGCCGGGCGACGATTACGGCATGATGCGCGAGGTGCTGCGACGGCGCTTCGCGCGCCTCGTCAAGGAGGCGCCGCGCATGCCCGAAGCCGGCACGTCCGTTGTCGAACACGCGGACCCGC
>DATBIR010000013.1:0-5042 GCA_036556825.1 Beijerinckiaceae bacterium
GATAATCTGAAATCCAACTTGTTCACGATCGACAACGGCGCTCTTGTCGAGGCGAACCGGGCTTTTATTCCCGGCGTGCGCGCGCTGGGCTTCGTCAACTCCATTCCGGGCACCGTTTGGCTGAGCCAGCATTCCTATCTGTATTCGCTCGGGTTCAACACGGCGTGGGACGTGGCCAAGCGTGCACTGCTCGACAAAGCCCGCGCCGATGCGTTGACCGAGTATGCCATTCCTACGCAGGATCTCGACGACAAGATGAAAAGGCTCGGCGGCGCACTGATCGACCGCCTCCACGCCGTCACCCAGGCGCGCGGAACGCCCTTGATCATCCTGGACATTCCGGCCACGACCGGGCTCGAAACGTTCGTGACGTCCGTCCCCGAGGAGCTGAGACCCGCATTCAGGGCCAATTCCGAGCGCCTTATTCTGTCCGAAGACGTTCTAGGCGCCTATCAGGGTCTGGCGACTTTCCACCGCCCCAACGGCAACTGGCACATCAACGAGTTCAGCCACATGCTGTTCGGCATGGCCGCGGCGGATGCGATCATCGAGCTGAAGGGATTATAGCCCGGCGTGCGCTGGGGCGAATGGTGGAGGTGAGAGAAGGAACCTCGAACCTGAACCATCGCGCGCAGGGTTGGTGTGGCGGCTGCGCGCGAGCGAAAAATGGTGGGCCCACCAGGACTCGAACCTGGAACCAGACGGTTATGAGCCGTCGGCTCTAACCAATTGAGCTATGGGCCCGCCTGCCGCTGTTTGTAGCGAAGAATCGATCCTGTCGCCAAGCGGGAAATCGCGGGCAGGCGCGGCACGGTGCTGCTGGGCCGGTCCGGCAGGGACAAGGCTGCAATTACAATTCATTATGCTATCATCATGGCGCCTTCCGGGAACGGCGTCATGCCGCCGGCCCTGGCCGGCTGAGCTGGGACCGAAATTTTCATGATCGATGGCTGGATCATCGTTGCCGTTGCCCTGACCTATGTCGGCTTTCTCTTTGCGGTGGCCTATTTCGGCGACAAGCACGCAAAGTCGCACAAGCTGAGCATCGGGCGGCCGACGATCTATGCCCTTTCTCTCGCCGTCTATTGCACATCCTGGACGTTTTTCGGCAGCGTTGGCCTGGCGACCTCCACCGGGCTCGACTTCCTGGCGGTCTATCTCGGCCCGATCGCGGTGTTCGCCTTCGGGCGGCCGCTGATCGAGCGCATGATCAAGCTCAGCAAGACCCAGAACATCACCTCGATCGCCGACTTCATGGCCGCGCGCTACGGCAAGAATCCCGCCGTCGCCGCCATCGTCACCGTGATCGCGGTCGCCGGCGTCCTGCCCTATATCACGCTGCAGCTCAAGGCCGTCTCGCAGTCGGTCAATACCATCGTCCAGCCGAACGTCTATACGCCCTACCTGCCGAGCGGCGATCCCTTCGGCGACGTGACCTTCCTCATCGCCGTGACCATGGCGGCCTTCGCCGTGCTGTTCGGGACGCGCCATATCGATGCCACCGAGCACCAGGACGGGCTGATGCTGGCGATCGCGACCGAATCGGTGGTGAAGATCGCCGCCTTCCTGATCGTCGGCGGCTTCATCACCTATTCGATGTTCGGCGGCATCGGGCCGCTGATCGACAAGGCGGCGGAGAAGCCGGACATCATCGGGCTGTTCGCGAGGGGGTTCCACGGCGGTCAGTGGGTGACGGTGACGTTCCTGAGCTCGGTCTCCGTGCTGCTGCTGACCCGGCAGTTCCACGTCACCATCGTCGAGAACAATTCCGAGCGCGAGGTCGGCCGCGCGAGCTGGCTGTTCCCGGTCTATCTCATCGCCATCAACATCTTCGTCATCCCGATCGCCATTGCGGGCCTGCTCACCTTCCAGGGCGGCCGCGGCGACGCCGACATGTTCCTCCTGCGCCTGCCGCTGCATCACGGCGCCGAGATCATCACCATCATCGCCTTCCTCGGCGGGCTGTCGGCCGCCACTGCGATGGTGATCGTGGAATCCGTCGCGCTCTCGATCATGGTCTGCAACGATCTCGTCGTGCCGGTCATCCTGCGCCGGCTGAAGCTGGATGGCGGCGATCCGCACGACATGGGCGCGCTGCTGCTGCATATCCGGCGCATCGCCATCGTCGGCATCCTGCTGATGGCCTATCTCTTCTACCGGGTCGTCGGCGACACCTACGGCCTGGCGCGCATCGGCCTGTTGTCGTTCGCCGCCATCGCGCAATTCGCGCCGGCCTTTTTCGGCGGCCTGATCTGGCGCGGGGCCACCGCGCGCGGCGCGATCGCCGGCGTCCTCGCCGGCTTCGCCGTCTGGATCTACACGCTGCTCATTCCCTATTTCATCCAGGCCGGGCTGTTCGCGCCGGATTTCCTCAAGCAGGGTCTGTTCGGCATGGGATTCCTCAGACCCGAATCGCTGTTCGGCCTCGACCTCGATCCGCTCTCTCACGGCGTCGTCTGGAGCATGGTCGTCAACATCGCCGCCTATGTCGGGGTCTCGCTGCTGCGCGCACCCGTCGCCATCGAGCGGCTGCAGGCCAATATCTTCATCGAGCCGGGGCTCGGCCTGACGCGCGGCAGCGCTCCCTCGTTCCGGACCTGGCGGACATCGGCGACGATCGGCGACCTGATGCGCACCGTCGGGCGCTATCTCGGCGAGGAACGTACCTACCGCTCCTTCGCGGACTATGCGGCGACGCATAATCTGCCGCTGGCGCCGAAGGCCGAGGCGGACATTCACATGGTTCGTTTCGCCGAGAATCTGCTGGCCAGCGCCATCGGCACGGCCTCCTCCCGGCTCGTGATGTCGCTCACCCTGCGGCGGCAGGATGTCGGGGTGAAATCGGCGCTGAAGCTGCTCGACGACGCCTCCGAGGCGATCCAGTACAATCGCGACCTCCTGCAATCGGCGCTCGACCACGTCCATCAGGGCATCGCCGTGTTCGACCGCAACATGCAGCTCATCTGCTGGAACCGCGAGTTCCGCGAGATGCTGCAGCTTCCCGCGATCCTCGGCCGGGTCGGCGTGCCGCTCGACCAGATCATCCGGCATATTGCAGCGCGCAGCGTCAAGGACGCCGCCGCCTTCGAGAGCTTCGTCTCCAACCGCATCCGCAAATATGTGGTGACGCTGGAGACTTTCCAGGAAAAGCTCGACGACGGCAAGCGCGTGATCGAGGTGCGCACCAACGCCATGCCGCAGGGCGGCATCGTGACCACCTTCACCGACATCACCGAGCGCGTCATCGCCGCGAGCGCCCTGGAGCGCGCCAACGAGACGCTGGAGCGGCGCGTCCGCGAGCGGACGGCGGAATTGACCAAGGTCAATATCGCGCTCGGCGAAGCCAAGATGAAGGCCGACGAGGCCAATCTCGACAAGACCCGCTTTCTCGCCGCCGCCAGCCACGACATTCTGCAGCCGCTGAATGCCGCGCGGCTCTACACCACCAGTCTCGTCGATCGCAAGCCGCCGGGCGATCTTCAGCATCTGGCACGCAATGTCGATGTCTCGCTCGAAGCGGTGGAGGAGATCCTGAACGCGCTTCTCGACATCGCCAGGCTCGACACGGGGGCCTTGAAGCCGGAGATCGGCGCGTTCTCGATCGGCGAGCTTCTGCGGCAGCTCGAGGTGGAATTCGCGCCCCAGGCCCGCGAAAAGGGGCTGACGCTGAAAGTGCTGCCGTCCAGCCTCCATGTGCGCTCCGACCGCCGTTTGCTGCGGCGCGTCCTGCAGAACTTCCTGTCCAACGCCATCAAATACACCAATGAAGGCAAGGTGCTGGTCGGCTGCCGTCGCCGCGACGGCGTGGTGAGCGTGGAGGTCCACGACACCGGCCCCGGCATTCCGGAAAACAAGCACGCCCTGATTTTCAAGGAGTTCCACCGCCTCAATCCCGGCGCCCCGAGCGTTCACGGCATCGGCCTCGGCCTGTCGATCGTCGAGCGCATCAGCCGGATGCTCGATCATCCGATCCATCTATCCTCGCGGCCGGGCGAAGGCTCGGTCTTCGCCGTGACCCTCCCGATCAGCACCGAGGCCGTTGCCGTGCAGCCGGTGACCTATCCGAGCGCTGCGCAGTGGACCTATCTCAAGGGCTGCACCGTGCTGTGCGTCGACAATGAGCCTGCGATCCTGGACGGCATGCGCTCGCTCCTGGAGAATTGGCAGTGCAAGGTCCTGCAGGCGGCCGACTCGGCGCAGGCGCTGCAAGCGATGGCCGCCGAGGGCGCGGTTCCCGATGTGATCCTGGCGGACTATCACCTGGAGGACGAGACCGGCGTCGACTGCATCGACCGGATCAGGAAGCAGGCCGGCTACGACATCCCCGCCATGCTGATCACCGCCGACCGCTCGCCCGCCGTCGAGCAGGAGGCGCGCGGCAACAGCCTGCATCTCCTGCGCAAGCCCCTGAAGCCGGCCGCCCTGCGCGCCCTGATCACCCGCCTCTACCAGCAGCGCCAGGCCGCGGAGTGAACAGGCGATCGCCGCCCTCCCGGCGCCCTCTGGCAGGATCGGTGGATGCGCCTATTTCAGCGTTTCGAAGTTGTCGCCTTTGAAGTCGCCGAGGTCGCCGGTTTCGATCTTTTTGACCGCGATCACCGCCTGGGTGCGGCTCTCGACGCGGAGCTTTTGCAGGATTGCGGAGACGTGGGCCTTGACGGTCGCCTCGGAGACGCCGAGCTGGTAGGCGATCTGCTTGTTGAGCAGCCCTTCGCCGAGCATCATCAGCACGCGCACCTGCTGCGGCGTCAGCGTCGAAAGCCGCTCGACCAGCGCGGCCATGTCGGCATCGTCGCCCGCGTCGAGGCCGACGCCCGGCGGCGCCCAGATCTCGCCGTTCAGGATCGCGCCGATCGCCTCGCGGATCCGCCGCACCGGCATAGATTTCGGGATGAAGCCCGAGGCGCCGAAGCCGAGGCAGCGGCGAATGACCGCGGGGCTCTCATTGGCGGAGACGATGACGACCGGAATTTGCGGGCTCAGCGAGCGCAGATAGATCAGGCCGGAGAAGCCCTGCACACCCGGCATCGCCAGGTCGAGCA
>DATBIR010000014.1:0-11526 GCA_036556825.1 Beijerinckiaceae bacterium
GGAGACGAGACATGACCCACAGCCACCGCGGCCGCGACGGCGCCGACAAGCTTTACGAGCTCATCAGGGACGTGCGCATCTGCATGATGACCACCACGGAGCCGGACGGCTCCCTCCACAGCCGCCCGATGTGGAACCAGGAGGCCGACGAGGCCGGCGACCTGTGGTTCTTCACGCGGCTTTCGTCGCCGAAGGTGACGGAGATCTCGAAGGACGGTCAGGTCAATCTCGGCTACGCCAATCCGGACAAGAACGACTATGTCTCGATCTCCGGCCGCGCCGAGATCGTGCGCGATCGCGCCAAGATCGAGGAGAAGTGGAGCCCGCCGCTCAAGGCTTGGTTTCCGGACGGCAAGGATGACCCGCAGATCGCGCTGATCCGCGTCCATCCGGACAAGGGCGAATACTGGGACAGCCCGTCGTCCACGATCGTGCATATTTATGGCTATGCGAAAGCGGCGCTGACCGGCTCGTCGCCGGCCGAACTCTCCGACACGAAGAAGGTCAACCTGCGCTGACCTTCGCGGCGCAGCGGCGATCCTTGTTGACGCCGCTTCCGACCGGATTACGCTCCTTCTCCGGGGAGCGCGCGGCAAGGCATGCGGCTTGCATTCCTTGCCGGCGACAAACGGGGAAGGACCGCGTTCATGACGATCCGGAAGGCATTCGCCGCTGCGACAAGCGGCATCTGCATCGCGCTGGCGTTCACGGCCAGCGTGGCCGCACAAACCGCTTCGCCACCCGGGCCGCCGGCGCCGGGGGCGGCGCCTGCGCCGGCCGGTCCCGGCGGCGGAGCGGCCCGCGACGCGACCCAGGGGCAGACGGCGCAGCCGCCCGGCGCGACCACGCCGGTGCCGCCCGATCTCCAGGATCCCAAGACCTTTCAGCCATTCGTCTACGGCCCGCTCAAGGCCGAGGGTATGGTCGCGGCGGGCACCGTCGGCAAGAAACCCGCCACGCATCTGCTTCCGGCGACCCCGGCGACCACGCAATGGGGCTGGTTCGACAACAGTCAGCCGCCGGTGCTGCGCATCCATTCCGGTGACACCGTCGTCATGGAAACGATGATGCATTCGCACAACCAGATCGTGCCGGGCATCACCATCGAGCAAGTCAAGAAGACGCGAACCGACTATCCGGGCCGCGGCCCGCACACCCTGACCGGCCCGATATATGTGGAAGAGGCCGAGCCGGGCGACGTGCTGCGCATTCGCCTCAACAAGATCGTGCCGCGCGCCTATGCAACCAACTTCAACGTGCCCGGCCTGTTCGGGCAATTCCCCAAGGAATTCCCCGACGGGCAGATCAAGTTCTTCTACCTGGACCTCGACAAGAAGCAGATGGAGTTCGCGCCGGGCATCGTCATCCCGCTGAAACCGTTTCCCGGCACGCTCGGCGTCGCGCGCGCCGAGCCGGGCCGCTACAGCTCGGTGCCGCCGGGGCGCTATGCGGGCAATCTCGATATCCGCGAGATGGGCGAGGGGGCGACGCTCTATGTGCCGGTCTTCGTCAAGGGAGCGCTGTTGTGGTCCGGCGACTCGCATGCCGGCCAGGGCAACGGCGAGATCAACCTCACGGCGATCGAGACGGCCTACAAGGAGCTCAACATGACGGTCGATGTGATCAAGGGCCAGAAGCTCGAATGGCCGCGCATCGAAACGGCCACCGACTGGATCACGATCGGCCTCGGTCAGGACTTGAACGTGGCCCTCGACATGATGAAGGCGGAGACCGTCAAGTTCCTCGTCGAAGAACGCAAGATCGCCAAGGACGCGGCCGAGCAGACCATGTTTGATCTCTGGAGCTGCCCGATCGCGCAGGTGGTTAACGTCGTCAAGGGCACCTATTGCATGCTCCCGAAACAGGCCGGCGCGGCGCGCCCGGCGGCGCTGCCGAAGGACGACACGGCCGAGGTATTCGCGACCTACGCCAAGGATGCCGATCTGAACAAGGCGATGGACGGCGCCTCGATGGCGATGATCAACGCCATCCAGCAGAAGAAAGGGCTGTCGCGGCTCGACGCTTATGCGCTGCTCAGCATGGCGATGGATTGCCGCATCGCGCCGCACAAGGAGGGCGACAAGGAAGTGCATTGCATGGTGCCGAAGAGCCTGTGGCAATAGGTCATGCACGCTGACAATCCCCTCCCGACCGCCGGGAGGGGAGGGCCGGTGCCAAAAGGGAGGCGCGTTGCAAGCAGCGCCTGCGCTTGTCTCGTCGGATTGTGGTTCGTCGCCTCGACCCTTGCGCTGGCCCGCGCCGAGCCGCTGGTGGTCGCCACGACGCCGGATCTCAAGAGCATCACGGAGGCGGTGTCCGGCGGCAGCGTTCGGGTCGAGACCCTGGTGCAGCCGGGCGGCGATCCGGAAGCGTTCGAGCTGCGGCCGAGCCACCTCGCGCTCGTGCGCGACGCCGCGCTCGTCGTGCGCGTCGGGCTCGGCTTCGACGAGTGGCTCGACCGCCTTCTCCGGCAGGCCGGGAGCGCGACGCTGCAACCGGGTGGCGCCGGCCATCTCGATTTGTCCACCGACATCGCCCTCGTCGAGGTGCAAGGCCGCAGCGTCGAAGCCCGGTCGGGCCACGCCCACGGCGCCGCCAATCCGCATTACTGGCTCGATCCCCTCAACGCCGAAATCATGAGCGCCCATATCGCCGAAGCCCTCACGCGCGTCGTTCCCGACAAGCGCGACGCGATCGCGGCGGCGCAGGCGCGCTTCGCCGCCGATCTCAAGGCCGGCATGCAGCGCTGGGCGAGCACGCTCGAGCCGCATCGCGGCGCCGCAGTCGTCGCCTATCACAACAGCTGGCCCTATTTTGCGCGCCGCTTCCGCCTCAACATCGTCGACGTGATCGAGGCGAAAGAGGGCGTGCCCCCGAACGCCGCCCGGCTCGCGGCGCTAGCGGCGCGCATGCGCGAAAGCAAGGTGCGCGTCATCCTGCACGAGCCGTTCGAGCCGATCGAAGCGTCGCGCTTTCTCGGCGAGCGCAGCGGCGCGGTCGTCGTGCTGCTCGCCCCGTCCGTCGGGAGCAAACCCGAAGCAAAGGATTTCTTCGCCCTGTTCGATCACAATGTCGACCTTCTGGCCAGGGCTCTCGCCCAGAGCCGGTGAACGGTCATGCAGGATCTCGTCGCCCTCTTCGCGTATCCGTTTCTCGCCGCGATCATCTTCGTCGGCATGCATACCTGGCTCGGGCTCCACGTCCTGCGTCGCAAGGTCGTGTTCGCAGACCTGGCGCTCGCGCAGCTCTCCGCACTCGGCGGCACGGCCGCAGTCGCGGCCGGGCACGCGCCGGGGACGCTCGCCGGCTTCGGCTATGCCTTGCTGCTCACCATCTTCGGAGCCGGCCTGCTCACCCTCACGCGCCGCGTGTCGCGACACGTCAGCCAGGAGGCGCTGATCGGCATTGTCTACGTGGTTGCGACAGCCCTCACGGTCCTCGTCATCGACCGCTCGCCGCAAGGCGCCGAGCATGTCAAGCGCATGCTTGTCGGCAGCATTCTGACCATCGGCCCGGACGACGTTCTCAAGCTTGCGGCGCTCTACGGTGGCATCGGCCTGCTGCACTGGCTGTTGCGGCGTCCGCTCCTCGCCGCCGCGCACCACATGCGCGACGGAAGCAGTCCGCGCACGGTGTTCTGGGACTTTGTCTTCTACTGCACGTTCGGTCTCGTCGTGACGAGCTCGGTGGCGCTTGCCGGCGTGCTGCTCGTGTTCTCGTTCCTGATCATCCCGGCCGTGATCGGCTTCCTGTTCTCAAGCCGGATGGTGGCAGCGCTGGCGGTCGGCTGGGGCGCCGGCATCGTCGCCAGCCTTGCCGGGTTCGGCGTGTCGGTTGTTCTCGACCTGCCCACGGGCGCCGCGATGGTGACGACCTTCGCCGCCGTCCTGCTAGCCGCGGCGGCGTTGCGTCCGGTCGTGTTCGGCGACTTGCCCACGCGCCGGCGTAATCAACGCAGGATAGCCGTCACGGCGGCGGCCGCGACCGCCTTCGCGATTCTCGCGCAGGGTGCGTGGCTGACCGTCTCGCCGGGGAGCGACCAGCCGCTCCTGGCCGCCCTAGAGGCCGTCACCGGCGTCGGGCCGGAGCCGTTCATGACGGCGTCGGAACGGCGCGCCTACCAGGACGCCGCCGCTATGGAACGGCGCAACCGGGCGGAGGTCGACCGGCTGCGCGCATCGGAGCGGCAGGCGCGCTGGAGCGGGGAAGGCCTCAGCGAGGACGAGCTGCGGCGCGTCGCGTCCTTTCAGCAGACGTTCAACGAGATGGGGCGGGGCGAGCGTTTCGTGCAGGATCACCTGCGCGCCCGCGCCAGGGAGCGGCAGCGCTGGTCGGTGGGGCTGCCGGCCATGGCCCTCGCCGGTCTCGCGCTGCTCTGGCTCAGGCGGTCCTGGCGCCGCACCGATCCCTCCCCGCGAGGGGAGGGCCGAGTCGGGGGCGATAGCGCCCGACCGGGGTGGGGCGGCAGCGCGCCGTCTCCGGATACCTCGCGCTGCCACCCCACCGCGGTCGGCTTCGCCGACTCGACCCTCCCCTCGCGAGGAGGGATAGGTCCGGGGTAAACATTTTAGTATTGGCGCGCTAGATAGGCGGCCATGGCCGACATTGCCACCCGCGTCTACAACCACACCTGGAAGATCGATCCCATCGTGCGATCGGTGCTCGACACCGATTTCTACAAGCTCCTGATGGGCCAGATGATCTGGAAGCGCCATCGCGGCGTCCAGGTCACCTTCGGCATCCAGAACCGCACCACCCGCGTGCGCATCGCCGACATGGTCGATATCGGCGAGCTGCGCGAGCAGCTCGACCACGTGCGCACGCTCTCGCTCACGCGCGGCGAGTCGACATGGCTGCGCGGCAACACCTTCTACGGCAAGCGCCAGATGTTCTCGCCAGAGTATATTTCCTGGCTCGAGAGCTTCCGCTTTCCCGAATACCAGCTCGAGAAACGGGACGGGCAATACGTCCTGACCTTCCACGGGCCCTGGGTCGAAACGACCATGTGGGAAATTCCGGCGCTCGCCATCCTCAACGAGCTGCGCTCGCGCGGCGTGACCAAGGGCATGGCGAAATTCGAGCTGCAGGTGCTCTACGCCCGCGCCATGACGCGCGTGTGGGAGAAGATCCAGCGGCTCAAGAGGTTGCCCGACCTCAACATCGCCGATTTCGGCACGCGCCGCCGCCACGGCTTCCTTTGGCAGGACTGGTGCGTGCAGGCCATGATCGAGGGCCTCGGCGCCGCCTTCGTCGGCACGTCGAACTGTCTGATCGCACTGCGCCGCGAGGTCGAGGCGGTCGGCACCAACGCGCACGAGCTGCCGATGGTCTACGCGGCCCTCGCGGACAGCGACGAGGAGCTTGCGCAGGCCCCGTATCACGTGCTGGCCGACTGGCAGGAGGATTACGAAGGCAATCTGCGCGTGATGCTGCCGGATACCTATGGCACGACCAATTTCCTCAAGCATGCGCCGGAATGGGTCGCTTCGTGGACCGGCATCAGGATCGACTCGAAGGATCCGATCGAAGGCGGCGAGGAAGCCATCGACTGGTGGCTGTCGCGCGGTCAGGACCCGCACAACAAGCTCGCCATCTTCTCCGATGGGCTCGACATCGATATGATCGAGCGCATCCACGAGCAATTCCTCGGCCGCATGCGACTTGCCTACGGCTGGGGCACGCTGCTCACCAATGATTTCCGTGGGCTCGCGTCCGAGACCGGTCTCGATCCGATCTCGATCGTGTGCAAGGTGCTCTCGGCCAACGGCCGGCCCGCGGTCAAACTCTCAGACAACCCCACGAAGGCGATCGGCCCGCGCGACCAGATCGAGCGTTACAAGCGCGTGTTCGGCGTCGGTGCGCAGACCGCGCAGCCGGTCCTGGTGTGAAGATGAAAGTCGATCTCAACAGCGACATGGGGGAGGGCTTCGGCCCCTGGAAGATGGGCGACGATGACGCCATCCTCGACATCGTCACCTCCGCGAACGTCGCCTGCGGCTGGCACGCCGGCGATCCCAACATCATGTTCCGCACGGCCGAGCGCGCCAAGGCACGCGGCGTGGCGATCGGCGCCCATCCCGGCTTCGGCGATCTGTGGGGGTTCGGCCGCCGCGTCATCCGCGGCGATTCCGTGACCGATATCGAGCGCATGATCGCCTACCAGATCGGCGCGCTGCAGGCGGTGGCCGCGCTGGCGGGGCACCGCGTCACCTACGTGAAGGTGCACGGCACCCTGAACACGATGGCCAACGAGGACGAGGATCTGGCGCTCGGCATCGCCCGCGGCATCAAGGGGGTCGATCCCTCGCTCGCCAATGTCTGCATGCCGGGACTGGCCATGGAGCGCATCTCGGCGCGATCGGGCATACGGGTGGTGCGCGAAATCTACGCCGACCGCACCTACGAGGACAACGGCAACCTGACGAGCCGCAAGAAGCCGGGCGCCGTGCTGCACGACGCCAGGATGGCATCCGAGCGCGTCCTGCGCATGGTGCAGGACGGCGCCATCACCACGGCGACCGGCAAGCGCATTCCGGTTGCCATCGACACCATTTGCGTGCACGGCGACGAGCCGAGTGCCGTCGAGATGGCGCGCACGGTGCGGGCCACGCTGGAGGCGAACGGCGTCAGCGTGACGCCATTCGCGCCGGCCTGATGACGCTCAATCGTTGATGCGGACCGCCTGGCCTTCGATCGTCATCGGCAGGCCGCCGGTGCGTTCAAGGTGCTCGCGCACGATGCGCATGTTGCGCCGGTTGGCCCGGAAGAACACGTCGAAAACGTCGCCGGCAAACGGGATCGCGCCGAGCACGGTGTCGGCCGCGACGTTGCCGACCATGCGGGCGATCTTCCAGCGCGGCAGCCCGAGCTGGCGCGCCTCCCAGATGATGTAGCTGGACAAGGCCGTCGAGACGAGGTCGCCGAGGCCGGGAACCAGGCCGATGATGGCGTCGAGGCCGAAGCGCTGGTTGGTCCCGGGGATCACGAAGGCGCTGTCGAGCAGGCGCGACAACAGCTCGAGACGGGCGACCGAGTCGGCCCGGCTGGGGCCGGCGGCCTTGAGGGCCTCGAAAAAGGGCGCGTTCGACTGGACCAATCTTTCCTCCGGTAGATGCCCGTCGCATGTGGGATGGGGAGGGCCCGACGGCAAGGATCGGCTCCCCTTGCGGGGAAGGGCGGAACCGGGCGCGGAGCGCCCGACCCTGGGGATCGCGACGCTGAGATGTTCGCGAGTGGCGCCTGCGCATCGGCGAAATTAACCGGACTCCGATTTTGCGACCCCGCCCCTTGCCCCTCCCCGGGAAGGGGTAGGGGGAACGGCTTTGACGGGTGCGGTCGGGTTTCAGTAGCCTAGACGGGTCGAGCTCGCGTCGGGCGGCTCGCGAGCGTCGAGAGTGCCCATCCTGTCCCCGAGCGCCGACCCGCGCATTCCCGCCTACGACCCCGGCGTCGCCCGCGCCTTCGCGCGGCTCGTCGGCGGCTGGTGGCGGGGGACGAGCGCCGGCCGGGCCTGGTTCCTGTCCCTCGCCCTCGCCGGGCTGGTGGTCGCCAATATCGGCCTCAACGTCACCGTCAACGCCTGGAACCGCATGTTCTTCGACGCGCTCGAGAAGCGCGACGGCGGCACCCTGCTGTTCGGGGTGGTCGTGTTCGCCGGGCTGGTGGCCGCCATCGCCGCGGTCGGCGTGCTGATCGTGCTGACCCGCGAAACCCTGCAGGTGCGCTGGCGCGAGTGGCTGGTCGGGCGGCTCACCTCCCTGTGGCTGACGCGGCAGCGCTACTACCGGCTCAGCCTGGCGCAGGTGGAGCCGCCGAACCCGGAGCAGCGTATCGCCGATGAAAGCCGCCTCTCGACCGAGCCCGTGGTCGATTTCGCCATCGGCCTTCTCAACGCCTTGCTGTCGTTCGCGGCCTTTATCGGCATCCTGTGGACGGTCGGCGGCGCCATCACGGTTCCGCTCGGCGGCACGGTGATCACGATCCCGGCCTATATGACGCTGGCTGCGCTCGCCTACGGCGTCGCGATGTCGATTCTCGCCCTGAAGATCGGGCGGCCGCTGGTGGCCGGCAACATCGCCAAGAACGAGTCCGAGGCGCGTTACCGCTTCGAGCTGACGCGCCTGCGCGAGAATGCCGAGAGCATCGCCCTGATCAAGGGCGAGGGAGACGAGCGCGTCATCCTGGACCGCTCCTACGGACACCTGGTGGCCCGCTGGCTTGCCGTGGTGCGTCTGCACGGCCGGCTCACCTGGATCACCAACGCATCGGGGGCGCTCGTGCCGGTCGTCCCGGTGCTCCTCGCCACGCCCAAATTTCTTTCGGGCGAGCTGTCGCTGGGCGCCGTCACGCAGCTTGCCGCGGCCTTCGTGCAGGTGCAGCTGGCCTTCGCGTGGCTGGTCGATCACTACAAGCCGCTGGCGCAATGGTATGCTTCGGCGCGGCGGGTCATGGCGCTGGTCGAAGCCGCGGACGAGCTCGACCGCAGCCTCGACGGGCCCGTGCGCGGCATCGAGCTGCGCGACGCGCCGGACATCGGCATCGCTCTTTCGCAGCTCACCGTTTGCGACCGCCTGGGCCACGTGCTGATCCGTGACGCCAACGCGATCATCGCGCCTGGCGAGAAGGTGCTGCTCGTCGGCGATTCCGGAATCGGCAAGAGCACGCTGGTGCGCGCCATTGCCGGCCTCTGGCCCTGGGGCTCGGGTGGCATCGCCGCGCCGCGTGGCACGGGCATCGCCTTCGTCCCGCAACGGCCCTATCTGCCGCTCGGCACGTTGCGCGCGGCGCTGCTATATCCCGCCCATGACCTGGCCTGCGCGGACGCGGCGCTCGGCAAGGTTCTCGGCGATTGCGGGCTGCGCCATCTCGCTCACCGCCTCGACGACGTCGAGCGCTGGGACCAGATCCTGTCCAGCGGCGAACGCCAGCGGCTCGCCTTCGCGCGGCTCTTCCTGCATCGGCCGGCGGTGGTGATCCTCGACGAAGCCACGTCGGCGCTCGACGAGGCCGGGCAGACGGCGCTGATGAGCCTGCTCAGGGAAAGCCTGCCGGACACGACGCTGATCTCAATCGGCCATCGGCCGGGGCTCGAGACGTTCCACGACCGCCGCCTCACGCTCACGCGCCACGAGGACGGGGCGCGGCTGACATGCGAACGCGCGTTGCAGCTCGTGCGCGCGATGGGTTAGCAAAACCAAGCCTCACTCTCAGGGAGTTCGACGCGAATGGCCGAAGCCGTGCTGCATTACTGGAACGACTACTGGGACCTGCGCGAGAAGGATTGTCCGTGCGACGTGCATTTCGTCGAATGGCTCGACGGCCAGGGCATCAGGGACTCGGCGATCTATCATTTCGGCACCGGCGGCCATCACCACGTCGGCATCGAATGCGCCCGGCCGGACCGGCGCAACGCGGTCCTCGGCATCACGGCGGCTCCGCAGGAATACGACAAATATGTCGAGCTCGCGATCGCCCGGCCCGACGTGCTGCGCTACTACAACGCCGTGTTCGGCGACATCTACCTGATCAACGACAAGCTGCTGCCGACCTTCGACGTGGTGACGCTTTTCCATCTGTGCGAGTTCCGCGGCGAGAAGACCGACGCCTATAAGGGCCTCACCGACCTCGAGGTCACGAACCTGCTCACCGACAAGACCCGCCCCGGGGGACACATCCTGTTCTTCACGACGTCGTTCGCGTTCGACTGGGAGGGCCCGATGAGCGCCAAGCGGGTGATCGCGCGCTGGGAGAAGGAGCGCGACGTCGAGCGCGTCGGGACCTTCAAGAGCCTGCTCGTCTACCGAAAGAAGGGGTGACAAGGCCGGTGGTCGGGGCTATCGCCCTGACGTGATTGCGCCAACGACCGAATGACCCGTCACCCTGCATCCTCCCAGCTGCTTGCCGCGCTCGCCGCGCGGCTCGGCCCGGCCCATGTCGTCACCGAGCCTGCCGACATGGCCGGCTATCTGGTCGAGGAACGTGGGCTTTACCGCGGCACGGCGTTGGCCGTGGCGCGCCCGCGCGACACGGCCGAGGTGGGGTTCGTGGTGAAGGAATGCGCCGCGGCGGGCGTGCCGGTCGTGGCCCAGAGCGGCAATACGGGGCTGACCGGCGGCGGCGTTCCCTATGGTGGCGTCGTGCTCTCCCTGGCGCGCCTCGACCGCGTCCGTGAGGTCGATGCGGTCAATGCGACGATGACCGTCGAGGCCGGCTGCATCCTCCGGCACGTGCAGGAGGCCGCCAGCGCCGCGGACTGCCTGTTTCCGCTCTCGCTCGCATCGGAAGGCTCGTGCCGCATCGGCGGCAACCTGTCCACCAATGCCGGCGGCACTGGCGTCCTGCGTTACGGCAATGCCCGCGATCTCGTGCTCGGCCTCGAAGTGGTGCTCGCCGACGGCCGCGTCTGGAACGGCCTCAAGGGGCTGCGCAAGGACAATGCCGGCTATGACCTCAAGAACCTGTTCGTGGGATCGGAAGGCACGCTCGGCATCATCACGGCGGCGGTCCTGAAGCTCTTTCCGAAGCCGAAGGCGCGCGCGACGGCATTCGTCGGAAGCGCGTCGGCGCGCGACGCGCTCGCCGCCTTCGACCGGCTGCGCCAGAGCGCGGGCGATACGCTGAGCGCGTTCGAATATATCAACCGCTTCGGCCTCGAGGTCGTGCTCAAGCACGCGAGCGGCACCATGCGACCGCTCGCCGGGGATCATCATTCCTACGCGCTGACCGAGCTGTCCTCGCCCCAGGCCGGCGCTGAGCTCGAGGTCACGCTGGAGTCCGTGCTCGGATATGCGATCGAGGAAGGCATCGTCGAGGACGCCACGATCGGCGCCAGCGAGACCCAGAACGCCGCGCTCTGGCGCCTGCGCGAGCAGCTGTCCGACGTGCAGCGCTTCGAAGGCGGCTCGATCAAGCACGACGTCTCCGTGCCGGTGTCGCGGGTCGCCGATTTTATCGAGGTGGCCACCACCGCTTGCGAGGCCGAGATGCCGGGCGTGCGCGTGTGCGCCTTCGGCCATGTCGGCGACGGCAACATCCATTTCAACCTGAGCCAGCCCGTCGGCATGGAAAAGGCCGCCTTCCTCGGCGAGTGGGAGCGCTTCAATCGCATCGTGCACGACATCGTCGCGTCGATGAACGGCTCGATCGCCGCCGAGCACGGCATCGGCCTGATCAAGCGCGACGAGCTCGTGCTTTACAAGGACGCGGTGGCGATCGACCTGATGCGCACGCTCAAGCGCGCGCTCGACCCGCACAACATCCTCAATCCCGGCAAGGTCGTCGCCGTGTCCGACGACGTGCCGCCGGCGTTGCCGCATAGCAACCCTCTCCCGAATGGGAGAGGGTCGGCCGGCGCCAGCCGGCCGGGGTGAGGGCAGGGCGCTTCCGCATAAGGCGCGCCGGTTCCGCAGCGGCCAGCGTTGCCGTCGAGTTCGTTCTGAAGCGTCCATCCCTCACCCCGGCATCGCTTTGCGATGCCGACCCTCTCCCATTCGGAGAGGGTTGGTGTTACCGGAAGACGACGGTGCG
>DATBIR010000015.1:0-14084 GCA_036556825.1 Beijerinckiaceae bacterium
CGGCGCCGCGATCGGCGCGGTCGTCGGCGGAACGGTTGGCGTCGCCGCCAGCAATCCCGGCAATGACCCGAATGTCCAGGCCCCTGCGATGGTGCACGAACGGCGCGCCGGCGCGCCTCGCCCGGCTTACGAGCCCGAGGCCACGGGCAGCGTCCTCGAAACCACCTGCGTGCGCGACGCGCGCGGGGTCCCGCGCTGCCGCCGCCAGGTCGTGCAGTAGCCGCGTCGGCAGGCGCACCTGCCTCCCTACTATTGTCATGGCCGGGCCTGCCCCGGCCATCCACGCGACGATTGCGTTTCGCCGACGTGTGGTTATGGATCGCCGGGTCGAGCCCGGCGATGACAACGATGGGATGCCCGATTTGAACTGATCCGAGCCGAGCCTTGGGCTACGAGCGGGCCCATTCCTGCTCGCTCGGGATGCGGCCGTCGGGCGTGTATTTGTCGACCGCCTCCGGCAGGTTGCGGGTCAGCCGCGACAGCAGCTCGTCGTGCGAAAGGCCGGTCTCCCGCGACAGCGTCGCGAGCACCTCCGGTCCGATCGCCTGCTCGAGATTTTGCGGCGAGATCTGCTTGTTGGGTCCGGGCGCCACCCACGAATCGGCGACGTCGCCTTGCCCGGCGCGCTGGAAATTCTCGACGAGGTCGCGCAAGCCGCCGCCGAGCAGACCGCCGAGTCCGCCGCCGCCCAGGCCGCCGAGCAGGTTGTCGAGGCCCGCCGGCACGTTTCTCTGGCCGCTCCCCTGCGGAACGCCGCGGCCGCCCTGGCCCGTTGCGCCGCCGAGCATCTCGGCGATCTTGTCCCTGTTCTGGTAGCCCGCGATGGCGAGCAGCCCCAGAAGCGCCGTCATCGACGGAAATCCACGAGCCATGTCACTCCTCCTCCGACCGTGATGTGACGGGTTGCCGTGCGCAACAGCGCCAAGCGAGGGCGGGCGAGCAGCCTGCCGTTCGTTCGTCGATGCCGTGCGGCAGACACGCAAGTGCCCGCACTTGCGCTGTGAGCGCGCCCACGCCTGGCTCCTCCGTCAGGAGTGGATCAACGCGCAAGCCTGCGGGTGGGTTGCATGTCCGCAGGGTCGCGCCGGCGAGACGGCAACCGCACCGCGCGTGCGCGGCGAGAAAGTCAGGGTTTCGGTCCCAGCGTTCGCGCCAGGCGCAGGCCGATGGTGTTGGAGCGCGTGTCGGGGCTGTTGTAATAGCGGCTGGCCGACCGGACGAGCATGGGGCCGCTCGCATATCCGCCGCCGCGGGAGGCGCGGAACAAGCAGATCATGTCCTGACGCGCAGAGCCGTCCGTGGGCAGGTCGGCCGCATCGTCCGTGAACGAAAAGCAGTCCTCGACCCACTCGAGCACGTTGCCGTGCATGTCGTGCAGACCGAACGCATTCGGCGGGAACGCTCCCACCTCGACGGTCTTGCGGTCACGCGCGTCGGCTTGGTCGTCGAGATACTGCGCATCGGATGTCGAGATGGCGTCCCCGAACGCGTAGCGGGTCGTCGTCCCCGCTCTCGCCGCGTATTCCCATTCGGCATCGCTTGGAAGGCGGTAGGCATGCGCGCCCGAAAGCCCGAGCCGGGCGTTGAGCCACGGCAGATAGTGGCGCGTGATGTCGTTCCACGACACCGACATGACAGGCCGCCGGCCGCGGCCCCAGCCCTCGTCCCCGGGCTTGTCGACGGCCAGGCAGCGCGCAGCCCTGTGGCAGGCGTCCCACTCCGCGAAGGTGATCTCGAACTTGCCGATCGCGACATGGTAGCCGATCGTCACCTCGCGCGCCGGGCGTTCGGCGCCGAGCAGGTGTTTCACGGGCGGATGCTCGCCGAGCAGCCGCTCCGCTTCCGCATCGGACGTGCCGCGCGTGTAGCGCCCCCTGGGCAGCGCCACCATCACCGGGCCGCAGAAATCGTCCCTGCAATCGCGAAACTCGCGCGCCTGCGGATCGCCCGGGTCGAGGCACGTCTTGCCTTTGCCGACGACGTCGGCGAGCACGCCGTTGCATCGCCTGCGCGCCTCCGCATCCGGATCGGGCGGCGCCATGCGCAGCGGCCGTTTCCATCGCGTCAGCGCTCCCGCTTCGCAATAGCGCATCTCGCACAGCTTATCCTTCGCCGTCGCCGCATCGAGGCGCTCGGTCGACAGCATCTCGTAGAGCCACTCGGGCCCGTCGTGCGACAGGTCGGCAGGTGTGTTGACGCCGGTCCTGAAGGTCTTGACGAGCGCCGCAGCGGTGTTGCCCGCCTTGTCGATGATCTCGTAGGCGCAATAGAGATTGGCGCGCACCTCGCCGCAGCGGTCGAAGCTTCTTCGGCTGCTGACCCACCTCGCGCATTCGTGCTCGCCGATGCACCTGGAATAGGCGATGTCGGCGATGTCGTCGCTGGAGAGAACGTCCATGGCGCCGGACTCGCGAAGCGCGGCGACACCGCCGGACTTGAGCGCGCTCTTCAACGCCGCCATGCGCTGCGTGTCGGTGAGGTCATGCGTGCCGGGAGCGCTGAACCAGGCCCGGTAATAAAGCGGCACCCAAATGATCAGGGACACCACAATGACGGCGGCCAGAGTGGCGCCGCTGAGCTTCTGCGCTCCCCGCATCTCCCTCGCTCCATGCGGAGCTGCCGATCCCCTGGGAATAATGCGGCTTCGGCCGGTGAGGTCAACACGCCACACTGCGACTCGATTTCTTGCGGGTGCTTGACGGTGCCGGCATCGGGCAGCCAAGCTCGCATGTTCCTCGGGGCCGATCGTCCTCGGCTACCGGAAGCATGATCCGGCAAAGTGGGAACCGCTTTGCCGACAAGGATCATGCGGCAAGAGAGCATGATCCGGCAAAATGGGAGCCGTTTTGCCGACAAGGATCATGCGGCACAAGGGAGCATGATCCGGCAAAGTGGGAACCGCTTTGCCGACAGGGATCATGTGGCAAAAAACAAGGAGGCAGGATCGATTCCATCTGAATTGATCCTGATCGAGCGTAGAGGCACCATGCGTCGTACCGCGTTTGCCCTTGTCGGGCTTGCCTGCGCCGCCGCCGCTTTTGCGACGCCCGCCGCAGCCGTCTACACGATCGACCCCAACACCCACGAGCCGATCTACAATTACCCGGTCCACCGCCAGCGCGCCTACCGCCCGCAGCGCCCGCCGGCGCCGAAAAGCTTCCGCTCCACGGTCGACTACAGCGGCGAGCATGCGCCCGGAACGGTGATCGTCTCGACCAGGGAGCGACGGCTCTATTACGTGCTGCCCGACGGCAACGCCGTGCGCTACGGCATCGGCGTCGGTCGCCAGGGTTTTCAATGGTCGGGGACCGAGACCATCACCCGCAAGCGCGAATGGCCGGACTGGCGGCCGCCAACGGCGATGCTGCGGCGCCGCCCCGACCTGCCGCGCTACATGTCCGGCGGCCTCGGCAACCCGCTCGGCGCCCGCGCGCTCTATCTCGGCACGTCGGAATACCGCATCCACGGCTCCAACGAACCCTGGACGATCGGCCACGCCGTCTCCTCCGGCTGCATCCGCATGACCAACAGCGACGTCATCGACCTCTACAAGCGCGTCGCCATCGGCACGACGGTGGTGGTGCTGCGCTGACGTCAGGGCGGCGGCGGCGCGAAGAGCGGGCTCGCGGCAGCGCCGAGTGCTGTGACTGCTAGACCCGCACGCCGCTGCGGCGCCCGACCCAGTAGAGCGCCAGGGCGGCAGCGCTCAACCCGACGATCACAACGGACGCGTAGGCAGCCAGGATGGTCGAGTTCCCGCCGTCGGCCATGTCGAGCACGATGATCGCGAACACTTCCGAACCCACGCTCGTCAGGAAGATCGAGGCCTGGTATTCGCGAAACGAGCGAATGGCGATGTAGACGATCGATACCGCTATGCCGGGCCCGATCAGCGGCGCGATGATCCGCCGGAACGCCGTCCAGGAGCTGGCGCCCGACATGTGCGCCGCCTCCTCGAGCTCCGGATGCAGCTGGCCGATCGCCGAGCTGCAGATGCGCAGCGCGAACGGCAGGTGCAACGTCACATAGGCGATCAACAGGATCCACGGCGTGCCATAGATCGGCACCGGCAGCGCGAGGTAGAGCCACACCAGGCTCACGCCGACGATCAGGCCGGGCACCGCGAGCGGCATCGTGCACAGGAAGTCGAGCAGGCCGAACAGGCGCGCGTGCCGCTTCTGCCGCAAAAGGCCCCATGCCACCAGTGCGCCGATGACCGTCGTGATCACGCCGGCTCCCAGGCCGAGCAGCAGGCTGTTGAGCGCGGCCCGCGTCGCCGGCCCGTAATTCCAGGCGCTGACGAAGTTCTTGAGGGTTGCGCGCCCGAGTCCCTCGAACGAGGGCGGCTGTGGAAACGGCATGAACGCGTTCCACACGAGCACGGCCAGCGGCAGCCCGGCGGTGAGGAGAAGCACGGCGAGGACCAGCAGCCAAAGCGCGGCTTCGGTCTTGCGGCCGATGGCAACGCGGCGGGCCCGGTAGGACCTTCCCGTGATGACGGCATAGCGCGTCGTATCCGCGGTAACGACGCGATTGGCGTAAACCCCCAGGGCGGCGATGACCAGAAACAGCAGGGCATAGGCGCTGGCCAGATTGAGGTTGGCCGGCGCCCGCGACGTGGCGAGATAGATTTCGGTCGAGTAGAGGAAAATCCCTGCAGGCATGCCGATCAGGAGCGGCACGGCCAATGCGCCCATGGCCGTGATGAAGAAGATGATCCAGGCAGCGGCGAGTGTCGGCCATAGCAGCGGCAGGGTGATGCGCAGCAGCGTCTGCGTGTTGCTCGCGCCCGACATCACCGCGGCTTCCTCGAGTTCCGGATTCATGGCGCGAAACGTCGGCCAGAGCCACAGAAACGCGAGGGGCAGTTCCTGCAGCGTCGCCACCCAGACCATCGCCGGAAAGGAGAAGATGTCGAACTGCGGTGCATTCGCTCCGAACAGCCACTTGAGCGCAACGTTGATGGTGCCGTAATTCGGCGTGAGCAGCAGGATCCAGCCGCTGGCCAGCAGCACGGCTGGAAGGAGAAGCGGCACCAGCGTGGCAAGATCCGTCAGACTCCGCACCCGGACCGACGTCCGCTCGACCAGCCAGGCAAGGAAGACGCCGATCACGAGCGCCGCGGTTGCCGTGCACGAGGCGAAGACCAGCGATCGCCAAAGGGCCGCCAGGATGCGCGGATTGCTGTAGGCCTCGGTCAGCGTCGCGAGCGTGAACGCGGGCCAGACGCCCGGCGGGGTGCTGGTCACGCTGCCGTAAACCAGGACCACCAGCGGCGGAACGACAAGGTAGCCGACGATGACGAGCAGGACCGCGGCGACCAGGCCAGGGATTGTCGGACGTAGCAATTTCGGCCGCGTCTGCGACGCCGCTGTCGCGCCAGGCTCCACGAGCCGCCCTTTCCGTGTGTTGTCGTTCCCGCGCGCGGGCAGGGGCGCCCTCGGGCGCCCCGCCCGGAAGCCGACTTAGAATTCCTTGCGGATGAACAGCTTCTCGGCGATCAGGTTGAGCTCCTTGAAGCGCTCGGGCGCGATCGGCGGATAAGGCCGCAAGGTCTTCATCGAGCCTGCGTCGTAGAAGAACTTGCCCTTGAGGTTTCCGAACACCCGCTTCGATCCTTCCGACGCTTCGAGCTTCTGCAAGGTCTCCGCCTCGAGCAGGAAGTCGAGGAACAGCGCCGCCGTATACGGATTTTTCGCGAGCCGCAGCGCCGACGCCGTCACGGACAAGCCGTAGGCAGGCTCCTGGAAAACCCAGTCCACCGGCTGCCCGCCGGACTTCATCAGGTCGGCCCGCTGCACCGTGTGATTCCAGACGATGTCCACCGCGCCGGCGCCGAGTCCTTCCGACAGCGCCGCCTGGCTTTGGTAGAGGCGGCTGTTCAGGCGCGCGAGATTGCGCGCCTTGGTCTCGGCCGCCTCCTTTCCATATTCGATGGTGAGCGCTTCGAGAAACGTCTCGAACTGCCTGACCGTGCCGACGCGTCCGCGCCATTTCGGATCGGCCAGCACGTCGAGGCTCTTCGGCACGTCTGCCGCCGGGATGCGATCGGTGCGCCAGGAAATCACCATCGGCAGGAGTTCATAGATGACGGCGGTCCAGCCGTCCTTCACGCTGCCGTACAGAAAGCGCCGGTCGAAGTCGGACCATGATGCGGGCTCGTACGGCGCAAGCGCGTCGCGCAGCACATACAGGAGCCCCGTATCGGTCAGGATTACGTCGCCGCCGACCCGCCCCATGCGATGTTCGAGCATCACCTTCTCGGACTGGTCGGCCTGCGTCTGGCGGACGAAGTTGAACTTGATGTTCGGATAGCGGGCGTTGAAGGCCTTGATCAGGTGCTCGGCCCGGTCGATGCCGAGTTGCCCGTAGAGCACGAAGCTGCCCTCGCGCGCCGCTTCACGCTCGATCACCGCCTTGCGCTGGTCCTTGGGCAAGCTGGCGAGGTAAGCCCACACCTCATCGCCGCTGCGCGGGACGTCCTGGCTCTTCAAGGCCGCCGGCCACAACGCGGCAAGGGCAACGAGCAAGGTCGGCAGAATTCGCGTTGTCATGATCATTCTTTCCCCCTGGTCTTTTCAACCGGAACGCGTCCTTTGCGTGCGCGCTCTCCGTTCCCCGGATAGGCCCGAGCGAAACCGGACTATGGAGCCCGCGCACAGGCTAGGCAATGTTAGAGTGCCGGGGAACGGGCGCTATGCTCTGCCGGCGCCGGCTACCCTCCTCGCGAGACGCCATCAACATAGGAGTTCGTTTCACTCATGGTCCAGCCACTTCAAGACCTGCGGGTCCTCGTCACCGGCGGCGGCTCCGCCATCGGCAGAGAAATCGCGGAGCAGTTCGCGGCCCAGGGCGCACGGGTGCATGTGTGTGATCTCGCGCAGGACTACCTCGACGAACTGGCGCGGGAGCGGCAGATCACCGGCACGCGCGCTGATGTTGCCGATCCGGACGCCGTGGCGCGTGTGTTCTCCGACGTGGCGGCGACGCTCGGCGGCCTCGACGTTCTCGTTAACAACGCGGGAATCACGGGCCCGATGGGGCCGATCGAGGATATCCCGATCGACGAATGGCAGCGCACTTATGCCGTCAACGTGCATGGCATGTTCCATTGCCTTCGCGGCGGCGTGCCGATGCTGAAGGCTGCCGGCGGCGGCCTGATCGTCAACATCTCGTCGGTTGCCGGACGGCTCGGATATCCGCTGCGGACGGCCTATTCCTCGTCCAAATGGGCCGTCGTCGGGCTGACCCAAAGTCTCGCGATGGAGCTCGGACCGCATAACATCCGCGTCAACGCGATCCTGCCTGGCTGGACCGCCGGCGAGCGGCACGACCGTAATATCGTGCGCCGCGCACCGGGCCTCGGGCTCACGCCCGAGGAGCTGAAGCACCGGATCTATTCGCGCATTTCCCTCAGGCGGCCGAATTCGCGGGCCGACATCGCGGCGATGGCCGTGTTCCTTGCGTCCCCCCTCGGCCAGAATATCTCGGGACAAAGCCTCGGGGTCTGCGGCAATGTCGAAACGCTGGCGGTCTGAATCCCTGCGAGGCGTCAGCTTCCCAGGGACAAGAGCCGCGGTGCGTTGATCTGCGGCTTTGCGGCCGCGGCCTTGACAGCCCTCCGTCGCCGTTGTCTTTTGACCATCTGGTCAATTACTGCGGCGCCGGGAGAGCATCACCTCCGGGCGCTTTGCTCTGACGCGCGCACAGGCGATGTTTCACTACTGGAACGACGGAACGCCGGAGGCCCACGTCTTCTCGTTCCAGCTCACGTGGCTCTTCTCAGAGGCCTTCCAGGGAGCGGCCGAGACCAACGAACTCTTCAAAGCCGCGCGGGCGATCCGCTCGGGAAACCGCGAGGACTGGCATAGCGCGTTTGCCGCCTTGGGGGAGCAGCTCCAGGGCATCGCCGACGACGCAGTCGCGAGCGGGCACGAGGCGACGGCCGGCGAGCACTATTTTCGCGCCTTCACGTATTTCCGTTCATCCGAACGCGTCCTGCACGGAGACGATGCGCGCAAGCCGCCGATGTACCAGCGCGCCATGCATTGCTGGCGCAAGGGCATCGCGCTGTCGCTTCATCCGCATGTGAACGTCATGGTGCCCTTCGAGGGACACGAGCTTGAGGGGTGGCTGTTCCTGCCGCGGCAGCGCGTGCGCACGACGCCGCCTCCCTGCGTGCTGTTCCTGGCCGGCGCCGACGCCTTGCCGGAAGAGAACTTCTTTCGCGGCGTGCAATATGTGACCAACCGCGGCGCCGCCTGCTTCGTGTTCAACGGGCCCGGCCAGGGCTCGACGCTGCGCCTTCTGAATCTGCCGACGCGGCCCGACTACGAGAAGCCGGTCTCGGCCGCCATCGACGTCCTTGCGCAGCGGCCGGAAATCGACGCCGACCGCATCGGTCTGCTTGGCGTCTCGATGGCCGGGTATTACGGCCCGCGCGCCGCCTGCTTTGAGCCGCGCATCAAGGCATGCGTCGCCTGGGGCGCGCTCTACGATGTCCTGAACGACTTGTATCTGCACTACCCGCCGTTGCAGCCGCAGCTGCGCTGGATTGCCGGCTGCAGATCCGACGAGGAGGCGCGGGACCGCTACAGGAGCTTCACGCTGCAGGGCCTCCTCCACCGCATCCGCTGCCCTGTATTGATCACGCATGGCGTCTGGGACCGGATGGTGCCGCTCGCTTCGGCGCAGCGCACATTCGACGAGCTCACCGTATCGGATAAGGCGCTCCGCCTGTACGACGACCAGGAAGGCGGGGCGGAGCATTGTTCGATGGACAACTGGGGCCAAGTCATACCTTATCAGGTGGACTGGCTCTTGGACCGCCTCCACAGATGACGGACACAGGTCATCGCGAGGCAATCACAACGGAGGACAGGCGATGATCACCCGAAGGTCAGTAGCGACAGCGGCGTTCGCTTTCGCGATGGTCGGATTCACCTCCGGCGCATCCGCACAGGGTCTGCCCAAGATCACCGTGCGGGTCGATTGGACCCCATGGGGGATGCATGCCGGGCTTCACCTCGCGGTCGAGAAAGGCTGGTTCAAGGAAGCGGGCGTCGACGTCGAGGTTTCGGACGGCAAGGGCTCGAGCCTGACCATGCAGCAGGTCGCGACCGGCGACATCGATGTCGGCTGGGTGCAGCTCGGCGCCATGGCCGTGGCGCGGGGACGCGGCATGCCGCTCGTTTCGGTCGCCGGGCTGGCGCGGCGCGGCGAGCTTGGCGCCATGGTCCCCAAAGACTCCAGCATGAAGACGGTCAAGGACTTCGAAGGAAAGCGGGTGGCCTATACGGCGAACAGCAGCTGGGGCCCGCTGATCGATCCCTTCCTGGCCCGCGGCGGCGCCGACAAGAGCAAGGTCAACCTGATCAATGTCGACTCCTCCTCCCTGCTGTCGGCCTATGTGTCGGGCTCGGTCGACGCCACCCTGACCACGTATCCGTTTGCGAAGCCGACGGCCGACCGGCAGCGCCCTTCCAACGGCGTCCTGCTCGCAGATGTCGGCATCAACATCCCGAGCTATGGCCTCGTGACGACGCAGGCCGTTCTCGACAAGAAGGAGGACGCATTGCGTCGCTTCGTTCCGGTCGTCATCCGCGCGTGGGAATACATCCACCAGGATCACGTCGACGAGGCCGTGCAGGCGATCGTCAAGCAACGGCCCACCGAGAAGCTGGACACGGGAATCCTGCGTGACCAGATCATCGAGTACAAGCCGTTCTTCCAGACCGACGCGACCAAGGGCAAGCGCTATGGCTGGCAGGCCGAGGAAGACTGGAAGGGCACGATCGCCATCCTGGAGGAAACCAAGTCGATCCCGCCCGGCTCGAAGCCATCGGATTATTACACGAACAAGTTCGTCCCCAACTGATGTCGGCAAGCGCCGCTGACGCCGCCCGGCTCGCCCGGGCGTCGGTGCCGGAGACGCATGTTCGCGCGTCGGGTCTCGACAAGAGCTACCGCACGCCGGGGGGCGCTTCGGTCGAGGCGCTTCGCGGCATCGATCTCGAGCTCCGCCGCGGCGAATTCGTGAGCGTGGTGGGCCCGAGCGGCTGCGGCAAGTCCACGCTCCTCAAGTGCATTGCCGGCCTCACCGACATCACGGCCGGGACTATCGAGGTCGCCAACCGCCGCGTGAGCGAACCGCCGGACGACATGGCGATCGTCTTCCAGCGCGACATCCTGCTCGAATGGCGCACCGTGCTCGACAATGTGCTGCTGCCTATCGAGTTCAAGCGGCTGCCGAAGGCGCAATGGGTGTCCAAGGCGCGCGACCTCCTGTCGACGATCGGGCTACGGGGCTATGAGACGCGGCGGCCATGGGAGCTCTCGGGCGGACAGCGCCAGCGCGTTGCGATTTGCCGCGCGCTGATCCAGGATCCCGCCCTGCTTCTCATGGACGAGCCGTTCGGCGCGCTCGATGCGCTGACCAGGGACGAGCTCAACATCGAGCTGCAGCGCCTATGGCTGGCGACGAACAAGACCGTCCTGTTCATCACCCACGGCATCACCGAAGCGGTTTTCCTGTCCGACCGCGTCGTCGTCATGTCGGCAAATCCCGGCCGCGTCGTCGAAGAAGTGGCCATCGACCTTCCGCGGCCCCGTTCCCTCGACGTCAGGGAAACCCCCGCCTTCGGCATTTATGCGAAACACATCCGCCGCCTGTTCGAGAGCATGGGTCTCTTGAGGAGCGAGCCATGAGCCGCACGCCGATGGTGGTGGCCGTCATCGCCGGCTTCTTCCTCACGTGGGAGCTCGGCGTGTGGATCTTCGGCGTGCGGCCATTCATCCTTCCGGCTCCGAGCGCGGTGTTCGTCGAGATCGCGAGCGATCCCGTCTGGTACGCGCGCCATGCAGGCTATACGGTGGCCGCCTGCCTTCTCGGTTTTGCGCTCGCCGTCGTCATCGGCGTGCTGGCGGCGATCGGCATCGTCTATTCGCGCATACTCGAGAGCACGCTCTACACGCTTCTGGTTTCGCTCAACTCCATCCCCAAGATCGCCCTCGCCCCCTTGTTCATCATCTGGATGGGCACCGGGGTCTCGTCGAAGGTGGCGATCTCGATGCTGATCGCACTCTTCTCCATCGTCATCGACACCGTTCTCGGCCTGCGCTCGGTCGATCCCGACGTGCTCGACATGTCGAGATCCATGCGCGCCTCGCCGCTTCAGGTGCTCTGGAAGATCCGCTTCCCGACCGCTTTGCCCGCCATGTTCGCGGGCATGAAGGTGGCCATTTCGCTGGCGCTGGTCGGCGCGATCGCCGGCGAGTTCGTCGCCTCGCAGGTCGGGCTGGGCTACGTCATTCTGACGGCGCAAGGCATGTTCAACATCACCCGCGTCTTCGCGGCCGTCGTCCTCCTGGGCGTCATCGGCACGATTCTGTTCTACCTCGTGGCTCTGGCGGAGCGGATCGCGGTGCCGTGGCATGTCTCGCAGCGGGCCGGCCACGCCATGGGGCACGCGGTCTGACCGCCTTCATTCATGGAGTCGAGGATGGCACGGATCTGGGATCCTTTTCTGACGGCCCGCGACCGCGAGGTTTTCGCAGCGTCCGGCTACGCGGCTCCGGTGGGGTTCGGGCAGCGGCCTGCGCTCATGATCGTGGACGTGAGCTATAACTTCTGCGGCGACCGGCCGGAACCTCTCCTCGAGTCGATCAAAAAATGGCGCAACTCCTGTGGCGAGGACGCCTGGCAGGCGATCGCGGTCATCCGGCGGCTCCTCGACGCATGCCACGCGAAGGGCCTCCCGGTCTTCTATTCGACGAACACGCGCCGTCCCGACGGCTTCGACGCCGGCAGCTGGCGCTGGAAGAACGCCCGCGAACTGGAGGATGCCGAGAAGGAGATCGCCGGAAATGCGATCGTCAAGGAGATCGCGCCGGCCTCACAGGACGTCGTCATTCTGAAGACGAAGCCGTCCGTTTTCTTCGGAACGCCCCTTTTGAGCTTCCTCATCGACCTCCGGGTCGACACGCTGATGGTGTGCGGCGTGTCAACGAGCGGGTGCGTGCGCGCGACCGTGGTGGACGCCTTCTCCAACAATCTTCGTGTGCAGGTGATCGAGGATGCGTGCTTCGATCGCAGCCAGGCCTCGCACGCGGTCAATCTCGCGGACCTCAATGCGAAATACGCCGACGTGATCCCGAGCGCCGACGCTCTTGCGGCAATCGCCTCGTATCCCGACGGATTGTTCGATCTGCCGACAGGGGTGCCGACCCGCGCCTCGCAGGGCGCCTGAGGCAGGCATGCGCAGCCTCAGCGCCGCCTTCTGGAACTACGACCGGACGCTTCCGCTCGTCGACGGACGCATTCGCATCGATGGCGTCGACCTGCGGGTGGAATTGCTGAGGCCCGAGGAGACGTTCGCGCGCGCCTTCGGCGCGGCCGAATTCGACATCTGCGAGCTGTCCTTCAGCAACTCGGTGACGGCCCTGTCGCTCGGCAAGCTCGCCTATACGCTGGTTCCGGCCTTCCTGTCGCGTGCCTTTCGCCACTCGTCCCTGTTCGTGCGCGCCGACGCCTGCACCGGAACCCCGGAAGGTCTCAAAGGCGCGCGCGTCGGCGTCCAGGAATACGACATGACGGCTGCCGTCGTGGCGCGCGGCTTCCTCCGCGATTACGGCATCGCCCCGACCGACATCCGCTGGAGGGTCGGCGAAGCGGAGCGCACGAAGCCTCTCGACTTCCCGGTCGGGCGCGTGCCCGAGGGCCTCGACATCGAGCTGCTGCCGCCGGGCGTCACCCTCGAGCAGCGCCTTCTCGCGGGCGAACTCGACGCCATCATCTCGCTGCGTGTGCCCGAGACCGCGAAGGGCCCGGCCCCCCGCATCCGCCATCTGTTTGCTGATCCGGCGGCTGCCGAACGCGACTGGTTTCGCCGTCATCGGGTCTTTCCGATCATGCACGCGGTCGGCATTCGACGGTCGGTCGCCGAAGAAGATCCCGGCCTGTCGCGCCGGGTCTACGAGGCGTTCCTGGCCGCCAAAAATCTGGCCGTCGCGGAGCTCGACATCATCCAGGCCCCGAAAGTGACGCTGCCCTGGCCGCATGCCGCCCTGGCGGAGGCGCGCGAGCTGATCGGCGCCGACCACTGGCCTTACGGCATCGCCGCCAACCGGCACGCCATCGAGCGGCAGCTGCAATGGTCCCGCGACGACGGGCTGCAGGCGAGGCCGGTCGCGATCGAGGAGCTGTTCGCCGCAAGCTGCCTCGACACCTGACATCACGCGCTCACGCCGCCGGCTCATGTCCTGGGCGCGGCGCTCCCGAAGCAGAGATAGCCGATGATCATGTCGACGACGTGCTGCCGGCGCTGCGCGAGGCGCTGAGGCTCGGCGAGGTCCTGGCGGAAGATCCACGACAGCGTGTGACGGTTCGACAGGTAGAAATAAGCCAGTGCCGAAATCGAGATATACAGATCGATCGGTTCGACGTCGCGGCGGAAGGCGCCCGCGGCCTGGCCTCGCGCCAGGACGATGCGCAGGGTCTCGAGCAGCGGGTCGTAAAGCGACCTGACGGTTTTCGACGTTTTCAGGTGCTTGGCATAGTGGATGTTCTCGATGCTCATCAGCCGGGTGAGCGCCGGCGTGCGCACGAAATAGTCGAAGGTGTTCGCCACCAGGAGCCGCATGCCGTCGAGCGGCGGCAGATGTCGAACCGCCTCGTCGTCCTGATGCGCCCGCATCTCGCGGTAGATCTCCTCCAGCACGGCGAGATACAGCTGCTCCTTGTTGCCGAAATAATGGTAGATCAGGTTCTTGCCGCTGCCGGTCCGCCTGGCGATGCGGTCGACGCGCGCTCCGTTCAGGCCATGTTCGACGAACTCGTCGCGGGCGGCGCTGAGAATCAGCGCCTTGCTCAGCTCGGGATCGCGCCGGGCCGGCTTGCGCCGGCGCCGCAACCGCGCGGTCGCATTCGGCCCCGCGGCTTCAGGCGCTGCCGGACGGTCTGCGTCCGGACGCCTCATGCGGCCCGGTTGCCGCGCGCGGCGCGCGTGGCCTCGACGTCGATGCGGCCATGCGCGTCGATCTCGACGCCATGGCGTTCACGCGCAAAGCCGCGCGTGATCTTGCCG
>DATBIR010000016.1:0-48844 GCA_036556825.1 Beijerinckiaceae bacterium
GTCCTGGATCCGGCCCGCGGGCCTGGACGGCAGGCCCCGCAACCGCTGCGGAACCGGAGTGCGCTCTGCGAGCTGAATGACCCGCGTGCCTTGCGCTCCCGTTGCCGGTCGGGGCACGCGTTCTCCGCGAAACGGCATAGCCGCACCGATATGGCCCAAGAGCACGCATCCGCAGCTCCGGTGCCAGAACATCACTGCACGACACGCCCATCGATAACTTGGACGATGCGGTCGCAGCGCTCGGCGAGGCTCAGGTTGTGCGTGACAAGCAGGAAGCTCGTGCCGTTGCGCCGGTTCGCCCGGCGCATGAGGCCAAAGACGTCGTCGGCAGATTTCGTGTCGAGGTTGCCGGTCGGCTCGTCGGCGAGCACGAGATCCGGGTTCATCGTAAGGGCGCGCGCGACGGACACCCGCTGCTGCTGGCCGCCCGACATGTTGTTGGCAAGATTGTCCGCGACCGCGTCGAGGGCGACTTCGCTGAGCAGGGCCCGTGCGCGGCTCTCGATCTCATCGGACGGGAAACGACGGTCGGCGAGCAGCGGCATCATCACGTTCTCGACCGCGGTGAATGCCGATATCAGCAGATGGTACTGGAAGACGAAGCCGATCGTGTGGCCCCTGAGGCGCGTGATCTCGCCATCGTCGAGCAAGCCGGTGTCGTCCCCGTGGATGAAGATACGGCCCGACGTCGGGCGGTCGAGCAGCCCCACGAGATTCAACAACGTGCTCTTTCCTGACCCGGACGGCCCCATCAGGGCGAGGAACTCGCCATGCCGCAACGTGAGATCGATATCGTGGAGCACCTCGGTCTCGGCGGGCAGGCCGACATTATACGACTTGCACACCTTCTCGAGCCGTAGGATCTCGTCAGCCACGGATCGCCACCACGGGATCGAGCCTGGCCGCGCGCAGGGCCGGCGCCATCGCCGCGACGAGGCCGGTCACCGTCGCAAGCACCGCGGTGGCGATGAACAGCTGCTGCTGCAGAACGAGCGGAAACAGCTCGCTGCCGTCCGCTTGGCGCGCCAACGAATGCCAGTAGACCAGCCCGGCCGCACCGAGCGCCGAGCCTGCGAGAGAGCCGGCAAAGCCGAGGAGGCCGCCTTGCAGGAGAAACACCGCCAGGATTTGCCCGCGCCGGGTCCCCATGGCCCTGAGGATGCCGATATCCTTGGATCGCTGGATCACCGACACGACGAGAACGGCGGCGATGCCGAAGGCGACCGAGAGCCCGACGAAGATGCGGATCAACAGGTTCGTATTCTTCTGCGCCCGAACGGCGGTGAAGAACTGGGCGTTGGTCTTGATCCAGCTGTCGGCGTGCACCAGTTGCGCGGCCTGGATCTCCTGCGCGACGGTTTCGGCCGCATAGATGTCGCGAACCGCCATATCGATCGTGGTCACGCCGCCAATGATGCCGAGCAGCGACTGCGCGGTGCGCAGCGCGACGAAGGTGGTGCGCTGGTTGGCGCCCTTGTTGCCGAAATCCATCAGGCCGGAGATCGTCAAGGTCCTGATTGTCCCGGAGGCGGAACGGACGTTGAGCTTGTCGCCCACCGTGGCGCCAAGGTCCTTTGCGAGTTCGACGCCGATGACAATGTCCTCGCTGGTCAGCCGGGGCTGGCCGGCGACGATGTAGTCGGGAACGCGGACGATCTTGAAATAGGTCTCCGGTTCGACGCCGGTCATCGAGACCGACCGGCTGGCGTCGCCCCGCATCGCAAGCACCGATCCCCCTGCCGCCGGCGACACGACATCGACCTCGGGCATCGCCCGCGAGTCAGCGATGATCTTGCGCCACTGGTCGATCGACAGAACGCGCTGGCTCGGCCGCTGAACGATCGGATCTTCGAAAACGGCCGGCCCCGCCCGCAGCGGCCGGGCCACCTGATCGGGCGGCAACAGCTGGATCTGGGGCTGCGAGGTGAGCACGCGCCTCAGAAAGTTCTGCTCGAGCCCCGCCAGCATCGCGGACATGAACACAATCACGCCGACCCCGATGGCGATGCCGGCGAGGATGAACAACGTCTGGAGACGGCCTTCGCGCAGGAAACGAATGGCCGTGATCCACTCGAAGGGAACGAAGCGGTTCATGGCTGAACGGGCCGCAGCCGCTCCCCCGTGCGGATTCCGGCATTGGCCGGCACCACCAGGTCGTCCTCTCTGGCGCCATCCAGGATCTCGACCCGCGCGTTGCCGCGCAGTCCGAGCCGCACGGGCTGGCGATGGGCCCGTCCCTCCCGAATCCTCATGACCCAGGGATCGCCCGACATGGCGTCGCGCACCGACCGCTGCGGGAGGACGAGCGTCGCGGCCCGGCGGGCAACCTCGATATCGACCGACACCGTCATGTCCTGGCGCAGATAGGCCGGCGGGTCGGCCACGGTCAGCTTCACCTCGACGGAGGCGCGGGCGATATCGATGCCGGGGTTGATGTAGGTCACGGTCGCCGAAAAGCGCTGATCCGCATAAGCGTCGGCGGATGCCACCGCCTGCTGTCCCAACGTGATCAGGCCGAGGTTGCGCTCGTCGATCTGGACAACGAGCTGGGTGTCGCCTGTCGGCGCAAGGACGAGCAGGGCGCGGCCGGGCTGCACGACGGCTCCGCGCTCGACATTGCGCGCGATCAGGACGCCGTCGCGCGGGGCCGCGATGGTGGCGTAATCGAGCCGGGACCGTGCGGCGGCGAGGTTTGCCCTGGCCTGGTCGAGCTGGGTCTCGGCCATCACATAATCGCTGCCGCCGGGGCTCGCGGTGAAGACCTGGAACTGGCCCACGTTGGTTTGCGTGCGCGCCACATCGAGCGCGCGCTGCGCATCGTCCAAAGCCGCGCGGGTCGCGTTGCCGTGACGGGCAAGCTCGGAGGTGCGGTCGAACGTCGCCTGGGCATTCCGCAGGGTCGCGTGCGCCTGGGCCAGGTTCTCCCGCGCCATCGGCAGCGTCAGCTCCTTGAGCTGACGCATGCGCGCTTCCGCCTGGGCCACGGCCCCTTGCGCCTGGACGAACGCTGCCTCGAGCTCGTGCCGCTGCAGGGCGACGAGAGGCTGCCCCCGGGCGACATGCTGCCCCTGTTCGACCAGCACATCTGCGACCATGCCGGTGATCTGCGAACCGATCTCGACCCGAAACGGCGTCTCGACATGGCCGCTCGCGACGACGGTCTGGACCAGGTCGCCGCGTTGCACCCTGTCGACCACGACTGCCGGGCCGATTAGAATGCGAGCCGCGTTCCAGGCGCCAAGTCCGAGGGCGAGCGCTGCTACCAGCACGAACCAGCGGTGCGCCCACAGCGCGGCAAGGAGACCACGCCGTTTCGAGCGTTTCGCGCTTGGCTGCCCTGGTTGCAACGGCCGAGGCCTGGGTGGCTCGTCGCCCTGCGGCGCGCGCAGCGCCGACCCGGCTCTTATCTCTTCACCGACGAACATGCGCGCAGGATAGGGGGAGGGGCAAAGCCGGCATTGTTCCAGATCAATCGCTTGCGCCTGCAGGCAGAACCGTGCTCCTGGTGGAGTGACCCGACGCCAGCGGACGGCTAGCTTTCGTGCCGCTTCACCTGGCCGCGCATCCGGCGCACCGGGTCCTGCAAGCGCCGGCGCGCTCGCTTGAACGCGTCGGCGATCGCGAACATTGGGTCGGCGTGGCGCTCGCCCAGCTGCGGCCTGCGCTCGACGTTGATGTCGTGGCCGCCGGGCAGGCTCAGGTAAACATTGACCTCGTATTGGCCGCCGGTGCGGTGGTGCTCGCCCGGCCCCTTCACCACCACACTGATGCGGCGATGCGGCCGGGATAATCGTCACCGGGCGGTGTCCGCGGCAGGTCATAGTGAAGCTGACCGTCGTCCGCGAACCAGCCGAATGCAGCCATTTTGCACGCTCAATGACCGAAGGCGGGCAACACGCTCCGCTACTCAGCCGTCTGCACAGGGACCGACGGCCTGAACCGCCCGGCCATGGCCGGACCATCGCGCTGCGTCTGATGCACGTAGACGGCACCGCGCCCGTCGACAGCGACGAAGGCCGCGTCAGAATCGTTACGCACGTCGCGTAATGCCATGGTGATCATCTCCAGGGCCGCCAACGTGACGAAGGTTGCCAAGGCGCGTGTGCCGGGCGATGCTCGGCCACGCGGGGCAGTTGTTGATCCTGGTCAAGTCCGTGGAGGCTCCAGTCTATTATGTGGATGTCAGAGGGGCGTTTGCCCGGGTGATGCGAGTTGACGATGTCCGTCATTCCCGAACTGGACGAATGCGTCCGCGCGACCGACGAATGGGTCATTGACCTGAACCACCGTCTCGGCTGGCATCACCGTGGCAGAGCCTATATTGCGTTGTGCAGCAGCCTGCACGCGCTCCGCGACGCTCTCCCACTGCAGGAGGCGATCTATCTCGCGGCGCAATTCCCGCCACTGCTGCGCGGCATCTACTACGAGGGCTGGCACCCGGCCGAATTGCCCGTCCGTCCCGACCGCGCATCGTTCGTGAGCCGGGTTCATGATGCCTTGCATCGGGATCTGGCGATCGACCCGGAGCAGGTCGCGAGAACCGTGCTTGCCCTGATCGCCGACCGCATCGACGCGGCCGAGCTGGAAAACGTCAAGGCGGCAACGCCAGCCGAATTGCGGACTTTGTGGCCAAGCTAAGCCGCTGCCCCAAACACCGCTTTCCGGGGCGAGAAATTGCGATGCTGCGGGCTGGAAGCGAGGCCGACGCTCGTCACGCCCAGGCGCTGCCCATTCACGGAGCCTGGAATGTACAAACATATCCTGGTCGCCACAGACGGTTCGGACCTGTCGGCGCGAGCGGTCGAGCACGGGGTCGCGCTCGCCCGCGCAGTCGGCGCAAAGGTGTCCTTCCTTGCCGTCACGCCCACCCTGCACGACTTCCTCCTCGACGACGAGGAACTGGAAGACCCGCACCCGAAATTCGACAAGATCATGAAGGACCGTGCCAAGCGCCATCTCGCCGCGGCCGGAGCCGTCGCTGCGGCGGCCCAGATCAGCTTCGACAAAATCCACCGCGAAGCGGACCACCCCTACGAAGAAATCATCCGCGTCGCCGAGACGAAACGCTGCGGTCTCATCGTCATGGCCTCGCACAGCCGCCGCGGCGTGTCAGCGCTACTGCTCGGCAGCGAAACCAGCAAGGTGCTCGCGCATTCGACGCTACCGGTCCTGGTCGTCCGCTGATCCCGGGACGACATGCGTGCGAATCGTGGCCGCCCTTCGGCGTCACTGACGGGAGTGGAGAGCTGCGCCCATGCGCTTGGCCAGAGGTGCCCGTGGCATTCGCATCTCTTCCGTCGCACACGCGTCGGAACGGACCGACCAGTGAGGGATCTGCTCCAGCTTGCAGAACAGCGCCCGGGCCGGCTCGATCGCGGCGTCGGCGTTCTCGGCGTCGACCTCGACCGCCCGCTGGCAGACGGACGTCTCGCGACCGGTGTCGCCGCAGACGGTCTTGAAGAACGTGACGCGGTAGCGAGGCATGTGGGATCCTCCTCGATGAAGTGATCTGCTCTTTATAGCGGCATCGAATCAGGCCGCTTTGCGCGCGATCAAATCGACTGCTCGTGGCGGTTTGTGGGCCACGTTATCCGAATAGCGGTCCAAGCGTCACGACCACTATGGCGGGCACCACCACGAAGCGCAACGTGCCGCGCAACAGCCGGGCGCGAAAGTGCGACAAGGCCAGTTCCTCGCGCAGCATCACGCCCGGCAGCAGCCAGCCGGCAAAGACGGCGAGCAGCAACCCGCCGGCGGGCAGCATCAGGTTCGAGGTGAGATGGTCGATCACCTCGTAAAAGCCCGCCTCCTCGAAACCCGGCACGAAACCGAGAGGAGACCAGTCGCGCAGCACGTTGAAGGACAGGACGGTCACGATCCCGAGCGCCCAGCAGGCACCGCCCGAGACGATCGCGGCCCGGAGACGGGGCCACGACGCCTGTTGGGCGAGCCAGGCCACGGACAACTCCAGAAGCGAAATCGCCGAAGCCAGCGCCGCGACAAACAGCAGCAGGTAGAAGCCAAAGGTCCACGCCCCGCCGTAAGGGAGCTGGGCGAAGGCGGCCGGCATCGTGATGAACATGAGCCCGGGCCCGCTCGCCGGATCGAGCCCCGCCTTGAAGACGATCGGGAAGACGGCGAAGCCCGCCAGAAGGGAAACCACCGTGTCGCCGACAATGGTGATAAGGGCCACCTCGCGCAAATCGATCTCGCGGCCGGCATATCCGGCATACGTGATCATCACGCCGAAGCCGACCCCGATCGAGAAGAAGCCGAGACCGAGGGCTTCCAGGGCGCTGCCGAGCGAAAAGCCTGCGAGATCAAAGCGGAACAGGTATCGAGCAGCGGCCGGCGCATCGCCCGTGAGGCTGGAAAATACGGCGAGAGCCATGATCATGAGGATCAGAACGGGCATCAGCACCTTGCAGGCCACCTCGATGCCGGCGGCGATGCCGCGGGCGACCACCATGGTCGTGATCGTCATGAAGACGGCGTGAAACGCCATCATGCGCAGCGGTGCGGCAAGAAGAGCGTCGAAGCGCTGCTGCGGCTCGACAGCCGGCGCCTCGGTGCTCCCCAGCAATGCTGCGAGTGCATAATCGAGCGTCCAGCCGCCGACCACCGAGTAGAAGCTCAAGATCAGGAAGCCGGTCAGAACGCCCAAGGTGCCGATGAGTCCCCAGCGCGGCGAGCGGGCGTGGCTCCGGGCGACGCGGGCAAGTGCCGTCGCCGGATCGGCGCCGCCCCTGCGGCCGACCGCGAACTCGGCCAGCATCAACGGCAGCACCACCAGCAGCACGCCCGCGAGATAACAGAACACGAAGGCGCCGCCGCCATTCGTGCCGACCTCGTAGGGAAACTTCCAGATGCTGCCGAGCCCGACGGCGGAGCCAATCGTGGCGAGTGCGAAGCCGACGCGTCCGGACCAGTGTTCGCGCTCAGTCATGAGGCCGTCGTTTCATCGCGATGCGTTCGCGCCCGATCATATTCCAGACAAAGAGCAGCCCGACCGGCAATATGCATTGCGCTCGCTCAAGGCGCACCGCCCCGGCGTAACGAAAAGTCGAGACCACATGGCAACATCGACATGGCAACATCCGGAGAGCGCCCACGTGAGCACAAAAGGTCCATACAAGCTCATTCCGGCCGTGCTCATGCTGTGGCCCGCGGCAGGACTCGCCGCCGGCTTCGCCGTCCGTCTTGTCGGGCCCGATGGCGCTGCCGACGTCATCTGGACGCTTGCGACGATTCCCGTTCTCCTGGCGCTTGCCGTCGAGATCGCCACCAGCCTGCGCCGCGGCGACGTCGGCCTCGACATCGTCGCCTTCATCTCGATGACCGCGGCCCTGGCCTTCGGCGAGACGCTCGCGGCGGTCGTCGTGGCCCTGATGTATGCCGGCGGCCAGTATCTGGAGAGCTTCGCCGAGCGGCGGGCTGGCCGCGAGATGACCGCCCTGCTCACCCGCATGCCACGCACCGCGCTGCGCAAACGCGGTGGGGAGATCGAGGAAGTGGCTCTTGAGGCGATCACCCCGGGCGACCGCCTGCTGGTCCGCACGGGAGATGTCCTGCCCGTGGACGGCACCGTGGCGACCGGCGTGGCCGTGCTCGACCAGTCGGCGCTCACCGGAGAATCCCTGCCTGTCCGGCATGAGGGCGGACAGGCAGTCGTGAGCGGCGTCACCAATGTCGGCGATGCCTTCGAGCTCACCGCATCGCAGCCAGCCGCCGCGAGCACCTATGCGAGCATCATCAGGCTGGTCGAGGCGGCGCAGCGCACGAAGGCGCCGATGGCGCGCCTCGCCGACCGGTACGCGATCGCTTTCCTGGCGGCAACGTTGGCGCTGGCGGGCGGCGCGTGGGTCTGGAGCGGCGATCCGATCAGGGCGCTTTCGGTGCTCGTGATCGCCACGCCCTGCCCGCTGATCCTGGCGGTTCCGGTGGCGATCGTGTCCGGCATGTCGCGGGCCGCCAGGTGCAACGTGCTCGTCAAAGGCGGCCAGGCGCTGGAAGCGCTCGCCGGGGTGCGCACGCTCGTCCTCGACAAGACCGGAACGATCACCCTTGGCGCCGCCCGCCTCGTGGCGACGCACCTCCGCGGCAACCTCGGCAAGGACGAGATCCTGCGTATCGCGGCTTCGCTCGACCAGGCTTCCGCGCACGTGATCGCCGGCGCGCTGGTGACGGAAGCCCGGCAACGGGGGCTCGCCCTGACAAGCCCATCAGAGGTCGTCGAAATGCCGGGCCTCGGCGTCGAAGGCACCGTCGATGGCCACAAGGTGGCGGTCGGCGGTCCCGACTTCGTGCGCCGGCGCCTGCGCGGCGATGTCGCCTGGACCGAGCCGAGCCTGCCGGCCGGCGCACTCGCTGTGGCAGTCGCCATCGACCGAGACCTCGCCGGCCTCCTGGTCTTCGCCGATCCGGTTCGCGCCGAGACGGCTGTCTTGCTCGACGGCCTGAAGAAGCATGGCATCGGCCGCGTCATCCTCGCCACCGGAGACCGGCGCGATGTGGCGGACGCGATCGTCCACGGGCTTCCCTTCGACGCGATCAGGACGGATCTCAGTCCGGATGAGAAGATCGACGTCGTGCGTGGCGAGCGCGCGCGGGACCGGGTGATGATGGTCGGGGATGGGGTCAACGATGCCCCGGCGCTCGCCGCGGCCGATGTCGGGGTCGCCATGGGGGCGCGGGGAGCGACGGCGGCGGCGGAAGCTGCCGACGTGGTCCTGCTCGCCGACCGCCTCGACCCGTTGCTCCCGGCGGTGATGATCGCGCAGGAGACGAAGCGCATTGCCCTGCAAAGCGTCTGGGCCGGGATGGGCCTCTCGATGGTCGGCATGGGCGCAGCGGCGCTCGGCTACCTCACACCGGTGCAAGGCGCCCTGATCCAGGAAGGCATCGACGTCGCGGTCGTGCTCAACGCATTGCGCGCGCTCAGGGACTGACGAGGGCGGCGCGCCATTGACCAGACTGCCGCCACCGCCGGCCGTCAATCCCGTGGTGCGACAGCGATGCCGTCGCGGAGCCGGTCGCTCGGGTGCAGGACGACGCGGTCGCCGTCGCGAAGGCCGGCGATGACGCGCGCGGCACGGCGGTCCTTCTCTGCAATATCCAACGCCCTGATGCGCGCCACGCCTCCGTCAACAACAAAGACGGCCCAGCGCTCTCCTTGCCGGAACAACGCCCCGAGCGGCACGAGCAGCAGATCCTCGCCGCGCCAGACAGTGATGCGCGCGACGATGCGGTAGCCGTGTCCCAGCCGTAGCCAGCGCTCCGGCGGATCGGTGAAATCAAGAACGGTCTTGACGCGCTGCTCCTCAATGCCGAGGGCCGAGACCTTGGTGAAGCCAGTCGGCTCGACGCGTTTGACGCGCGCGGCGATGGCAACGTCCCCGCCCCAGCTTTCGATCCGTGCGGGTGCGCCGGGCTCGACCCTCACGGCATCGCGCGAGAGCAGATCGACCACCACCTCAAGGTCCCCGGGGTCTCCGATGTCGATGAGCGCGGCGCCGGGCTGCACCACCTGCTCGCTTTCCGCCGCGATGCGCAGAACGCGGCCACTGATAGGCGCGCGCAGTTGCACGCAGCACGTCGTCTTGGTCGGGGCGCCCTCCCCCGGCTGGATCAACTGGGCCCGTGCGCTCGCCAGCTCGCGGCGGCGCACCTCGAGCGTGGCGAGGGCGCTGGCGACGCCAGCTTCGGCGGTGGCGACCTCCAGCCGCGCCCGGTCGAGCGTGCGCTCCGCAATCGTTTGCCGTTGCGCCAGCTGATTGGCGCGGCGCAGATCGCCTTGCGCGAATTCGAGCTGCGACTTCGCCTGCCTGACCTGCGCTTCGGCCAGGTCGACCGCAGCGCTCGCGGCCTCGACCGCCGCCTCGTTGACGCGCTGCATGCGAATATCGAGGAAGGCCGGATCGGTCGGCTCGATCACGGCCACGACGGTCTGGTTGGCGACCACCTCGTCGCCGACTTCGCGGGGCGAGCGCAGCAGCTTGCCGGCCGCGGGCGCCGAAACGGTATAGACTTCACGGATGCGCGTGACGCCTTCGTCCTCAACCGTGACCTCGAGCGGGCCGCGCGACACCGCCGCCAGATCGACGAGAACGGGCTGTGGCCACAGCGCCCAGATGATGGCGCCGGCGGCAGCGGCCACCATGGTCATCAGGAAAACTCGTCGCAGGAAGCGCCGCATGTCCGGCTACTCCCTCGTCTTCAACACTTCGACGAGATCCAGGCGGTCGATGCGGCGCCTGACGACAAAGCCCGACAAGACGGCCGCGCCGATCACCACCAGACTGGCCGTCGCAAAAACGTAGGGCTCGACAATCAGCGGCACGCGATAGAGCTCGCTTTCGAAGCCCCTCGCCACCGCATAGGCAAAGCCGTAGCCGAGGAACCAGCCGAGCGGTTGCGCAACAACCGTCAGGATCGCCAGCTCCGTCAGCAACAGGCCCGAGACCTCGGCCCGCGTGAAGCCGAGGACGCGCAGGCTGGCCATCTCCCGGCCCTGCTCCGACAGGGAAATCCGCGCGAAATTGAAAACCACGCCAAAGGCGATGATCACGGCGAGGGTCACATAGACGCTGATCATCCAGAGGATATTTCGTGCCATCGTATCGCGGAACTGCTGCAGGGACATGCGCTGGAGCGCGACAAAATTTGCGATGGGCGTGCTCTTCAGCGCTTTGAACAGGTTGTCCCGGTGCAACTCGTCGAAGGCGATATGCGTGCCGCTGATCATCGCCCCCTCGCGAAGCAAGGCGTTCGCCGCCTCCAGATCCATATAGGCCGTGAGTCCAAGAAAGCCCTGAATCACGGCCGTAACCGGGACCTCGATCTTGCGCCGGTCGCGCTCCAGAAGCTCGATCTCGACGAGGTCGCCGGTGCGCACCTGGAGAATGCGCGCCAGCATGTCCGAGAGGGCAACTCCGGCTTCCGGCACCCTTACCGGGGCGAATCCCTGGCCCAGCACCCGGCTCAGATCCGTATCGGCAGGCTTGCCGGTTATGGCGACCCGTCGCTCCACATGTCGGTGGCGGATCTTGACAGGCACGGTCCGAAACGGCTCAGCCTGAAGCACGCCAGGAAGGCGGGCAACCTCATACAGCGCCGATACGGGACGTTCCCTCACGAAACTGACCGTCGCGTGCTGCCGGTCGGCACGGTGAAACGTGACGTCGATCATGAACTCGGTCGACCCGAAAGCCCACAGAGATCCTACCAGAATCGCTCCTGACAGCGCGATGCCGAGCATGCTCGTCACCGTGCGCAGCGGCCAGCGCACGAGGTGACGAAGCACCATCGTGACGGTTTGCGGGATCTTGACCAGCTCATACAGGGCATCGGCGAGAAACCGCCGGTAGCGCGGGGGCGCCGGCGGCGCCATCGCCACGGCAGGAGGCAGACGCACGATATCGCGCACGCCCTTGAGCGCGCCGACAGCTGCTGCGGCCCCGGTCACCCCGCATGCGATCAGATAAACCGACGGATCCTTGCGGAAGATCAGAAAGGGAAAGTGAAAGAAGTCGCCGTAAAGGACCGTGAGCCCAACACCGAGCAGGGTGCCGGCGATAACGCCGATGATCACGCCACTCAGGGCGATCGCCGCCATGAACTGCAGGTAGTGCGCGGCGACTGCGATGCGGCTGTAGCCGAGCGCTTTCAGCAGGCCGATCTGCTCGCGCTCGAGCGTGATCAGCCGGGCAAGGGTCATGTTGACGAGAAACGCGGCGACGAGAAGGAAAATGGGCGGCAGGATGCGGCTCATGGCTTCGAGCTGCTTCAGCTCGGCGTCGAGAAACGCGTGCGACGTCTGATCCTTGCGGCCATAGGCGCCGAGCCCGCCATAGGGCGTGAGAAGCGCATCGAGGCGCTCGGCGACGTCCCGCTCCGAGGCTTCGTGCAGCAGCTTGAGCTGGACGTTGGAGAACGCGCCAACGAGATCGTAGGCGCCCGCCAAGGTCTTTTCGGACATCCACACGATGCCGAAGCGGCGGTTGTCCGGGATGATGTCCGATGGCCCGATGGCATAGATGAATTCCGGCGACAGCGCGGTGCCGACGATGCGGATGTGGCGCTTGCGCCCGTTGAGCAGCGCCTCGAAGCTCGAGCCGAGCTCGTAATTGTGCGCCTTGGCGAACGGCTCGCTGACGACCGCCTCGTGCTCGTCGGCCGGCACCGGCAGCCGGCCGCTGCGCAGGTGCAAGAGGCTGAGCCTCTGCTCCTGGAAATCCGGAATGGAGACGAAGAATGCCGAGGCCGGGCCCGGCACGCCCGGCAGATCGACGAGCGCCAGCTTGCTGATCCGCGCTTCGACCACGGCCACGCCTGGGATGCGGGCAATATCGTCGACGAGGCTCTTGGGGGCGCGCGTCAGGTTGGCAAACACATCTCCGAAGCGATTGCGCTCGTAATAGGCAGCCCGGGTCTCGGCGAGCGAACCATGCGCGCCGATGCCGAGGACCAGCGTTGCCACCCCAGCCGCCATGACCAGCGCGATGGCGAGGGACTGCGCCCAAAGCCGCCGCAGGTCGCGCAGGACCTTGCGATGAAGAGCCCTCATCTGGCCGCTACCAGCTCACGGCGGAGGCAGCCTTGCGGTCGGCGTTTTCCCGGATCGAAACGATCTGCCCGTTGCCGAAGTGGACGACACGATGCGCGATGTCCTGGATCGCTGCATTGTGGGTGATGACCAGCGTCGTTGCCCCGAGTTCGGCATTGACCTGGACGAGGGCCTCCAGGACGCGCACCCCGGTCCTGGCGTCGAGGGCGCCCGTCGGCTCGTCGCAAAGCAGCACCTCCGGGCGTTTGGCGATGGCCCGCGCGATGGCAACCCGCTGCTGCTCGCCTCCGGAGAGCTGTGCCGGAAAATGATCGAGGCGTTCCTCGAGGCCGACGATGGCCAGCGCATCCTCCGGGCGCATGGGCGCGCGCGCAATCTCGGTGACAAGCGCTACATTCTCGCGCGCCGTCAGGCTGGGCACCAGATTGTAGAACTGGAACACGAAGCCGACGTGGTCCCGCCGGTAGAGCGTGAGGCCTCTTTCATCGAGTCGCGTGAGCTCGTGATCCTGGAACCACGCTTCGCCGGAGGTCGCCTGGTCGAGCCCGCCGATGATATTCAGGAACGTCGACTTGCCCGATCCGGAAGGGCCGAGCATCACGACGAACTCGCCTGTTGCCGCGTCGAAATCGACGCCGCGCAGCGCATGAACCTCGACCTCCCCGGACCGATAGACCTTGGTCAGCGCACGGGTGTGAAACGCTGTGGCCGGCAAAAGGCGATCCTCCTGCGAGTCTTGGCAGCTTGCCTCCCGCCGACCACGTCGCGCCGAAATCAGGCGATCGGGCTCGATGCCGGCGTGACGCCCGCATCGGACCATTCCCGTGGCCAGGGGACCGTTGCAAGGACCCACAGGCCGACAAGGTTGGCCAGCGGGAGCAGCGCGACCACCGACCACAAAGGCGAGAATCCCAGCCGCTGGAGGATGCGACCGATTGGATAAAGCACCAGGGCCGCGAAGGCCGCGAAAAAAAGAATATGCCCGAATCCCCAGAATCCGGTCATCATCCAGGACCCGCCCATCATGTCATAGCCGTACATCATGGCTCACTCTCCTGCGGGGCGCCGGTAAAGAGTTAGCCGGTCGCCGCCCTCGATGGCGAGTCTGCCGGGTCCGCGAGCGGGCGCATTGCGCTCGATCAAGTGAGCCGGCCGGGCCTATGCCGCTCCCGAAAAATGCACCACCGGGCGCGGACGCCGACATTGCGCGAGGTGCACATCAGCGGAGGCGCTTGACGGCGATGCGCCCGTTCGACATGGCGGCTGCCGCTAAAAGGGCTCGCCGAGGGCAACAGGTCGTCTGCACCCACAGGGCCGCATCAAGGACGACCTTGCGATCGCGGTGCGGCAAACACCCGCGGTCTAGGATCGGCTGCTTTCACTTGGGCTCTCCCGTCGCACGCGGCCGGCCAAGCAGGTCGGCCGTCGCGGTGGCGAGCGGTCCGGACAAATCAATCCGATTGCTCGGATGCGGCACCGTGTTCGTCGACACGATGCCGCCCGCGATCTCGCGGAGCGTCGCATAGGCGTCGGACGAAAGCAGCGCGTGAACCGTGATGCAGGTCGGGCGTGGAAAGCCTTGCGTCCTCAGCTGCCGTGCCGTTTCCAGCATCGTTCGCCCCGACGAGACGATGTCGTCGACCAGTATCGGCGTGCGGTCGCAGAGTTCGTGGAGGTCCGGAACGGCGATCTCGACATCTCGGTCGCCATGGCGCTTCTTGCTCAGCACGCGCCAGGGCGCCTTGGCACGCGCCGCCACCTCGCTCACCCACTGCTCGCTTTCGATGTCGGGGCCGATGATCAGCGGCGCCTGTTCGTTGGCGGCGATCCAGTCTGCGATCAGCGGAGCGGACTGAACGACCTTGGTCGGGATGGCATAGATCTCGTCCAGGGTGTTGTGGCGGTGCAGATGCGGATCGACGGTCACGAGTGCGTCGAAAGACGAGGACAGAAGGCTCGCAAAGATGGTTGCCGAGACGGCTTCGCCGTTGTGGAATCGTTTGTCCTGCCGCATGTAGGCGAGATACGGAGCGACCAGCGCGACGCGAGCCGCGCCGAGCTGCCGGGCGGTGATGGCCGCGAAGACGAGCGGCAGGAATTTCGGGTCGGGCCGATCGAGGCTGCATACGAGCGCGACATCGCGCCCGCGCGGATCGCTGCGCAGACGCAGATATGTCTCCCCGTCGGGAAACTTGCGCGTCTCGAGCTCGCCGAGCTGCCCGTCGATGCCGCGCGCAATGCGGCCAGCGAGGTCTTCGTTGCCAGGCAGGGCGATGACCAGCGCCCGGCTCATCGCGGCTCGATCCCGACGATGTCTTCGGTCGACGCGGCGTAGTCGAGGGCGTAGTTGAGCTCGGCCGGCGTCTCGGCATGCAGGGTGCAGACGGGTTGCCCGGCTTCCACGGTATCGCCCACACGCACATGCATCTCCACGCCGGCAGCCTTGGCTTCGGGGGCGCCGGCCAGCTTCGCCAGCCGCGCGATCTTGCGGTTGTCGATCGACGTCACGCATCCTGATGCGGGCGCCGGCAAGGGAAGCCGCTGACGGGACTCCGGGGGTCTCCTCATGCCGCCCTGGGCCGCGCAGATGCGCTGGAACTTGTCCCAGGCGCGACCGTCGCGAAGCGTTGCCGCGGCGAGAGCCGTGCCGTACCCCTCCGCCGCCTTGCCGCCGAGCTCGAGCAGCGTGCCGGCCAGCTTGCACGCATGCGCCTGCAGGTCGCGGGGCGCATGTGGCGCCTGCTGCAGCACCGCCAGCACGTCGCGCGCTTCGAGCGCCGGGCCGATGCCGCGCCCGACGGGCTGCGTGCCGTCGGCGAGGACAACGGCCGTTTCGAGCCCGAACACCTGCGCCACGCCGGAGAGAGCGTCGGCCAACGCCCGTGCCGCTTCGATCGTGCGAACCTTGGCGGTGGGGCCGACGGGCATGTCGATCACCAGGCGCGTCGAGCCTGCCGCGATCTTCTTCGACAGGACGGACGCCACGAGCTGCCCTTCGCTGTCCAGGTCGAGAGCGCGCTCGACCCGGATGAGGATGTCGTCAGCCGGGCTCAGCCGCACGGCGCCGCCCCACACCACGCATCCGCCCTCCCGCTCGACCACGCGCCGGATGGCCGGGAGATCGAGATCGACGGGGGCCAGCGTTTCCATGGTGTCGGCGGTCCCGGCGGGGGAGGTGATCGCCCGCGACGAGGTCTTGGGTATGGTGAGCCCGTGCGCCGCAACGATCGCGACCACGATCGGCGTGGTGCGGTTGCCGGGCAGCCCCCCGACCGAGTGCTTGTCGAGGATCGGTCCGTTCGCCCAGGCGAGCCGGTCGCCGACATCCACCATGGCGCGCGTGAGGGCCACCGTCTCATCGCGGTCGAGCGGAACGGCCGCGCAAGCCGTGATGAAGGATGAGAGGTGGACGTCGGAATACTGCCCTTTGACGACGTCCGACATGATCGCGTGCAGGGCGGAGCCGTTCAGCCGATTCCCGTAAATGCGTGCGCGCACGCTGCTGAGGGACAACACCTGGTCAGGGTGGCGCACGAGCAGCGGATCGCCCTCGGCGACCCCGAGACGCTCCCAGGCAGCGTCGGACAGGCCCGCCTCGTCCGGGCCGACGAGGTGGTCGGTGACCTGGTAAAGCGTGGCGATGGTTTCACGTCCGCCTGCGCTCAGGAGCACGCGCGAATGCGGCGTGAGGCCTTCGGAGCGGCACACATGACAGTCGCTGCGCATGAAGACCACGGCCTGGTCGTGCGTGTGCACGCCGAGGCGGCGCGCCCGAAGAGCGCTTCGATGGACGTCGGCGCCGGCGACGAGCGGCGAACGCGGGTCGGGGCTCATGATAAAGTTGCCTTGTCGAGATGCTCGGGGACCGTGGCCTGCCACCCGAGTTCGTCCTGGATGCGGCGCCGCAACACGTCCGAGGCAACGGGCTCGCCATGCGTGACGAAGGTCATGCGCGGAGGGCGACGGAAATTGTGCAGCCACCGCAGGATTTCATCGGCGTCGGCGTGAGCGGACAGCATCGGCAAATTGCGCACCTCAGCGCGTACTGGCACGTATTCGCCATGGATTTTTACGGTCTCGGCGCCGGCCATCATGGTCGCGCCGCGCGTGCCGGCGGCCTGGAAGCCGGCAAACAGGATCGTGCTGCGCGGATCCGGCGCATAGCGCTTCAGGTGGTGCAGCACGCGCCCGCCCGTCGCCATGCCGCTCGCCGAGACGATCACCTTGGGCATCGGGTTCTCGTTGAGGGCCTTGGAGTCCTCCACCTCGCGCACGTAATGCGCGACGCCGCAGGCCGCCTTACACGCGGCCTCGGCCAGCTTCTGGTCATCGATGTGACGGCACAGGATGTCGCTCGCGTCGAACGCCATCGGGCTGTTCAGGAAGATCGGGATGTTGCCCAGGCGCCCGGCGGCCTTGAGACGTTCAAGGTGAAACAGCAGGGTTTGCGCCCGCCCGACCGCGAAAGCCGGGATGATCACGGTGCCGCCGCGGGCGGTCGTGCGCTCGATGATCTCCGCGAGCGCGGTCTGCGCATCGCCGCCGTCGTGGCGACGGTCGCCGTAGGTCGATTCCACGAGGAGATAGTCCGCCTCGTCGACGGATGTCGGGTCGACCATCATCGGATCGCCATACCTGCCGAGATCGCCGGAAAACACCAGCCTGGTCCCGCCCCACAGGCATTCGACGATGCCGGCGCCGAGGAGATGCCCGGCGCGCCGCAGTCGCACGCGCAAGCCGTCGATGAGCTCGCGCTCGGACTCGAACGGCATTGGCGACAGGCGCGCCAGTGCGCGCTCGGCGTCCCGTAACGTGTAGAGCGGCAGGGCCGGCTTGTGCTTCGAGAAGCCGCGCCGGTTGGCGTATTCCGCGTCCTGTTCCTGCAGGTGGGCGCTGTCCGCGAGCAGGATCTCGCAGAGGTCGCGTGTCGCTTCCGAACAGTGAACCTTGCCCGGATAACCATCGCGCACCAGCCGCGGAAGATAACCGGAATGGTCCAGATGGGCATGCGTCAGGATCGTCGTCGAGATCGTCCTGGGGTCGGTCGGGAACGGCGCCCAGTTGCGGAGCCGCAATTGTTTCAGGCCCTGGAACAGGCCGCAGTCGACAAGAATGCGTCGGCCGCCGTGCTCCAGGAGGTAGCGCGACCCCGTGACCGTGCCGGCCGCACCGAGGAACGAGAGTGTGAGCGTCATCGCGCCTCTACCGCAAACCGCGTCATTGCGTCCTCGGCAGTTTCCGTGCCCGGATCATTCTGTCCATACCTGCTTGGAAGCCCTGAGCGGAAGTGCATCATCAGGAACGACGATGGCGGCAGGATTTGATGCGACCAGCGCGCCCCCGGCGCCAGGCTCCTGGTGGGGCGGACACGCAGCACGCGTGGCATAGGTGCTCAGACGCCTTGCAAAGGGGAAGGTCCTCCTGCACGAACAGCAATCGCGTCAACGACTGCGGCGGGGCCGCCGCGGCGCGAACGGGCCGACGCCATCATGCGTGCCGTTTGCGGCGCTGTCATGCGGCGTCATCGCTCATGCCTGCTCTATGCGGCTTTGCGGGTCCTGCAGGCTCGCGCGGAGGGCGTCGACCAGAGCGACGATCTCTTCGCGGACACGCTCCGCCGTCGGCTGACCGGCGTATCTGTCTTCGACGAGATCCAAATCCAGGCGTGCGCGGCGGCCGCCATAAGCGATGTCGAGCACCGCCCTGCCGTCCTGGAAGCTGGTCAACACGAGGCGAGCGCTGGAAGACATGAAGACCTCCGATCTGGATGGCCACATTGCCGATGCCGGCCGGCGGCGATGGCCTGCAGCATGGGACCGTGCATCGCGTTCATGCAGCCCTTCGTGGCCTCGAATTGCGCGGCGCCTTGCCGGTCCTGCATCGTGCCGCCCTGCATTTTGCACCGGAGCCCTCCGTCGACATGAAGGGCGGACGCGTGGTCCGCGATGCGCAGCACCAGGATTTCAGTAACGTCTCCTGAAATGGGGTCTTTGAGCTATGTCAAGCGCGCCGCCAACCTTGGCGCGAGATCGCACATCCTCAGGGCAGACGACGGACGCGGCGCCCCTGGTGAGGGACAGGACCTCCGAAGACGCTACGCAGCATGCGTTCGGAGAGCATCTGCGCGGCGACTGCAATCGGGCTGGGCTTCCTTGCCGGGCCGTCCTCCCGTCGCCCGGTCGCCGCTGCCGCGGCGCCTCGCCCCCTCACTCCGGGTAGAGGTGGGGGCTCAACCGTTCATCGCCATCGCGATACGGTCGGTGAGCGGAATGTCGATCGTGCAGTGGAGCCCGTCGCGGTCGTAGCTCAGCTTCGTCTCAGCCCCGAGCTCATAGGCGAGCGTGCGTTCCAGAAGCTCCGTGCCAAATCCGCGCCGCCGCGGTGCGGTGCCGTCGAGCACCAGGCCCGATTCGGTCCAGGTGAAGGTCAGGTTGGGGTCGGGACCCTTGCCGTCGACCGACCACTCGACGGCGATGCGGCCGTTCTCGGTCGACAGCGCCCCGTATTTGACCGCATTGGTGGCGAGCTCGTGCACCGCGAGCGCGAAGGTCTCCGCAGCCTTGGCTGACAGGCGCACCGGCGGTCCCGCAATGCTCACCTGCTCCCCCTCATGGGCGTGGTAGGAGACCAGTTCCTCCGCCACCAGCGTCTCCAGGTCGACGCCGGCTGCCGGATTGCGCGTGACGAAGGCCTGCGTGCGCGCAAAGGCATTGAGCCGTCCGTCGAGATGCATCGCGTAATCCTCGACGGTGTCGCTCGTCTCGGCCGTGCGCCGCGCGATCGAGCGCACCACGGCGAGGGTGTTGCGCACGCGGTGCTGCAGCTCGGCGAGAAGGAGCTTCTGGCGCTCCTCGGCGCGGGTGATCGGGGTCACGTCGACGAAGGTCAGGACGACGCCGGCGATGAAGTTGTCGACGCTGCGATAGGGCAGGATGCGGACGATGTAGCGCGTTCCGGTCGTCGGATTGCTCATCTCGCGCTCGACGCTGCCGAGCGTGCGCATGACGCGGCGGATGTCGTCATGCAATTCCTCGAAGGCGATGCGCGACTTGATATGCACGATCGGGCGGCCTGCGTCCGTCTCGACGAGATGGAAGATCTCGGTTACGGCCGGGGTGAAATTCATCACGCGCAGATCGTTGTCGAGGAACAAGGTGGCGATCTGCGTGCTTTCGAGAAAGTTCTTGAGGTCGCTGGTGGCGCGGGTGAGGTCCTGCACGCGATGGGCGAGCTCGCTGTTGACGGTGGTCAGCTCCTCGTTGACCGACTGCAGCTCCTCGCGCGAGGTCTCGAGCTCCTCGTTGGCCGATTGCAGTTCCTCGTTGAGCGACTGGTATTCCTCGTTCGAGGACTTGAGCTCCTCGTTGGTGCTCTCGAGCTCCTCTATGGTGGCCTGGAGGCGCTCGCGCATCATGCGCAGCTCACCTTCAAGGCGCTGCACGTGTTCGTCGCGGAACTGCGCCGGGGCGGGCGGCACTTCCGGGTCGTCGCCGGAAAGCGTCTCCCCGTCCTTGAAGATCACGACAAAGTGGCGGCGGGCCTCCGGCGTCTCGCGGAAGGGCTCGACGACGATGTCGACCAGCATGCGGCTGCCGTTGACACCGATCCGGACCTTATCAAGCCGGGTGGGCTCGTTCCGCTCGGCCGCCTTCATCAGCGTCGCACGCAACTCGAGACGCAGGTCGCGATGGACAAGGCTCACAAGGTCGAGACTGGCGGCGCCAGCCGTCGGCTCGATGTAACGGCCGGTGCGTCCGGAGAAGTGCAGAACCTGAAAGTCGTCGTCGGTCACCACATAAGCGGGGCTGTGGCGCTCCACGACGCGCTCGGCCCGGCGCGCCAGACCGCTATCGACGACCGGCCGCGGCGGCGTCGGCGTCACGGTCTCCACCCGACGGCCGTGCGAGGTGAGCGGAAACTCGGGCAAAAGCCGCGTGCCGACTTCGAGCCGTCGGAAGATGCGGGCGCGGCGGTCGACGGGCTCGAACAGGTTCTGGTGCCGGGTCACAGTCTCCGAGTTGCCGAGGAAAAGATAGCGCTCGGGGAGCAGGGCAAAGTGGAACAACGGGATGACCCGGTTCTGCAGGTCGGTGTTGAGGTAGATCAGAAGGTTGCGGCAGGAGATCAGGTCGAGCTTCGAGAACGGAGCATCCCTGATCACGTTGTGGGCCGAGAAGATGCACATCTCGCGCAGTTCCTTGACCACGCAATAGGTGTTGCCCTCCCTGACGAACCAGCGCGCGAGCCGTTGCGGAGGCACGTCGCGCGCGATCGTGTCGGGATAGCGTCCCACCCGGGCGGCCGCCAGCGCCCGCGCATCGATGTCGGTGGCAAAGATCTGCACCTGCGGAGCAAAGTCCCGACTTGCCAGGGCTTCACGCAGAAGGATGCCGATGGAATAGGCCTCCTCACCGGTGGCGCAGCCGAGCACCCAGACGCGCACGCTGTCACCCACCTCCTTGCCTTGCAGCATCTTGGGAATCACGTCCCGTTCGAGGACCTCGAACTCCTTGGCGTCCCTGAAGAACTGGGTGACGCCTATCAGAAGGTCGTTGAAGAGGCTGTGCACCTCCTCCGGATGGTCCTGCAGGAACCTGGCGTAATGCTCGACATCGTTGGCCTGAACCACATGCATACGACGCTGAACGCGGCGCAGGAAGGTCTGCTGCTTGTAGCCGTGGAAGTCGTGCCCGGTCTTGTTGCGCAGGATCGTGGCGATCTGGCCAAGCGCGCCGGACACTTCGGCCAGCATCTCGTCGAAGCCCTTGCGTCCGCGAATCCTGGCGAGATGGCGGTGGTAGACGAGGATACGGTCGGGGATTGCCTCCGGCGGCAGGACGAAGTCGGCGAGTGCGGCGGGAAGGTTGCTCGTGGCAAGATCCGCCACATGCTCATCCGGCCCCTTCTCAGCGATCGTGAGGCCACCCCGCTCCTTGATGGTCGCAATTCCGAGCGTGCCGTCGCCCGACGTGCCGGAGAGGACAACCGCCAGCGCGCTGTCTCCCTGGTCCTCGGCGAGAGATACGAAGAAGCTGTCGATGGTCCCACGCGAACCGGGTTGTTCCTCGGCCTGACGGGTGCGGAAACGCCCGTCTTCAATCGTGACGATCACATTGGATGCACTTAGATAGATGCGGCCACCATCCACGGGAGCATTGTCGGTGATCTGCGAGAGATTGCCGTCGTGTGGAGCGAGCGCCCGGCGGAGGGCTTGCTCATCGAGCGCTTCGCGTTGCTGCAGGACAACGACGGCGGCCCGGTCCGGGCTCATGGGGAGGTTGTCCAGGAGCCTCGTCAGGGAATCGACGGCGGCCCCGGATGCCGCGATGCCGACCACCATTGGGCTTGCCGGCTCGCGTGCTGGCGGGTCCTCGGAGGCTTTAGCCCTTGTGGCTCGACCCTGCTTGCTCGTCCTGTCGTTTCTTGCCATCTCGAACGCCTGCCTCAAGCGCTCTCCCGATCCGTGCAGTCAATTGACCCTTGCACGGTGGCCTCTGGAGGGCAACGGCGCAGGCCGCAGTTGGTTCGGCGCCACTCATGCCGCAGACATCCGCGATCGAGCCGGGCGCGCATGCAGAGCGCGGTCACTAAGGGCCGACCACGCGCCCGTTGGACTGGCTCGGCCCGTCCGCCCGGATCTGACGGCTGTGCCGTCCCGCACAACCCATGCAACGCCGTGCAGGTGAAAAATGGCATCGGGGCGGTACGGCCTGCGATGATCAATTCTCACGCGCGCCCATGCCGTCATCCGCGAAAGCAAGCGGCACGCGATTGAGATTAGACCTCGCCAGACGGATGCTGAGCCTGCGCTGGCCGTTGCAGCGGAGCATGCGCAAGCCGGCCGATATGTGATGGGGCGCCCGCCGGAGCGAGCCCGAAGCAACTGCCGCAGAACCATTCTCGGGCCCGGGCTGTAGCCCTCCCGCCATCTGCGACGCTTCAAGCCCGTGGGCCGGCCGGCTCGATTTCGTCGTCGCGACGCCTGCGCCGCAGCAAGGGGTCGAGGGCAGCCCCGGCATTCTGGGATTGTTGCAGCTCAAGCTCGAACCTCAGACGCAATCTCTCCAGATCATCGCCCGCCATGGCAGAAGCGCTCGCTGGAGCCTCGGCCTCGCTGACCAGGCAGTCTTGCGATCGCTCCTTCGTCATCGAAAGCTAAAGCGGGCCAACGGCGGTTTAGTTCCACGCCCGCCAGCGCGAGCCCGCCACATCGCTTGGACGAGCAGGCACTTGTCAGACAGATCTCTCGCGGACTCGATCTTCACCGCGGGCGACCGCTGACCTGGAGAGGTTGTTGGGCGAGGTGAGCCGAGCCAACCTCAAACGGCGGCCGCCGCCGGGGCAGATACGATGCAAGGCGGACGGTTGGCGGAGCTGCTTCGGTCGATCCTGGTCGGCCTCCATCGCCATCGGCGCATCATCATCGCGGAGATCAGCGTGCAGGCCTGAGGTTCGGCAGGCATGAAACCAGATCCCGAGGGGGCCGCCCCCCGGGAAGGTCGAAACCATCGCGAGGCTCCTCAGGACTCCGGACCGTCGTCGGGGTCGACTGGTTGTTCGAAGGAGCGCAGCATGGCCTGCCGCAAGGTGTCCGCGTAACGGCGGTATTCCTCGGCGCGCTCCTGATACATCTCGGCAACGGCCCGCCGGCCCGTCTGCAGACCCTCCGCGCCCATGCGGGCGACGAGCTCGGCCCGTTCCTCGATGATGCGCAGGGCCACCCGCATCGCCTCGTCGACCCGGCTCTCCTGCTCCTTGCCAAGGACGTCGGCGCTGTAGGCGTGGCCGACCTGGCAGCGGAAGCGGAGCGGGCTGCCGTGCACTTTCGACAGCACGCCGCCGCAGCTCGGACAAGTGAGGGCAGCAGGATCGGCGATTTTCTTGAGGGTCTCCGAATCGATGCGCTCGCCCATGGCGATGTCGACTTCCAGCCTGATTTCCGGCGGAACCAGCATCGCCGGGCCGGCCGCCTGTCGAGCAAGGTCGGACAGCACATCACCGAGCTTGGCGCTGGGCACACAGAGGTCTGCGACCGTGGTTTCCAAAGCCCGCCGCGGCATCTCGTCGGCAATGGCGTCCTCCGGATCCTGCACGAGGGCCATGCCGCCGCAGCGCTTGATGGCGTTGAGCCCGGCGGCACCGTCGCTCAGGAGCCCGCTCAGGACGACGCCAATCACGCGCGGCCCGTAGGACATTGCGGCCGAGCGGAACAGCGGGTCGATGGCCGGCCGCACCATGTTCTCGCGCGGGCCGCGGCCAAGCCGGATTCGGCCTTCGGTCACCATCAGGTGGTGGTCGGGCGCTGCGATATAGACATGGCCGCGCTCGATCGGCATGCCGTCTTCGGCCTGTCGGGCGGGCAGCGGTCCGGCGGCGCTCGCAACGGTCGAGAGCAGGCCGATGCTGCGGCTCGGGATGTGCAGCACGACGAACACGGCCGCGGGCAGATCGGGCGGAAAACCGCCGAGGATCGCTTTGAGGGGAGCCGTGGCCCCGCTCGAGCCGCCGATGACGATGATGTCGCGGTTTGCCATAGGTCTCTCCGCGCGATTGCCGACTCAATGATCACCGAGCAGCCCGGTTCCGCCGGTCAGGCGGTCAGTTGCGGGGCGCGCTCGTGGTGGAGATACGTCGCGTTGAACAATCCCGCCTCCTCCAGAGCCCGCAGGTCGTGGATCACGAGGGTCTTGCCGCGCAATGTGATGAGGCGGTTGGCGCGAAGCTCCTGCAAGGTCCGATTGACGTGCACCGTCGACAGGCCGAGCGCGTCGGCGAGTTCGGCCTGGGTCATCGGCAACTCGCAGCTATCGCCGTTGGTGAGCCCGACGACCTTCAAGCGAATGAAGAACTCGCACAATAAATGCGCCGTGCGCTCGTAGGCGCTGCGCTGGCCGACATTGAGAGTCCACTCCCGGGCGATCGCCTCTTCGACCAGCGTATTCCACCACAGCGCCCGCATCAGAGTGGGCGATTTTTCGACCATTTCGAGAAACATCTCTCCGGGAATCTCGGCAAGCCGCGCCGACGACAAGGTTCCGATCGAGTGGTCCATCTGCTTGAGCATGAACATGCGGGCGTCGCAGATGTCGCCGGGAATGAAGAACGAGACGATCTGACGGCGTCCGTCCTCGATGCTCTTGTAACGGCAGGCGTAGCCCTCCAGCATCAGGTTGACGTGCTTCGGCTTGTCGCCCTCGTGGATGACATCTTCGCGGGCGCCGACGTGACGGATCTTGTAGTTGGCGGCGGCCTCCAGGGCTCGCTTATCCTCTTCCGCTAACGCAGTGAATCGTTCGAGCTTGCGGATGAGATGGGTGGCCAAGGCCCCTCCTCGCCGCGACTGCAAAAGCGGCGTATGGTGTGTATCCCGTCTGCTTTCCGTCGCAATTATCTTATGTGATTTCGATCTCGGAGTCTTGGGTTACCATCGAGCCGAAGTAATTCTGGAACCGATGCGGTGACGATGTCATTGGAGGCTGCTCTCGCCGGCCGTCGCGTGCTCGTGGTCGAGGACGAATATTTCGTTGCCGATGACATCGCCCGCGCCTTGCATCAGCTCGGGGCCGACGTGATCGGGCCCTTCGCGAGCCGGGACGAGGCGCTCGCCTCCTTCGTTACCGACGGAGACGTCGACGTGGCCGTGCTGGACATCAACGTGCGCGGCGAGACGATCTATCCGCTCGTCGAGGCGCTGCGCGAACGCGGGGTGCCGTTCGTGTTCGCAACCGGCTACGCCGAGGGATCGCTGCCCCCGGCCTACCGCAATAGCCCGCGCTGGGAAAAGCCGTTCGACCCGAAAGCGCTGGCGGCCACGCTGCCGGCCTGGCTCTCTCCCCAACGTGAGAGTGGCGGCTACCCCGCCCGCGCTGAAGACGGCCCCCGCGAAGACCGGGCGGCCCGGAGATCCACGGCCCGGATTACGCAGGTGGGGTGACCCGACTGGCGCCCGGCATAAGTTACCCCTCGGTGGAGCCGGCAATCGTCAGATGGCGCCAGAGCGGGGTCGATCAGATTGAATCGCCCCGCCCTGTTTTTCGTTTCCGGTCGCATGATCCCGGATGAAATCCAGGGAGTCTTCGCCGGGTCGTGCCCTATGCCCGGATCGCCGCGCCTTCCGGGGCGGTCGAGTGCGTCTCGGTCATGAGGCTGGTGCCGAGCTCGATCAGCCCCAGGATGAGATGGGGCAGGTAGACGACCCCGGCAAAGCCGAACAGCCAGGGCGAGACCGCCAGCAGGGCACCGCTGAGCCCGTCGACGGCGAGGTGGGCCGGCATCGGGACCACGCGGAACGCAGCCAGTTCGTAACGGGTCACGAGGCTCAGGCCGATCATGGCGATCCCGAGGATCATGGGAAGCCATTGCTTGATCCCGCCCGTGGCGAAGTCGAACAGGTAGGGTGAGGCCAGAAGCAGGACGCCCATGGCATAATCCATGATGCCGTGAACGCGCGTGGATATGATACGCATGTTACTCTCCAACAACGCAAAAACCGCTCTGCAAAGGCAACGTGACCTTGGCCGTTCAGGTTCCTGTGCGCAGGAGAGTTTCTAGGAATGTTGCCCTGCCCGCAGGCGGGGGAGTTGGCTATTTCGCGGTCACGATGGCGCGGGTGCGCTCGACGACGGGCTTGGGGGTCGCCATGGCCGCGGCCACCTGTTCCTGGAGCGCTTCTCCCGACGCCGGATCAAGGGCTGCGTTGCGGGTCTTGGCGGTCGCCTGGAACTGAGCGTCGGCGACCATCTCCTGAAAAGCCTTGCGCAAGGCAGCGAGGCGCTCGGCCGGGACCCCGGGGGGCGCCGCCAGCGAGCGGCCGATTTCCGCCGTGCCGGCGATGAGCTTGAGCATGCTCTGCTCCTCCGGGGTGTCGCCCAGCTCGCCCACCGCCGGGGTGTGCGGCAGGCTCGGATGGCGTTTGAGAGCAAGCTGCCAGATCGGGTTGACCTTCTTGTCCCTCAGCCAGTCGGGGCGCGCAGTCTGCACCGATTCCAGGCTCTGCATGATGCCTTCGACCTCGCCGCGCTCCATCGCCAGCGACACCTCGGCCGTGCCTGGATAACCTTGCACGATCTTGAACTTGGTGCCGATCGCGTCGTTGAGCATGCGTGGCACGATGGTGGACGGCGAGGAAGCGCCGGTGGCGCCGACAATCACGGCGTTGCGCTTGGCGTCATCGAGGGTCTTGGTCGGGGACGTGTGCCAGGTGAACTGCGTCTCCACGTTGGAGGTCAGGCGCCCGATGAAGTTGTAAGTGCTCGCGTCGATCTTGCCCGGAAGCTCGCCGAGCACGCTGTCGAAGGCGATCGACTGCACGATGACGGTAAGCACCGTGCCGTCCTTTGGCGCAACGCCGTGCAGGAAGGCCGCCGCCCTGACGCCGCCGCCGCCCGGCATGTTCTCGACGATGACCGCCGGATTGCCCGGAATGAAGCGGCCAAGATGCTCGGCTGCCAGCCGGCCGTAAATGTCGTAGCCGCCGCCGACACCGAAACCGACGATGATCTTGACGGTCTTGCCCTTGTAGAAGTCGGCGACCGCGTCGGCCCGCACGGCTCCGCCGGCGAGTGCCAGACCCAAAAAGCCGGCAAACAGGCCACCGGCGATCGCCCTCAAGCGAATAGCATGTGCGCGCATGCGCTCTCCCCTTTCGACGGGTCGTTCTGTCGTTCGCTTAACACATTTGGGGAATTTGCAACGCCCCGGATAAGTGATTGGCGGTCAGGGGCGTCAGCGGAGCCGGGATCGCAGCGCAGCGGCGACGGCGAGGCCAGCCGCCGCCACCGCCGCGAACAGGATGGGAGCGCTCGCCCAGGTGAACGCCTGCACCCAGGCGGCCATGGCCACGGGTCCCAGCAGTTGCCCGACATTGCTCGCCTGCATGACAAGGCCGAGGGCGATCGGGACGAGATGCGCCGCCGGCGTCAGGCGCGGCAGCGCCGCGAAGATCGAGGCAGGGATGGTCCCGCTGATCGCCAAGGATACGGCTGCCAGGGCGCAGACGAGCGCGATCGGCAGGTCCGAGAAGACGCCGAAGGAGAGCAGCGCGACGCAGATGAAGCCGCCGGCAATCGTCGCCCACAAGGGCACGCCGGTCCGCACGAGCACGCCCGCCGACAGATTGCCGGCCGCGTTGGCGAGCACGACCAGGGCGCTCACCAGCCCGGCTGCAGCGATGGAGAGGCCCATGCGTTCCACGAGCAGCGCCGGGAACAGCGCCGTCAGCGCGAAATATTGCGACGTGTAGAGGCCGAAGGCGAGCGCCAGCAGCACCGGACCGCGCGCGCCCAGGACCTGCCGGGCTCTCAGCAGCAACCGTTCGCCGCCCCCCGGCGCGGGCGCCGGCGCGGTGCGCGGAAGGATCATCAGCAGCAGGCCTGCATAGAGCAACAGCACGGCCGCGCTCACGGCCCACAACCCGCGCCATCCAAACGGCAGCAGGAACGGGCCCGCCATCATCATCAGCGCGGTGCCGAGCGGCATATATGCGCCCCAAACGGCGAAGCACACGTGCCGGTCGGCCGGCGACGTGATGCGGTGGAGAAGGGCCGGCGCGGCAATCGCCACCGCCAGGAACCCGCACCCCTCGAGCGCGCGGCTCGTCAGCAGCCAGGCGAGGTCCGTCGCGAACGCCCCCGCCGCGCTGCCGAGCGCGATGATGACGAGGCCGCCGAGAAGCGCGATTCTGCTGCCGACGCGCGTGACCAGGGCGCCCGCGACGAGCCCGCCCGCCGCGCCCAACGCCCCGTACAGGCCGAGCACCCAGGATGCCTCGGCGAGACTGAGGCCCAGTCCCTGCCGCAGCTCGGGAATGGCGATCGCCGCCTTGCCGACCTGGCAGGCTGCCAAAAGGCCGGCGCCGAGCAGGGCGCCGACCACGCGCCACTGCGTCGGTTGCCGGTGGTTCATCGCAGGATCGTCATACGTGACAGCAAAGGAAGGTCGGTGGGCTAAAGAACATTCAATTTGCCTATTTGCGCAGATCGGAAACGTCCGGCTTGCGCACGTCGCCCCCCTTCCCTTTCGGCGGCGCGTCTTGGTCCTGCGCGCTGTTGGCTGCAGCCGCCAGGATGGCGATGGTGTCGGTCTCGGCCGCGGCGGCAGAGCGGTAGCGCGGCGCCGTCGTGACCAGCGGCTCCTCCGCATCCGCCGGATGGAAGATCTGAACGTAGTAGTTACCCGACTTGGGATCCTGCACGGCTTCGACGCGGATCAGCGGCATCAAGCTCTCCATGACGTGGCGCCGGCCACGCGGCGGCGGTGCCCGGCGCACATTCCCGGCGAAACTAGTTCGGCGGTCCCACCCGGTCCAGCACCGCAAGGCGCCGGAGCGGAGACACGGCAAGTGCGATTGCCGCGCCCTCGGCCGGTTAAGCGAACGTATACGGGTGTGGCTTAAACTTGTGCAGACCACGAATCGCTGGACGGTTCACCATGGCTCAGCCGACTGCTTGGGATAAGCGGCGCGCTCCGCGTCAGAAGGTGTTTGGCCCCGCTCTGATTCTCGGCCCGAAGCTCGAGGTCAACTGCGTCATCCGCGACCTGTCGGCCACCGGCGCAAAGCTCGAAATCCCCGCCCTGATCAAGCTGCCCCAGGCCTTCAACCTGATGCTCCTGAAGACGAACTCGTCGCGGCATGTCCGGCTGAAATGGCGCAAGGGCGACTATGCCGGCGTGCAGTTCGTCCTGCCCGACGATGCAGGCGTTGCGAAGGACGAGCGACATCCCGCGTCCTCCGACCCCGGCCGGACGCAGCCGAGGGCGCCCGGTTCGTAGCCGTCGCCAAAGCATCCGGTGCCGGCTGCGGCGGCGCGCAGGCAGACGCTGCTGCCCGGGAAGCAGCTGCAATACGGCAATCGTCGCGGCTGCCTTTACATTTCGCTAAGCACGATGGCCCGAAGTCTTCCCGCCGACGGCGTTCCATACAGTTAAAGCCTGGTTGTTTACGGCGGATTCATCGGCAACGCGTGTCCTGAGAGGTAGAACACCTTCATCAGGACTCCGGCCGTGCGCTCGAAAACCCTCATCATGATCGGCCTCGCTCTCGTGTTTGGCATGGCGGCGATATTCGCCGGCCAAAAGTGGCTCGAGCGCCAGTCGAGTCGCTTGCGCCCCGTCGAGGTGGCGGCGCCGAAGCCGATCGCCGCCGTCAAGGTGGTGGTCGCGGCTGCGCCGCTGCGCTTCGGAACCGAGGTAACCCGCCAGCACCTGCGCGAGGTCGCCTGGCCCGAGGGCGCCGTGCCGAAGGGCGCGTTCAGCTCGATCAACGACCTTCTCGATGGCAAGAGCCGGCGCACCGCGCTGACGGCGATCGAGGAGAGCGAGCCACTTCTCGCGACAAAGATCACAGGCCCGGGACAGCGCGCGTCGCTGGCCGCCCTTATCGATCCCGGCATGAGGGCGATGACCGTGCGCGTCAACGACGTGAACGGCGTGGCCGGGTTCGTACTGCCGGGCGAGCGCGTCGACGTCCTGCTGACTCGCAACACGGACAAGGACGACGCCTGGTCCGACGTGCTGCTGCAGAACGTCAAAGTTCTGGCCGCCGACCAGAGCGCCGACGAGCGCACCGACAAGCCGTCCGTCGTCAAGACCGTGACCTTCGAGGTGTCCACCGCACAGGCGCAGAAGCTCACGCTCGCCGCGAGCATCGGCTCCTTGTCGCTGGCCCTGCGTGCGGCCGGTACCGCGGACGTCGAGGCGACACAGCGCGTCAGCGTCTCCAACCTGTCGGACGGGAAATCCGCCGACGCCGCGGACCGACGCACGACCACCGTCAATGTCGTCAGGGCGCTCAAGAAGCAGGACTACAGCGTGCCGGTGCAGCCGCAGACGGGCCCGGCGGAAGCGGCCGTGAAGGTCAATCGGACCTTCTGAAACGGCAGCGGGCGCGCGCCGATGAACGCAACCAACCATTTCCAACGTCTCGGCGATCAGCTGCTGCGTGACGCGCGCGGCGCCATCGCCATGCCGCTCGCGCTCGCGATGCCCGTGCTGTTCGGCTTCGGCATGCTGCTCATCGACGGCGGCCGCTACTACAGCCTGCAGAGCTCGCTTCAGACCGGTGCCGATGCGCTGGCGCTGGCGGGCGCGGCCGAGCTCGACGGCCGCGACGATTCGATCGTCCGTGCCAACCGCGCCATCGACAATCTCGTCGCCAACGATCGACGCTTCGGCGAAGGAGCGTCAGCGGTCTCGCGCAGCGGGATTTCCGTGCGCTTCCTCAGCTCGTTGCCGGCGACCGATGCAGAAGCGATCACGGCGGCGCATGTCGCGCCTAAAGCGGCAAACGCCGCGTTCGTAGAGGTGAAGGTGCAGCCGGTGACGATGCGCAACCTGTTCGCCGCGGCGGCGGGCGCGGTCAGCGCCACCGGCCAGACGGGCGCGGCGGCGGTCGCCGGCTTCGACAGCGTGGCCTGCGATATCGCACCCTTGTTCATGTGCAACCCGTTCGAAGGCACCGGCATGAGCATCTGGCACGGCGCCAAGGATCCGGGCTTCCGGCGCCGACTCATCGCCATGAAGGAAAAAGGTGCCGATTACTTCCCGGCCAACCGCGGCTATCTCAAGTCGCCCTCCGGCAAGAGCAGCGGAAGCGAGCTCAAGGAGGCCCTGGCCATCGACCACCCGCGCGAATGCTACAGGAGCGCCAAGGTCGAGCTGCGCCCTGGCACCGTATCGTCCACCGCCGAAGCGATGAATGTGCGTTTCGACCTCTACGAGGGCGGCTTCAAGAAATACAGCAGCGATCCCGCCTACCGGCCAGCCGTGAACGTGCGCAAGGGCTATACCGGGGCCGCCTGCAACGAGACCGCAGCCTATGATCCGACCCTGCCGCCGACCGATGCGGCGAACCAGGGGAAGCCTCTCGGCTTCCCGCGCGACGCGTGCTTCTACACTGACAGCTGCACCTATGGCGGCGTCAGCATGGGCGGCCGCATCGGCGGCGGCGACTGGGATTTCGAGGCCTATTGGAAGGCGAGCCATCCTGGCCGGTCCTTCCCGAATGGCTGGAAGAATACCGACGAGAATCGCCCCTCGCGTTACGAGGTCTACCGCTACGAAATCGACAACGATCTCGTAGCCGACCTCTCCGTCGGTGGCGGCGGTGGCGGCAAGAAGGGCGGTGGCGGGGCCCAGGAAAGCGGCGCGCCGCAGTGCTACGGCGGCGACAAGACCAGGCTGTCGGACAATCCCGACCGCCGCACCTTCGTGGCTGCCATCCTCGACTGCGTCTCGCTCGGCGAGGAATACGACATCAAGGGCGGCAACTCGCCGCCGCTGCCCGTCACCACCTTCGCGCGCTTCTTCCTGACCGAGGCGGTCGACAAGAAGGAAGGCGCGTTCATGGTGGAGCTCGTCGAGCTCGTCGAGCCGGGCACGGCGGCGGCGCGCAACGTCATCCGCGACTCGGTCCAGCTGGTGAGGTGAGCGCCATGTTCAACAAACGCATCGTCCACTATCTGCGCCGCGAGGCGGACCGGCTGCTGCCCGAGACGCGCGGCGCCATCGTCATGCCGCTGGCGCTCCTGCTGCCAGTCCTGTTCGGCGTCAGCTTGCTGGTGATCGACGGCGGCCGCTACTTCAGCCTGCAGACGTCGCTGCAGGCCGGAGCCGACGCCCTCGCGCTCGCCGGCGCCGCCGAGCTCGACGCGCGGCCGGATTCGATCACACGCGCCAACCGCGCCATCGACAATCTGGTCGCCAACGACCAGCGCTTCGGAGACGGCACGGCATCGATCTCGCGCGACCTGATCAGCGTGCGCTTCCTCACATCACTGCCGGCGAGCGACGCAGCGGCAATCGCCAACGCGAACGTGACGACCGACCCCTTGAAAGCGGGCTTCGTCGAGGTGCGCGTGCAACCCGTGACCATGCGGAACCTGTTCGCGACCGTCGCCGGCTATGCCGGTACCGCGACCCAGACGTCCGCGAGCGCGGTTGCCGGTTTCGACAGCGTCGCCTGCAACGTGGCGCCGCTGTTCATGTGCAATCCCGCAGAGGACTCGGCCGTGAGCCTCAGCGTGCTCGCCCGGCAGCCGAGCTTCAGGCGGCGGCTGATCGCCATGCGCGACAAAGGCAACCAGCCCGGATCGGGCAACTACGGCTTCCTCGTCCCGGCGGAAGGGAACAGCGGCGCCACCAACGTCAGCAACGCGCTTTCGGTCGACCGCCCGCCCGGCTGCTATCCGAAGAACGGCGTCGAGGTGCGTCCCGGCTATATCGCGGCGACCGCGGACGCCCTCAACGTGCGCTTCGACATCTACGAGGGCGGCTTCAAGTCCAGCAAGGGCGATCCGAACTTCCGGCCGGCGGTCAACGTGCGCAAAGGCTTCGCCGGATCGGGCTGTAGCATGAGCGCAACGGCTGATCACATCTTCCCGCGCGATCCATGCTACGCGACCAATTCGTGCACCGACTTCCCGGTGACGAACGGCTCGGTGGGCGGCGGCAACTGGGATTTCGAAGGATACTGGACGCGCACTTTCCCCGGAAAGCCGTTCCCGGTCGATGCCGATACCGGCGAGACGTGGTCGAACGCGAACCGGCCGTCCCGCTACCAAGTCTACCGCTACGAGATCGCTCAGAATCTGATGAGCACTCCGTCGGGGCCGGGCAGCCTCGGGGCACCCGGCGAGACCGGGGCGCCGCAATGCTACACCGGCGACAAGGAGGCCCTGAAGGCCGACACCGTCGACCGCCGCGTCTTCGTCGCCGCGATCCTCGACTGCAAGGCCTATGCCGACCAGATGAGCGGCAACTCCGGCGGCAAGATACCGGTGACCTCCTACGGCAAGTTCTTCCTGACCGAGCCGATGGACAAGAACGACGCCGCCGGAACCGTATGGGTCGAGATGATCGAGCTCGTCGAGCCGGGCACGGCAGCGGCGCGCAACATCATACGCGACACGGTTCAGCTGGTCCGGTGAGGAGCATCGCCATGTTCCGCCTGCGCAAACTGCTCCGCCTCAAGCAGGACAACAAGGGGGCCGCCGCCATCGAGGCGGCGCTCACCTTCCCGTTCCTCGTGCTGCTGGCCTCGGGCCTCTTCGAGTTCGGAAGCCTGTTCTACAATTACGAGATGATCCAGACCGGCGTCCGCGACGCGGCGCGCTACCTGGCGCGCGTCGGAGATCTTCCGGCCTCGGAAGCGGCGGCGCGCAATCTCGCGGTGCGTGGCACCGTCGACGCCAGCGCGCCGCTGCGGGTCAGCTGGTGGAACACCGCGGACGTGCAGATCATCTACAAGTCAACGCCGAACCCGGTCGATCCCGACACGGGCCAGCGCCTCTACCGCGGCAGCGATCCGCTCACCGTCGTCCGCGTGAGCACGGACCTCGACTACACCGCCCTTGGCCTCCTCAACGCGCTCGGCCTCGGCCCTGTCCGCGTCACTGCCGCTCACGAGGAACGTTATGTCGGACAGTAACATCCTGAGGCGCACGCTGTCGTCGTGCCGCGACGACAGCGGCGCAGTCGCCGTCGAGTTCGGGCTGATCGGCGGCATCTTCATCGTGCTGCTGATGGCCATGATCGATCTCGGCCAGGCCTTCTGGCAATTCAACCAGGCGACCAAGGCGCTGCAGCTCGGCGTGCGTCTGGCCGCCGTGTCGAATCCGGTCTCGTCGGACCTCAAGACCATGACGGGGATCTCCGGCACCGTCGAGGAAGGCGATCCGATGCCGTATTTCAAGCGGGTCTGCAGCGGCGCCACGCAAAGCTGCTCGGAGGGCACCTACGACGCCGTGGCGATGCGCACTCTCGTCTTCGGCCGCGGCAACACCGCCTGCCCGACGGCGCCGCAAGCCTATCCGGCGATGTGCCAGATCTTTCCACGCATCCAGCCGCAGAACCTCGTGGTGGAATATACGCAGACCGGACTCGGCTTCGCCGGTCGCCCGGGTGGCCCGGTCCCGACCATCACCGTCCGGCTGACCGGCCTCAGCTTCAACTTCACCGTCCTCAACGGGATGCTCGGATTCCCGGCGATCCCGATGACGCGCCTGACGGCCACCGTCAGCGGCGAGGACCTTTCGGGAGGGTGACCTTCCCTTCTCCCTGGATTTCGGGAACACCCGAGATCCATGGGAGCGCTTTCTAGTCTAGCCAAGAGCCCGCGCGAGGCGGTCGACGGCTTCCTCAAGATCCTCGGCCCTGCGCGCGAAGCACAGGCGCAGATAGTCCTCGCCGCCGGCGCCGAAGGCGGTGCCGGGCGCGAGGCCGACATTGGCATCGTCGATCAGGCGCAACGTCAGGGCCCGTGAATCCGTCACGCCCGGGATTCTCAGGAATGCGTAGAACGCGCCGGTCGGCGGCGGAATCTCGACGCGGCCGGTGGCCCGGAGACCGTCGCAGACGATGTCGCGGCCATGCCGTGCCCGCGCGATCTGATGGGCCGCGAAGCTCTCGCCGCGCTCGAGCGCAGCAATGGCGGCGCGCTGCGCGAAGACCGGCACACCCGAGGTGGAATACTGGACGAGATTCTCGATGGTCGGGCCGAGCCGGGCCGGCGCCTCGAGCCAGCCAACGCGCCAGCCGGTCATCGCCCAGTTCTTGGAAAAGGTCTGAACGAACAGGATGGCGTCGTCGTCGCTCATCACGTCCTTGAACGACGCCGCCCGCTCCCCGACCGCAAGCGCGGGATCGTAGACGAAGCGCGCATAGATCTCGTCGGCGATGATCCACAGCCCGTGCCGGCGCGCCAGGCCAAGGATGTCGCGCAGCTCGTCGCGACTCGCGGTCCAGCCGGTCGGGTTGGCGGGCGAGTTGATGACGATGGCGCGGGTGCGCGGCGTGATCGCCGCGGCGAGGCGGCCGAGGTCGAGCACCCAGCCGGCGGCGCTCCCGGTCATCGGCACGGCGACGGCGGTCGCGCCCGCAACCGTGATGGCACCGCGGAAATTCGGCCAGGCCGGCGTCGGGATCAGCACCTCGTCGCCGCTGCCCGCCACCATGCGGACCGCGATCTGCGCGGCATGCATGCCGCCGACGGTCACGAAGAAGCGCTCGACGTCGAAGGCGCGTCCGTAGAGTCGCTCATGATACGCGGCCAGCGCCTGACGCAGCTCCGGAATACCGCGCTGCCAGGTATAGAAGGTCTCCCCGGCGGCGAGCGCGCGCGTCGCCGCCTCGCAGATGAAGGCCGGCGTCGGCATGTCGCCCTCCCCCGCCCATAACGGGATCAGGCCGGGGCGGCCGCGGCCATAGGTCATCGCCTCGACGATGCCGCTGGAGGGGGCATTGTCAGCTTCGGGCCGCAGGCCGAGGATCGGGAGCGCAACAGGCGCATTCATCACGCCGGAATTCCTTCAATGGATTGGGGCAATATGCGCGCAAACTAGCGCATGCGCGCAGCGGAATTGATCAAAATTAAGATGCCGACCGATCAATCGAGGTGATCGACCGAGGCGCTCAGGGAGTTCGCGCCTCGCCTGCCGCCGCCTCGGGCTTGGACTTCAGGATGTCGCGGATCTCGGCCAGGAGCTTCACGTCCGCCGGAAGTTCCGGCTCCTTTGGGCCGCTGACGAGCTTCAGGTCCTCCAGGAGCTTCAGGCGATTGATCCCTTTGACGACCAGGAACAGAACGGCGGCAATGACCACAAAATTGATCACGATGGTGATGAATTGCCCCCATGCGAGCACAGCGCCCTGCTTCTTCGCCTCCGCCAGTGACGAAGCCGTCACCTGGCTGGAGAGCGGGACGAAGTAGTTGGAAAAGTCGAGGCCGCCGGTAACGGCGCCGACGATGGGCATGAACAGATCGCCGACGATCGAATCGACGATCTTGCCGAACGCCGCCCCGATGATCACGCCGATGGCGAGATCGACGGCGTTGCCGCGCAGGGCGAATTTCCTGAATTCCTCGAGCATGGCGATCCTCTCCGGCACGCATACGACGTGGCGCTGGCAGCCCCGAGGCTAATAGTCAACCTCCCGTCAGCCGCGGGTTGAAGGGGCCGAGGCCAGCCGCTCGGGATCATGTCCTCCGGAGGCATGTTGTCCCCATGGCGCCAGCCGCCCGGGAAGGCTAAGCTCCGCCAGTAAGCTGAAGTCTAAGTTCGGCCGGTAATTCAGGGAATCGCATGGTCGCCGGTTGGGCGGTCGTTCTGTCGGCCCTCGTTTATCTCTGCTGCCTGTTCGCGGTCGCGCATTGGGGCGATCTGTCGGGCCGTCGCCTCATGAAGGGCCCGGCGCGCTCGACCATCTACGCCCTCGCGCTGGCGGTCTATTGCACCTCGTGGACGTTCTTCGGATCGGTCGGGCTCGCCAGCCGCTCCGGGCTCGATTTCCTCGCCATCTATATCGGCCCGATCCTGCTGATCGGCGGAGGCCATCGGCTCGTGGGCCGCGTGGTGCGAATCGCCAAGGCGCAGAACATCACCTCGATCGCCGACTTCGTGGCGGCACGCTACGGCAAGAGCGAGCGCGTCGCGGCCATCGTGTGCCTGATCGCAGTGGTCGGCACGGTGCCCTATATCGCCCTGCAATTGAAGGCGGTGTCGGCTTCCCTCGGCGTCTTCCTGGCGGCGTCCGAGGCCGCCGCGATCGCCCGCACCATGCCCGTCTTCGGCGACCTCGCGCTGGTCGTGGCGATGGTGCTGGCGGGATTCGCAGTCGCCTTCGGGACGCGCCATACGGACGCCACCGAGCACCAGGACGGGCTCGTGCTTGCCATCGCGCTCGAGTCGGTGGTCAAGCTGATCGCCTTCCTCGCAGTCGGAATCTACGTGACCCTGTGGATGTTCGGCGGCATCGACACGATCCTCAGCCGCGTCGCCGAGCGCAGCGCCGATTTCGTGTTCTTCGGCCAGACCTCCCACGCCGGACCCTATCTCACCTTGATCCTTCTCGCCGGCGTCGCCTCGCTCCTGCTGCCGCGGCAATTCCATATGGCGGTCGTCGAGAACCGGGCCATCGAGGACGTGCGCCGCGCCGCCTGGCTGTTTCCGCTCTATCTCGTGCTCATCAACGTGTTCGTGATTCCGCTGGCGCTGGCCGGCCTGGCCGTTTTCGCGCATGGCGAGATCGATCGCGACATGACGGTGCTGGCCCTGCCGCTGCGCGACGGAGCCATGCTGATCGCGCTGACGGCCTTCCTCGGCGGGCTGTCGGCGGCGACCGCGATGGTGATCGTCGAATCGGTCGCGCTCGCCATTATGATCTCGAACCACCTCGTGGTGCCGATCGTGCTGCGGCGACGCGGCTTCCCGGGAGCGCCGGGAGAGGACGCCTCCGGCCCACCGGCGGATCTCGGCGGCTTCGTGCTGCGCGTACGCCGCGTCGCCATCGTGGCGGTGCTGCTCCTCGCCTATGCCTATTACCGGGGCTCGGGCGACGCGGCGCTTGCCGCCATCGGGCTCCTGTCCTTCGCCGCGATCGCCCAGATCGCACCGGCGTTTTTCGGCGGGCTGTTCTGGTCGCGCGGCACCGCGTTCGGCGCCAGCGCGGGGATGGCGGTCGGGTTCGCGGTGTGGGCCTATACGCTCCTGCTGCCGAGCCTCGCCTGGGACAGCGGCGTCTGGTCGGCCCTGATCAAGCACGGTCCGCTCGGCATCGCCGCCTTGCGGCCGACCGCCCTGTTCGGAAGCCAGCTGCCGCAGCTGATGCACGGGGTGGCCTGGAGTCTCGGCCTCAACGTCGCCATGTATATCGGCTGCTCGCTGCTGAGACCGGCCAACGCGCTCGAGCGCCTGCAGGCAACCGCCTTCGTGGGGCCCGAGCAATCCTCGATCGCGCCCAGCTTCCGCCTGTTTCGCGCCAGCGTCTCGGTCGACGACCTGCGCGCCACCGTGGCCCGCTATCTCGGTGCGGAGCGCACCAACCGCTCGTTCGAGAGCTTTCTGCGCAGCCGCAATCTCGCACCGGACGGACGCGCCGAGGCGGACATTCATCTTTTGCGTTACGCCGAGCACCTGCTCGCATCGGCGATCGGGGCGGCGTCGTCGCGCCTCGCGCTGTCGCTTCTGCTCAGACGCCGCAACGTCTCCACGAGGGACGCGCTCAAGCTTCTCGACGATGCGTCCGCCGCGCTGCAGTACAGCCGCGATCTCCTGCAGCACGCTCTCGATCATGCCCGGCAGGGCATCACCGTGCTCGACCGCGATCTGCGCCTGCTCGCATGGAACCGGGCGTTCATCGATCTCTACGAGCTGCCGCCCGAACTGGTGCGCATCGGTGTCGGGCTCGACCAGATCATCCGCTTCAACGCCGAGCGCGGGTCGTACGGCCCGGGGCTGACCGAAAAGCTGATCGCGCAGCGGCTGCATAATTTCGTCCACGACACTGAGCCGCAGCGCCTGCGCCTCCAGCCCAGCGGGCGCGTCCTCGAGATTCGTTCCAACCAGCTGCCCGATGGCGGCTTCGTCACGACCTATACCGACGTGACCGATACGGTCGCCGCCGAGGAGGCGCGCGAGCGCGCCAACGAGCTGCTCGAGCAGCGCGTGCGCGAGCGGACCGAGGAGCTGACGCGTCTCAACGAGGCGCTGAGCCGCGCCAAGGCGGAAGCCGACGAGGCCAACGTCTCGAAAACGCGCTTCCTCGCGGCCGTCAGCCACGACATCCTGCAGCCGCTCAACGCCGCCAGGCTCTACGCCACCTCGCTGGTCGAGCGCGCGCGCGACCACGGCCACGCCGACCTCGCTCAGAACATCGACGCGTCGCTCGATGCGGTCGAGGAAATCCTCACCGTGCTGCTCGACATCTCACGTCTCGACACGGGCGCTCTCAAGCCGAACTGGTCGCGCTTCCGCGTCGACGAGCTGCTGCGCCAGCTGCAGCTCGAATTCGAGCCGGTGGCGCGCGAAAAGGGGCTGCGGCTCACGTTCGTGCCGTGCTCGGCGAGCGTGCGCTCCGATCGCCGGCTGCTGCGGCGCCTTCTGCAGAACCTGATCTCGAACGCAATCAAATATACGCCGTCGGGACGCGTGCTCGTCGGCGCCCGGCGCCGCGGCGGCAAGCTCAGGGTCGAGGTCTGGGACACGGGGCTCGGCATCCCCGCCTCGAAGCAGAAGCTCGTGTTCGAGGAGTTCCAGCGTCTCGATCAGGGCGCCAAGGTGGCGCGCGGCGTCGGGCTCGGCCTGTCCATCGTCGAACGTATCGCCCGCGTCCTCGACCATCGCATCGACCTGCGCTCCGAGCCCGGCCGCGGCTCCGTGTTCAGCGTCGAGGCACCGCGGGCTGCGGCTGCGGCGGAAACCGCCGTGCCGAGCGAGGCGCCGCGTACGCCCGTCGCGCCGCTCGCCGGCCTCGTCGTGCTGGCGATCGACAACGAACCGTCGATTCTCAAAGGCATGCGCACGCTGCTCGGCGGCTGGGGCTGCCGGGTGATCACCGCCGCGGGAGTCAATGAGGCCCTCGACGCGGTCGCAAGCGGCGCCGAGGTCCCGGAGGTGGTGATCGCCGACTATCATCTCGACGACGGCGACGGCCTCGAGGCGATCGCGCGTCTGCGCGAGGTGCTGGCGGCGGACCTCCCCGCCATGCTCGTCACCGCCGACCGCTCGCCGGCGGTGCGCGAGCAGGCGTCGCTCATCAACGTCCACGTGCTCAACAAGCCGGTGAAGCCGGCGGCGCTGCGCGCGCTGCTCGCGCAATGGCGCGCCACCCGCGTGGCCGCGGAGTAACATCGGCCTCCGCTTGCAAGTCGGCTGCTCCCGACCGGCGCATATGTGGCGGCGCTCGGGAATGCCCGAGAGCCGAGGCCAGGGGAAATTACGCGGCGGGCGTATACGGCGGGCGGCCGCTGGTGAGGGCGTCGTCGAGAAGCTCGAGCCGGTCCTGGCCCCAAAAGACCTCGCCGTCGAGGACATAGGCGGGCGAGCCGAACACGTCCTGCGCCACGGCATTCTCGAGATTGAGCGCGTAAAGCGCTTCGGTCATGTCGCCTTGCGCCGACTTGAGCAGCGTCGTCGAGTCGAGGCCGGATGCCTCGGCCAGCTCGGCGACGACGAGCGGATCCGCAAGGTTGCGGTCTTCCTCCCAGATGCCCTTGAAGGCGCGGCGCAGGAATTCGTCCGGATCCCTGCCGGCCGACGTGATGGCGATCACGAAGCGATCGGCGAGCCTGACCTCGAAGGGCCAGAATTTCGGGCGCAGATTGAACGACAGGCCGCGCTTCTCGCGCCAGCGCTGCAACTCCACCATACGATAGCGCTGGCGCGCCGGGTGGCGCTGCGGCAGGGGCTGCCCGCCGGTCTCGGCGAATACGCGGCCGAGAAAGATCGGCTTGTGATTGACGACAACGCCATGACGCCGCGTGATGCCGTCGAACGGCGCATGGCCGATATAAGCCCACGGGCTCGCGAGCGAGAAGTAATAGTCGATGGTGCGCGGCATGGAAGGGTGTGGCCTTCGGTTGCGAGGGAACTTGTGGGAAGACTCCTCTCCCGCCCCGACGAAAGTCAATGGCGCCTCGCTCCACCTTCGAAGGTTACCGCCGCCGCGGCATGAGAATTTCTATGGCGTGCCCGAGAAACGATGCTTTGCGAGCGCGCGCCGCCTTGGTTACGTGAACCTCGTCGGGCCTTAGACACGCAGCCGCCCGGCCGCCCAAGACGCTTTCCGTCCAAGTGCTGCTCCAGCCCCGCCCGGGGAAGGAGCGCATCATGCCCGGCGCCCGGCGACCTTCCCCCCTCTCCTTCCCACCCTGCGAACGCGACGGCCAGTCCGGCCGGCCTGCGCTGCCGCGCCTCACGAGCCGGGGCCCAGGCGCGCTCACGGAAATTTCCAGGAGGACCAACATGCATCGATCGACATCACGCCTGCTGCTGGCGGGCATGCTTGGCGCTGCTGGCGCCACGCCTTCCGAAAGCCAGCCGGTCTGCAGGCCGGGCCTCGCCATCGAGAGGTCGGCACATTTCGACATGGTCGAGCAGCAACGGCGCTGGACAGGGGTCGTCGGCGTCGACGCGGCCCGCTGCGCGTCCCCAGCGGGCGCCTTCGCGATCGAATTCATTCGTCACAAGGAGAACGCGCCCGTCGTCGCCTTCACCGAGCACTTCACCTGGCGTCCCGGACAGACCGAAGTGACCGTGGAGCTTTGGCGGGACGAATGGATCGAGGCGAACCGCATCGTCGACATCGCGCCCTGCCGATGCCGCGAGTGACCGGCACGGCCGCGTGCCGGGCGCTCGATCAGGATCGATTCAGATTGAATCGATCCTGCTTGTCTTATGCCGTTCACGGCCCTTCGAGCGAAGATGGGCCGCTGCCGGTGAGTCGGACCCCGCCGGCAGCGCCAAGGACGCATCCGAACTGGGCCGACCACCTCTTGCGGGACATCGGGGCCACCAGCGGCGACCTGATGGACCCCTTCGAGACGGCATCTCGGGATTGCGGCGAGCACGATCGGGCTTTCGCACCTACATGCCGCGTCGCCGGCGGAGCCGCGCGCGACGCTCCGTTCGCCCGGCGCCGGCCCATGGTGCGCAGGCCGGGGCGGCGGTCGGCGCGGCGGCTCAGCCGGCGGCACTCACGACGCGCGCCGTCTCCTCGCTGCGGGGGCGCGCCAGCACCTTGTCGATGCGCCGGCCGTCGAGGTCGACGACCTCGAAGCACCAGCCGAGCGCCTCGACCTTCTCGCCCGTTGAGGGCATGTGCTCGAGCTCGTCGATCACGAGCCCCGCGACCGTGTGGTAGCGCCGCGGCTCGGGCAGCTTGATGCCGAGCTGGTCCGCCATCTCATCGGCCGGCATCCAGCCGGCCAGCAGCCATGACCCGTCCTCGCGCTGCACCGCTTCCGGCTCGGCCGCGTCCTCGTCGGACCGGAAGGCGCCGGCGATCGCGTCGAGGATATCCGCCGGCGTCACGACGCCTTCGAAATGGCCGTATTCGTCGTGAACGAGCGCCATCGGCACCTCGGCCTCACGCAGGACGTTAAGCGCGTCGAGCGCGTCGACCGTGTCCGGGACGGCCGGCGCCGAACGCACGAAAGCGCGCACGTCGAGGGGCTCGCCGCGCAGCAGGGGCTTGAGCAGCTCGCGCACCTGCACCACGCCGATAATGTTGTCCGGGTCGCCTTGCGCAACCGGCAGACGCGAATGCGCCGTCTCGAGCAGGGCCACGCGGAGCTCGTTGTCGCTGCCGTCGACATCGATCCAGTCCACCTCCGTCCGCGGCGTCATGATTCCGCCCACCGGACGGTCGCCGAGGCGGAGCACGCCGGAAATCATCAGCCGTTCGTCGGTCTCGATCACGCCGGCCGTCTCGGCCTCCGCGACTAGCGTCTTGATCTCCTCCTCGGTCACCGCGCTGTCGGGCTCGAGCGAGGCGCCGAACAGCCGGAACACGAGCTTGGTGGCCGCGTCGAGCAACGACACGACCGGCGAGGCGACCCGCGAGACCGTCGCCATGGCCGGCGCCACCGCGCAGGCGATGCCCTCGGCATTCTTGAGCGCGAGGTGCTTCGGGACGAGTTCGCCGATCACGACCGACAGGAACGTGATTGCGCCGATCACGAGACCGTAGCCGAGCGGCTCGGCCAGCCACGGCGCCACGCCCCAAGACACGAACGCCTCGCTGACCTTGGCGCCGAGGGCGGCGCCCGAGAACGCGCCGGCCAGAATGCCGACCAGGGTGATGCCGACCTGCACGGTCGAGAGGAAGCGGCCCGGGTCCTCGGCAAGCTTCAAGGCCGTGGCCGCACCGGGCCGGCCAGCGTCGACGAGGGCCTTGAGCCTCATCCTGCGGGCGGAGACAACCGCCAGTTCGGAAAGCGCGAACAGCCCGTTAAGGGCAATGAGGACAAGCGCGATGAAAAGTTCAAACAACGGGGCCCAGCAAGCCCGGCTCAGGAGCGCCGGACCTCTCCTATGCGTAGGCGCTCATATGGAGCCTGCCGGCGCTGCGGTCAAATGGTGGCGCGTTCGCGACAATGCGCCGAGGGCGCCCCAGCGCCGTAGAGCATTTTTTGCGAAGTGAGTCCGCTCGCCGAAGAAAATGCCTTGTTGGAAAAGCAAATTCCAGGTGAGTGGAAGCGGCTGTGGCCGCCGCGGGGCGTCCGATTCGGGACCGGTCTCGCTCTTGCAATGACGGTGCGCGGCAGACCGCCCCCGCCGTCGGACGGCCGGGCAAGAAGCCAGTCGCGGAAGACTTCGTTCGTCAAAGCGCGCCGATGCTCGTCCGAAGAGGGCCGTCGCTCCAGCATGAGAAAAACTAATAAATTCGAGCAACAAACGAGTCGCGCTTAAGGACGAGGTTACGCCCAAGAAAGTTGTGAGCGCGCAGGCGCAAAAAAAAGGCGCCCGCGAGGGCGCCGATCAATTTTTGCTCAGAACGTTCATCACGCGCTCGGCTGGCGAGTGGTTTTTGATGTTCACGCGACCAAACCGAGGCTCTGCAGGGAGGCGACGCTCTGTCGTGACGCAGGCTCCGCGCAGTCGGGGTACTCAAAGGGAGCGGCACTGCCCGTCAGCCGAGAGCGCACGCGACTGCACGCCGGGGTCAGGCCGCCTTGCGCCGTTGCTTGGCGCCGTTCTTACGCTTCTGACCGAGGCCCATGCTCTTGGCCAGTTCCGAACGCTTCTTGGCATAGTTCGGGGCAACCATCGGGTAATCCGGCTCCAGCCCCCACTTGGCCCGATACTGATCCGGAGTCAGGCCGTATGCAGAGCGCAGATGACGCTTCAGCGATTTGAGCTTCCTGCCATCTTCAAGGCAAATCACGTAATCGGCGGTAATCGACTTCTTGATCGGCACGGCGGGCTTCAGCTCTTCACGAGGCTGCACTCCGCCATTCGCCACCTGCTTCAGCGCCGTGTGCACGGTGCCGATGAGCGCGGGCAGCTCGGTCGCCGGAATGGAATTGTTGGTGACAAAGGCCGACACGATGTCGGCGGCAAGTTCGATGTAGTTAGAGGGTGAATTTTCGGTCATCGGGTTTTCCTATGGCGCATTCGCGCGCGGATTCTCGGCTGAAGCAGCACGGTGCATGCTCGATAAGCGCACCTTCACAGCTTTGCAAGGCATTGACGTGCCTGCGTGTTCATTTCGCACGTGCGTCAATTGATTTCGCACATGCGTCAATTGATCAGAACAGAACCCGAACTCATGAGAAAAGTTGAGGCTCGGCCGATAAAGCATGCTTTGCCGCGCGCGCAAAATAGAGACGTAAAGAAAAGGCTCCTTCGCGCAAGGAGCGACACCAGGTGCCAACGCCTGTCAGCGACGCCCGGTTCCCGCCGCACAGCGCGGTTGTGTCAATCCCGCGGCACACGGCGACGCTAGACCTTCCTGGAGCTGATCCACGGAAGGGCTCAAGCCGCCTTGCGCGATTGCGCCCGGCCATAAAACGTGCCGCCGCCGGCTGCCATGTCGAGAAGAAGCTTGTTCGGAGCGAAGCGGTCGCCGTGGCGACTCTGCAGCTTGCGGCACAGATCGACGAAAGCCCTGGCGCCCATGAAATCGATATAGCTGAGTGCGCCGCCGGTGAACGGCGCAAAACCGAAGCCCAGGATCGAGCCGACATCGGCCTCACGCGGGTCGGTGATCACGCCTTCCTCCACGGTGCGCGCCGCCTCGAGCGCCTGCGTCACCAGCAGGCGGTCCTTCAGCTCCTGAAAGTCGATCGCGTCGGGATCGAGATGCGTCGGCTGCAGGTCGACGAGGCCCGGCCACAGACGCTTCTTGCCGCTCTCCGGGTAGTCGTAGAAGCCCTTCTTGTTCTTGCGGCCGAAGCGGCCCTCCTTTTCGACCATGCGCACGAGCAGCTCCTCCTGCTTCGGGTTGATCGCCTGAGGCCCGACCTGCGCCTTGGTGGCCTTGAGAATCTTGAGGGCGAGATCGACCGCCACCTCGTCGTTGAGCGAGAGCGGGCCCACCGGCATGCCGGCCATGCGGCCGGCATTCTCGATCATGGCCGGCGGCACGCCTTCGGTCAGCATCAGGTGGCCTTCGAGGAGATAAGCCGTGACGCAACGATTGGCGAAGAAGCCGCGCGAGTCGTTGACCACGATCGGCGTCTTCTTGATGGCGCGCACGTAATCGAGCGCCACCGCAAGCGCCGCCTCTCCCGTCTGCTTGCCCATGATGATCTCGACCAGCATCATCTTCTCGACCGGCGAGAAGAAGTGGATGCCGACGAACTGATCGGGCCGCTTCGAGCCCTTGGCGAGACCGCTGATCGGCAGCGTCGAGGTATTGGAGGCGAAAATCGCATCCGGGGCCAACACCGCCTCGGCCTTGGCGATCGCTTCCCCCTTGACCTTGGGGTCTTCGAACACCGCTTCGACGATCAGGTCGCAATCCTTGAGATCGCCGTAATCGGCGCTCGGCGTGATGCGGCCGAGCAGCGCGTCGCGATCGGCCGTCCTGGCGCGGCCTTTCATGACCTGATCGCTCATCAGCTTGTGCGAGTGCGCCTTGCCCTTTTCGGCGGCCTCGAGGCTCTGATCGATCAGCACCACGTCGATACCGGCATTGGCGGTGACATAGGCGATGCCCGCCCCCATGAAGCCGGCGCCGAGAACGCCGACTTTCCTGAGCTTCGCGGCGGGGATGCCTTGCGGCCGGCGCGCGCCCTTGTTGAGCTCCTGCATGGAGACGAACAGCGTGCGGATCATCGCCGCCGCCTCCTTCGAGCGCAGGATATTTGCGAAATATCGGCTCTCGACCCGCAGGGCGAGATCCATGGGCAGCTGCAAGCCCTCGTAGACCGACTGCAGGATGGCCTTGGCCGCCGGGTAGTTGTCGTGCGTCTCGCGCCGGTAGATGGCGTTGGCCGGCGGCCAGATCATCATGCCGCCCGGCGAGTAGACCTTGCCCGACGGCGCCCGGAACTTGTCCTGGTCCCACGGCGCCACCGCCGAACCGCCGCCCTTGATCCAGGACTTGGCCTTGTCGACGATCGCCTCGCGCGGCGCGACCTCGTGTACGAGGCCCATGTTGCGCGCCATCAGCGCGCGGATCTGCTCGCCCTTGAACAGCATCTGCAGCGCGTCTCCGGTCTGCATCAGGCGGGCCACGCGCTGCGTGCCGCCGGCGCCCGGGAAGAGCCCGACCTTTATTTCCGGCAGCCCGACGCGGGTCGCATCGGCGTCGGAGGCGACGCGGTAATGACAGGCGAGCGCCAGCTCGAAAGCACCGCCGAGGCAGACGCCGTGCACCGCCGCGGCGAACGGCTTTCCGCTGGTCTCGAGACGACGATAGAGAAGCGACAGGCGGCGCGATTCGTCGAAGAAAACCTGGATGGCAGCCTCCTCGCCCTTCTCCTTGGCGAGCTTGTCGTAGAGCGCGCCGAGGCCCTGAAGCATGGTGAGGTCGGCGCCCCCGGAGAAGGCGTCCTTGCCGGAGGTGATCACGCAGCCCTTGATGGCCGCGTCACCGGCCACCTTGTCGATGATCTGTGACAGCTCGTCCATCACCTCGACGGTGATCACGTTCATCGAACGAGCGGGCATGTCCCAGGTGGCGAGCGCGATGCCGTCGGCGTCGGTCTCGAAGCGGAAATTCTGCAGGTTCATTCCATTGCTCCCTGGTCCCGTTGTCATTTCGGGCTCGCGAAGAGAGAGCCCCGACTCGACGATCAGCCCAACACGCGCGGGGACGCAGCCCCCGCTGCGGGTGTCCGGGCTCGCCTGCGGCGATCCCGGAATGACGGGTGTTACACCCTCTCGATAATGGTCGCGGTGCCCATGCCGGCGCCGATGCACAGCGTCACGAGCGCGGTCATCTCGTCCGTGCGCTCGAGCTCGTCGAGCACGGTGCCGAGGATCATCGCGCCGGTGGCGCCGAGCGGATGGCCCATGGCGATGGCGCCCCCGTTCACGTTGACGATTTCCGGGTGCAGGTCGAAGGCCTGGCAGTAGCGCAGAACCACCGACGCGAAGGCCTCGTTGATCTCGACGAGATCGATGTCGTCGATGGTCATGCCGGCGCGTTTCAACACCTTGTCGGTCACGTCCACGGGTCCGGTCAGCATGATGGCCGGCTCGGAGCCGATATTCGCAAATGCCCGGATGCGCGCGCGCGGCTTGAGGCCGGCCGCCTGGCCCGCCTCTTTCGACCCGATCAGAACCGCGGCCGCTCCGTCGACGATGCCCGACGAATTGCCGGCGTGGTGGACGTGATTGACGCTTTCGAGCTCGGGATAGGCAGCCACGGCGACGGCATCGAAGCCGCCCATCTCGCCCATCTGCACGAATGACGGCTTGAGCTGGCCGAGCGACTGCATGTCGGTGGACGGGCGCATATGCTCGTCCTTGGCGAGCAGGGTGATGCCGTTGACGTCCTTCACGGGCACCACGGACTCCGAAAAGCGCCCCTCCTTCCAGGCCCGCCCCGCGCGCTTCTGGCTCTCAACCGCATAGGCATCGCAGTCGTCGCGGCCAAAGCCATATTTGGTGGCGATCAGATCCGCGGAAATGCCTTGCGGCATGAAATAAGACTTGATGGCGATGGCCGGATCGACGGGCCAGGCGCCGCCCGAGGCGCCCATGCCGACGCGACTCATCGACTCGACGCCGCCGCCGATGACCATGTCGTGCTGGCCCGCCATCACCTGCGCGGCGGCGAAGTTGACGGCATCGAGGCCTGACGCACAGAACCGGTTGATCTGCACGCCGGGAACGTGATGACCGTAATCGGCGACCAGCGCGGCGGCACGGGCGATGTCGCCGCCCGCCTCACCCACCGGGTCGACGCAGCCGAGGATCACGTCGTCGACGAGACTGGTATCGAGATCGTTGCGCTCCCGGAGCGCGCGCAAGGCCGTCTCGGCAAGGCGCAAGGCGGTGACCTCGTGCAGCGAACCGTCCGGCTTGCCGCGCCCGCGCGGGGTGCGAACGGCGTCGAAAATGTAAGCGTCGGCCATTACCGGTCTCCAGATTCCCTCCCCCCTCGCGGGAGAGGGTTCGGATGAGGGGAAGGCGGCGCTGCCCCTCACCCGGTCTGCTGAGTTTATCGTCGGACGGGCCTAGGGCCCGACCGATGGCAGACCCGACCTCTCCCGCTTCGCGGGGGAGGCTTGGATCAAAACATGTCGGCCGGCAGCGTCATCACGGCATCGGCACCGCTCGAGATGCGGGCCAGGTGTGCTCCGGTCTCCGGCAGCATGCGTTCCATGAAAAACCGTCCCGTGAGCAGCTTGGCGTCCATCCGGTCCGCCACGCCATTGCCCTGCGTCTTCTTCTCATGCGCCACCTTGGCCATCCTGGCCCACATATAGCCCATGGCGACGAGGCCCATCAGGTGCATGTAGTCGTAAGCCCCGGCGCCGGCATTGTCGGGCTTGGCCATGGCATTCTGCATGAACCACATGGTGGCCTGCTGCAGGTGGCCGAGCGCCTT
>DATBIR010000017.1:0-27334 GCA_036556825.1 Beijerinckiaceae bacterium
GCAGCTCGAAAACGTTTCTCTGGACGATCACCGCAGCAACCCCGTCATTCTGACGATCTTTCGCATCCACGGCGCCACCGCAAGGGGGCTCGCGCTTTCATCTCCGGAGTGCCCTGAACAGGCGAATACGCGGACGACTCCACAGGACAAGCTTGTACGGGCATCCTGTGTTTATGATCACGCGTCCTGGCAGGGGATCGGTGCCGTCCACCTCCCTTCGAAAAGCAGATTGAGGTCACATCAATGCAGATTGACATTCGTGGCCGCACGGCGCTCGTGACCGGCGGAAGCCGCGGCATCGGCCGAGCCATCGCTGAGCGGCTTGGCCGCTCCGGAGCCGATGTGATCATCGTGGCCCGCCGCCCCGAGGTCATCGAGGCGACTGTTGCAGAGTTGAAGGGCGCCATCGCCGGCCGGATCGTCGGCTATTCGTGCGATGTGTCCGACCCGAGTTCGATCGAACGCGTGTTCAGGACCATTTCGGAGAACACGCCGGGAGTCGATATCCTCGTCAACAACGCCGGCTCGTCGTTGCGCAGCCCGTTCCTGGACATGGATCGCGGCCTGCTCAATGCCGACCTGGACCTGAAACTGCACGCGGCGGTGCGCTTCGCCCAGCTCGTCATCCCGCACATGCAGCGCCAGCGCTGGGGCCGCATCATCAACATCGTCAGCGTCAACGCCAAGGCGCCGGCGGCGGCCAGCGCGCCCACGACCCTGAGCCGCGCCGCCGGCATCGCGCTCACCAAGGCGATGGCCAACGAGTTCGCCAGGGACAACATCCTCGTGAACGCCCTGTGCATGGGCCTCATCAAAAGCGACCAGTGGGTGAGGGAGCACGGACGGCTCCATCCGGACCTGCCGTTCGAGGACTACCTCCAGCTCAAGGCGAGGCAGAACAACATCCCGCTCGGTCGGCTCGGCGAGGCCGAGGAGGTGGCGAACGTCGCCTGCTTCCTGGCGTCCGACGCAGGCTCCTACGTCACCGGCGCGGCCATCAATGTGGACGGCGGCCGCTCGCCGGTCGTGTGAGATCAGGAGCGATTCAGATCGAATCGATCCTGATCTGTTTCTCAATGAGAAGAAGAGCGTGACCGACTCAATCCGAAGCGATCAAGCGCCAGCTAGCCACATCGAGGCCGGTCCGATGCTCATCAGCTTCGGCCCGGGCCAGAGGTCGCGGCAGTGAAGGTCAATATGCATCAAGCATTCTTCGGCCGCGTGCGGTGAGGCGGGTGACTGTCGCGGCTACTCGGGCTTGATGTTGCCCTCCTTCACGACCCGCTCCCATTTGCCCATTTCCGACGCGATGAACTTGCCGAACTCCTCCCGGCTCATCTGCAAGACCGAGGCGCCTTCCGAGTCCAGCTGCTTTGTCACCGCCTCCGACGTGAGAACATCCGCCACGGCCTTGCTCAGCTTGTCGACGATTGCGGCGGGCGTGCCGGCCGGCGCCAGGATGCCCCACCAGTTGACCGCCTCGTAGCCGGCGACGCCCGCTTCGGCGATGGTCGGCACGTCGGGCAGGACGGGGTTGCGCTTGGCGCCGCCGACACCGAGCGCCTTGAGCTTGCCCGAGCGGATATGCGGCGTCGTCTGCACGAGCGAGCTGAACACGAGCTTCGTGTGACCGCCCATCACGTCGATCATGGCGGGGCCGCCTCCCTTGAAAGGCACGTGCATGATGTCGACGCCGGCCACCAGCTTGAAGAGCTCGCCGCCGAGGTGCTGGAAGCTGCCGACGCCGGCCGAGGCGTATTGCAGGTCGCCGGGCTTCTGCTTGGCGAGGGCGACGAGGTCCTTGACCGAATTGACCGGCAGCCCGGGATGAACCGCGAGCACGTTGGGCCCGCTGCCGATCGAGGCGACCGGCACGAAGGATTTGATCGGATCGTAGTTCAGCTTGTAGAGCCACGGATTGACGGCGTGGGCGAGCGAGATGATGAGCAAGGTATAGCCGTCGGGCTGGGCCTTCGAGACCACTTCCGTCCCGACGACGCCGCCCGCGCCCGCGCGGTTCTCGGCGATGACCGGCTGTCCGAGCCGCTCGCTCAACTGCGTCGCGACCAAGCGGCCCATGATGTCGTTGCTGCCGCCCGGCGGGAACGGAATGACGAGTCGCACCGGCTTGGTCGGATAGTCCTGGGCCGCGGCCGCGGTCGACAGCGCGAGCAGCAGGCCCGCGACTTTGAGGAGCATGGCGGATAAACGTGGCATCCTTGGTTTCCTCCCGGCTTGGCGCCTTGTTCAAAGCGTTTCGCGGCAGTCTGCCTGATGCGCAGGGTGGGTCAAGCGATGCCGCTCACAACTCCCGCAGGGCGTTGAACTGCGCGACATAGCCGGAGGGGTCGATCTTGACGCCGATGACCGTCGTGCGCCCGCTGCGCAGCGCGGCCTGAAGGGCGTTGGCGAAGGCCTGCTCTGTGGCGACGACGACGCCGTCGGCCCCGAACCCCTGGGCGAGCTTGTCCCACGCCACGCCGCCGAGCTTCACGCCGGCCAGCGGAATGCCCTTGATCTCCTGTTTCACGCGGATCAGCCCGATCTCCTCGTCGTCGAAGACGACGACGATGATGGGCAGGTTTTCGCGCATGGAGGTGTGCAGCTCGGCGACCGCCATCAGGAAGCCGCCGTCGCCAGTGAAGGCGACCACCGGACGGTCGGGATAGGCAAGGCGAGCGCCGAGCGCCCCTGGAATGGCGTAGCCCATCGAGCCGAGCCCGTTCGAGGTGAGGAACTCGCGCGGCCCGTACGCCTGCCACTTCTGCACGACGAGAAGCCGGCTGGCGCCGGCGTCGCAGGTGGCGATGGTCTCGCGCGGCAGGACGGCGCGGGCGATCTCCATGGTCCGCTGCGGCGACAGGCCCGTGCTCGGCGTGTTGAGCGCGTCGACGACGTCGTCGCGGAACACACGCGCGGCCTGCTCGCCCCATCCGGTCCCGTCGGCGGCCCACTCGGCCAGACGCGCCAGCAGCGCGCGCAGATCGCCGATCACCTCCAGTTGCGCCGGCACGACCGCGTCGGCGCTCGGCGCGCCAGCGAGGGCCAGCACAGGCGCATTGTAGGGCCACGGCTTCGGTTGCAGCTCGATGGGATCGAGTCCGACCGTGACGATGAGGTCGGCCTCGCTGACAAGCTTGCGCTCGATGAGGCCGCCGATGATGCAGCCGGCGCGCAGCGGGTGATCCTCCGGTACCACGCCCTTGCATTTCGTGGTGGTGAGGACCGGCGCGCCGAGGCGCTCGGCGAAGGCCGTCAGCTCGGCCGAGGCGCGGCTCCACAGGGCGCCGAGGCCGGCCAGGATGATCGGCTTGCGCGACCTGCCGAGCATGTCGAGGGGCGCCTTGAGGCCGGCCCGGTCCGGCTCCGGCAGGAGCTGGTTGGGAAGGAGCGGCCCTTCCGCAATTCCGTCTTCGGCCTGGCGTGTGGTCTCGCTCTGCGGCAGGTCGAATTGCACGGGGCCAGGCGGCGCGCCGGTCGCCTCGCGCATGGCGCGCCGCACCTGCTGGCGCACGGTCTTGGCGTTGATGGTGGTGCCCCACTTCACGAGCGGGGCGTAAAGGGCGATCTGATCGATCTTCTGGCGCAGGCCCGTCGCGTAGGTCGGCGCCGAATACTGGTCCGTGATGGCGATCAGCGGCGCCCGGTCGAGAGAAGCGTAGGCGATGCCGTTGACCATGTTGGCCGCGCCGGGGCCGCGGGTCGAAAGACACACCCCGGGCGAGCCGGTGATTTCGCCCCAGGTCGAAGCCAGCATGGCTCCGGCGACCTCCTGCTTCATCAGGAGGAAGGGCATGTTGCGCTTTCGCGCGGCGTCGATCAGCTCGACGGATTCGCCGCCGGGGTGCCCGACGATGAACGGGGTCCCGGCCTCCTTGAAGGCGTCTGCAAGCACCTCGACGGTCGTAGGCATGTCCTCCCGACTCCTTTGCGGCTGTGGTTGCCGATTGAGTTCAACTTGCCGCCCGCGTCGTCCGCGGCATCAGCACCGCGTCCGCCTCCGGCAGGCGGCCTCGTTCCAGATAGCTTTGCGCGTTGGCGACGGCCCGCTCGATGATGTTGTCAAAATTGTCGATCGTCGCGCCGGCCAGGTGCGGCGTGACGACGGTCTGCTCCAGTTCGAGCAGCGGGCTGCCGAGAGGCGGCTCCCTGGCGAAGGCGTCGATGCCGGCGGCTGCGAGATGACCATTCCTGAGAGCGGCCGCGAGCGCCCCTTCATCGACGAGGCCGCCGCGCGCCGTGTTGATCAGGACGGCCCCTTTTTTCATGCGTGCGATGCGGGCCGCATCGATCAGGCCGGAGGTTTCGGGCAGGAGGGGCAGATGCAGGGAGACGATGTCGGACGTGGCGAGCAATTCGTCGAGATCGAGGGCGCGGACAGAGAGGCGCGCCTCGACCTCGCGCGCGGCGCGCACGGGATCGTAATAGACGACCTCCGCCTGAAACCCGGCGAGAATGGCCGCCAGCTCGCGCCCGATGGCGCCGAAGCCGACGAGGCCGATGCGCTTGCCGCGAAGCTGCCGGCTCTGGCCGCGCGCCTCCTCCTTGCCCCAATGTCCGGCCCGCGTCCGCCGGTCGACGACGGGCAGGCGCCGATAACAGGCGAGCATCAGAAGCACGGCATGCTCCGCGACCGGCACGGCGTTGCCTCCGGCGAGCTTCGCCAGGGCGATCCCCCGCGCCTCGCAGGCCTCCAGATCGACCCGGTCGACGCCGGCGCCGAGCTTCTGGATGAAGCGGAGGCGTTTGGCGCTTGCGATGAGGCCGCCGTCGACGGGGGCCGCCATCACAAAAAGAACGTCCGCATCCGCCATCGCCGCGTCGCGCTCTGCCGGAGAGCGATGGCCGAACTGCACGGTCCATTGGGGCGGCACGGCAACTTCGATGCGCATGCGAATCTGCGGCTCGAAGGGGTCGATCACCGCGGCTACGACCTGAGACATCGGGGGCTGGGAATTTCCGGTCCTGGGAAAAGAGGTCATCAGCCTACGCAGTTGCGGCGGAGCCGCAAGGGGCGGTCTGACCGACCTCGCTTCGGACCCGCGCCGTTGAGCACGCCCGAGGATCCGGGATCGCTCCCGGACGCGAAATCGCACGCCTGCGGGACGCCAGCGTCAGCCGCTGTTCCGCAGTCCGGCGGCGATGCCGTTGATGGTCAGGTGAATGCCGTTCACGACGCGTTCGCTCGTCTCGCCGGCCCGGTGGCGTTTCAGGAGCTCGATGTGGATGTGGCTCAAGGGGTCGATGTAGGGAAAGCGGTTGGCCTGCTAAGCCGACGCAAGCTTGCGAGAGGTGTGGGCAAACGTGGCCGCGGTCTGACGATCACCATTGGTCTGAAGTTGAGGCATGTCAAAGCCGCTTCGGGACAGGGGGATTAGCTTGCCTGGATCATTCGGGGCGCGCTGCGCGCCGTCGGGGGACCAATGCGCCGCTTGCTCGTTGCAATGTTCGCCATCGTCGGTCTGGCGATTGCCGCGGGCGCGTTTTACGTCGTGAGGTTCGTTCGCCCGGCGACGGTCGTTGTCGCGCAAGTGGAGACCAATGTTCCGGTCCGCGTTTTCGGCGTTGGGACGGTCGAGGCTCAGATCCTGTCAAAGCTCGGCTTTGAATCGGCGGGAACCTTGGTTGAGCTCCACGCCGACCACGGCGATCTCGTCGAAAAAGGCGCGCTTCTCGGTCGTCTCCAGGATGACGAGCATCGGGCCAAGCTGCAGAAGGCCGACGCGGCCGTGCGGCAGGCGGACGTCAATGTGGAGAAGGCGCGGACGCAAGTTGCCCGCGCGCGCATCGTTCTCACGCAGAAGGTGCAGGCCAACGAGCGCCGTCAGGCGCTCGTCGCCCGCGGCAGCGTTTCGCGCGAAGCGGCCGAGGAAACCCAGACCGCGGAAGACACGGCGCGCAGCGATCTGCAAGTCGCCGAAGGCGAGGTCCGTGTGGTCGAGGCAGCGCTGTCCGACGCGCAAGCGCAGCGCCGCTATGAGGAGGTCATGCTGGAGCAGCACGTTTTGCGGGCACCCTACCGCGCCCGGGTGATCGCCCGGCACAAGGAGCTCGGCAGCGTGGTCAATCCCGGGGAGCCGGTCTTCACGCTAATCGATCCCGACACCGTTTGGGTAAAGGCCTTCGTCGATGAATCCCGAGCCGGAGGGCTGTCGCCGGGCATGCCGGCCGAGATACGGCTGCGCTCGTTGCCGGCGCAAAGCAGGAGTGGCGAGATTGTGCGCATCGACCTGGAGAGCGATCGCGTCACCGAGGAGCGTCGCGTCTACGTCCGCTGCAGCGACAACCATGAGACGCTCTATCTCGGAGAGCAGGCTGAGGTGGTGCTCACCAAAAGCACGATCCGGCGCGGATTGTTCGTACCCGTTGCGATGGTGGAAGCCTATGATGGCCGCACCGGCATGATCTGGATCGTGGAGAACGGGATCCTGCAACGGCGCCGTGTAGAGCTTGGCGAAAAGCTTCTCGACGGCCGAATCGAGGTGCGCACCTCGCTGCCCGATCACGTCTCGCTGGTGGTCGCCGGGGCAAGTCTCCAAGCCGGGCGCAAGGCTCTTGTCCGATCTTGATGCGGAGCGGGCGCCATGAACCTCGCAGCGCGCGACATCCGGCACAATCTCGGCCGCTTCCTCCTGACCTGTCTCGGCCTGAGCCTTCTACTCGGCATCGTGCTCTCGATGGTAGGGATCTATCGGGGACTGGTCGCCGAGGCCCTCACCCTGTCCCGTGTCGCCGGTGCGGAGGTGTGGGTCGTCGAGGAAGGCACGCGCGGCCCGTTCGCCGAATCGTCCCGGCTGCCGGGGGATACGCGTCAGGCGATCGCAGCCATGTGGGGCGTCAAGGCGGCAGGGTCCGTGGCCTATCAGACCGTTGAGGGGACCGTGGGCGGGCGCAAGGTCCGCCTCCAGGTGGTTGGCTCCGAGTTCGATCGTCCGGGCGCTCCACCACCGGTCGTCGATGGCCGGGCCATCTCCCACAGTCGCTACGAGGCTCTCGCCGACCGGCGCTCCGGCATTCCGCTCGGCGAGCGCATCGCGCTCGGGCGGGACGAGTTCATGATCGTCGGCCTGACCGAAAACGTGGTCGCCTCGGGCGGTGACCCGGTCGTCTTCGTGACCTTGCGCGACGCGCAGAAGCTGCAGTTCGAGCTCGCGCCGCCGGCCGCACGGCGCGAGACGGCGCGCCGCGGCGGCACCGGATCGGAGACTGATACGGTCAACGCCGTTCTCGTCCGCCTGCAGGACGGAGTGGCGCCGCAAACCTTCGCCAGCGAGGTGGTTCGGTGGAAGCACCTGGCTGCGTTGACTCAAGCCGAACAGGAAACGGTGCTGAGCCGCTCCGTGGTCGAGCGCGCTCGTCGCCAGATCGGCCTCTTCACTGGGCTCCTGCTGGTCGTCTCTACGGTCATCATCGCGCTCATCATCTACACGCTCACGCTCGACAAGAAGAAGTCGATCGCAACGCTCAAGCTGATCGGCGCGCCGGATCGCAAGATCATCGGGTTGATCGTGCAGCAGGCGCTCGCCATGGGCGTAACGGGTTTCTTCGCGGGCGCGGCTCTGATTCATGTCATCCAGGATGTCTTCCCGCGTCGCCTCGTCCTTGAAACCTTCGATGCAGCCGCGCTCCTCAGCATCGTGATCGCCGTTTGCCTCGTTGCAAGCGGCCTCGGCGTGCGCATGGCGCTGCGCATCGATCCTGCGACGGCTCTAGCGGGGTAACCCTCATGCTCGCGGACCATTCCGCCCTCGAACTGGCACGTCCAGGGGGGCCGAGCGCCGCCACTGTCAATCGCCCGCTTGTGGAACTCGCCGGAATCTCGAAGCATTTCGGCGAGGGGCCAACGCGGGTCGACGCGCTCGTCGACATTACCCTCGACGTGCATGCCCGCACCGTCGTCGGCCTCAAGGGTCCGAGCGGCTCAGGCAAAAGCACGTTGCTCAACGTGATCGGCTGCATCCTGGAGCCGAGCGCCGGCCGCATGCGCCTCGAGGGGGAGTCGATCTATGACGGTCGCTGGCTGCGGTCTGATCTGCGCCGACTGCGCCTGGAAAAGATCGGGTTCATTTTTCAACTTCATAATCTGCTGCCCTTCCTGTCCGCGGTCGAGAATGTCGCCGTCGTGCGGGTCCTGGCCGGCGAGGCGCCCGACCGGGCGCAGCGCCGCGCTGTCGAGTTGTTGGAATATCTGGACGTCGGTCACCGCCGTGACGCGATGCCGGGCCAGCTCTCGGGGGGCGAGGCACAGCGCATCGCCATCGCGCGGGCGCTCGCCAACGATCCGGCCATCGTCCTGGCTGACGAGCCGACGGCCGCTCTGGATTCGCAACGGGCCGGCATCGTCATGGACCTTCTCAAGAAGGTAGCGATGGAACGCGACGCAGCGGTCATCGTCGTCACCCATGACGAGAAGATCTTCGACCGGTTTGACCACATCTTCCTGTTGCGCGACGGGCGGCTGCAGCCGGAGTGAGCGCGGACCGGTTCCGGCTGGCCGCGGGCCGACGTGCCACGGTGATCTTGCCTACGGTGGGTGAATGATCCGGACGATGCCGATGGCGAGATCGTTACGGATCATGACGAGCAGAGCCAAGTGCTGCTGCAGTTCCTGGTCGAGGCATGGGCGCGAGAAGCGTGACAGGGTCTGCCCGTCCCCGCAGCTGCTCTATGCCGACGATCTCCCACGCATTCAGCTCGCCGGCTGCCGTCACCACCGCCTCTGAGGCGAGCAACGGCGTGTCGAATTGTTTGGTCGCCTGCTCGATGCGGGCAGCGACGTTCACGACGTCCCCAAGGACAGTAAACTCCAGACGCGCGTCGTCGCCGACGAGACCACAATAGACGTGGCCGGCGTGGAGCCCGATCCCGACCCGCACGGGTGGAATGAAGCCACGCTTCAAATTCCATTTCGCAATTTCCCGAAGCAGCTCTCTGGCGCAGGCGAGAGCTCGCTTGCAATCGTCCGGACGCGGCTCAGGAATCCCGAAGACGATCAACGCTCCGTCGCCGATGAATTTGTCGACGACGCCGCCGTTGGCTTCCGCAGCACGGAGCAGCCGGCGGCGGAACGAGGCAAGAAAGACTGACAGCCGGGTCGGGTCCATGCTTTCGGCGAGCGTTGTCGAGTCCCGGATATCGACGAAGAGAATCGCGACCTGCTGCCGGCGTCCTCGCCGCCATTCCTCCAATCGGTCCGTGTCGACCAAAGGCGCGATCTCGGCGGGAAGAAGTCGCGAGAGGTTCGCCCGGTGTAAGGTCTCGGTCACGGCACGGATAAGCAAGGCTCGCGCGCGCCGCATGCCGAGAGCCGCGATCAGGCCGGTCAGGCCGAAGAAGACGCCTCGGACCAACATCGGGGCCGTGGAGAGAAGATGCGCGATCGGAGCGTCGGCACCTCTTGACGGCCCGCCGGGATCGAAGCCGGCCGCCGTTATGGCGGCTGCGAACCCCAGCACGAGCAAGACTGTCGTCCAAACCTGGACAGCGGGACGGTAGCGGAGCGCGCCCAGGGCCAGCAGGAGCGGCCCCACCCAGACGCCGGGCAAGACGGGAAGCCAGTTCCCGGCAAGGCTCGATCCATCCAGCACGACGAAGAGACCGAGCGAGATGACCACCGCGTCGACGGCTGTGAATGCGAAAGCCATCCAGGGTCGGAACAGCCGAGTGCGGGCGAGGACATAGGATGCCAGGCCCAAGAGCAAGAAGCCCCCCAGGACGGCACCGACCACCAACGCCGGCTCTTCGACAAGAGCCTGATCGGCAGGCGCATCGAGTTGGAACGAAACGGTGATCCAGGCAAACAGAATGGCCGCGACCGTCGCCCGCACGACGCCAATGATCCGCTCGGCCTGCAACTCAGCATCGGCGACCAGCTTCTCGACGGGAGAGTACAAAGTTGCCACGCAATGCCCCTAGCCGGTGAAGAAAAAGCTTCTACGCGGCGCAACAATCCCTTTCAGCGCCGGCCGGCCGAAGCCGCCGCGCCGGTCGACAGGGCACAAGACAGTCTCTTCACCGCTTCGGCCAGCCGCGCCGTTGCCGATCAGGAGCCGCTCGGACCCGTAGACGAGCAAGGATACGAGCGGACTTGTCGGCACCAGATCAAGCGCGCGGTGCGCAGGCTTGGCGGGCAAGCCACGATCCGCCTGGCCGCCGACGCCGCCCTGTCGTACGAGCGGGCGTGCTCGGCCATCTCTCCGCTTCCCTGGGCGAGCCCGAGACGGTCACGCGGCCTCGCCATCTGCTCACGGAGCATGTCCGTTTGCTGGCCGCGGGGCAATGACGGCTTCCACCCGCCTCCGGCTCGTAACGTGGCGATGCGTTCAGTGATCGAGCGCAACGGTGCGCATTGTGTGCCAAAGCTTTAATACCCACCGTGTCGCGCATGCTCGAGGAGCCGGGCTGGCTCCCGAAACGAGAAGTGGCACGCGGGCGAATGACGACGCCGTCACCCGCTGTTCCGCAGTCCGGCGGCGATGCCGTTGATGGTCAGGTGAATGCCGTTCACGACGCGCTCGCTCGTCTCCCCGGCCCGATGGCGCTTCAGAAGCTCGATCTGGATGTGGTTCAAGGGGTCGATGTAGGGGAAGCGGTTGCGGATCGAGCGCGCCAGGAGCGGGTTCTGGCCGAGCAAGGCCTGCTGGCCGGAAATCGCCAGCAACGCATCGATCGTGTCCTGCCACTCCTTGCGCAGCGTCGGAAAGATGGCATCGCGCAAGTCCGGTTCGACCAACTCGGCATAGCGCGAGGCGATGGCAATGTCGCTTTTGGCGAGCACCATGTCCATGTTCGACAGGAGCGTGCGAAAAAAGGCCCATTCGCGGTGCATCGCCTGCAGCGTCGACAAGCCCTGGTCCGGGTTCGCGTCGAGCCACCCCTTCACGGCGGTGCCGAAGCCATACCAGCCGGGCAGCATCAAGCGGCATTGGGCCCAGCCGAACACCCAGGGAATGGCCCTGAGGTCGGCGATGCGGCGAGAGTTCGTCCGCGAGGCGGGACGGCTGCCGATGTTGAGGTTCGCGATCTCGCCGACGACGGTGGAGTCCCAGAAGAAGCGCTCGAAGCCCTCGGTTTCGTAGACGAGGTTCCGATAGGCGCGATAGGCGAGGTCGGAGAGGACCTGCATGGCGTCGAGATATTCGTCGCGAGGCGCGGCGTCTTTCGGTTCCAGCAGCGACGCTTGCAGCGTGGCGGCCGCCAGGATTTCGATATTGCGGCGGCCGACCTCGGCATTGGCGTATTTTGCCCCGATCACCTCACCTTGCTCGGTGATGCGGATGCAGCCCTGCACGGCGCCCCCGGGCTGGGCGAGGATGCCCTCGTAGCTCGGACCGCCGCCGCGCCCGACCGAGCCGCCGCGCCCGTGGAAGAGCTGCAGGCGCACGCCGTGGCGCCGGAAGACGTCGACCAGCGCGATCTCCGCCCTGTAAAGTTCCCAGCCCGAGGTGAGGAAGCCGCCGTCCTTGTTGCTGTCGGAATAGCCGAGCATTACCTCCTGGATGCCGTTGCGGCTTTCCACAAGGCGCTTGTATGCGGTCAATCCGAGAAGCTCGTCCATGATGCGGGCGCTGCTCCGCAGATCGGCGATCGTCTCGAACAGCGGCACGATGTTGAGGTCGAGCTCGTTCCGGTGCGGCCGCAGCAGCCCGGCTTCCTTGAGCAGCAGCGCGACCTCGAGGATGTCGGACACCCCGTCCGTCTTGGAGATGACGTAGCTCGGCACCGCGGCCTGTCCGTAGCGCTTGTGGGCTTCGTGCGCCTCCCGCGCGATATCGAGCTCCGATGCCGTCTCGTCCGAGTAGCGGAGATAGGGTGATGCAAGCGGGCGCGGCGTCGTGAGCTCGTTCAACAAGACCTGGATGCGTTCCTTCTCCGGCAGGTCGCGGTAGGCGATGCCCGGCTGGGCCGTGTGCAGCAGTTCGCCGATCGTGCGCTCATGGACGTCGGAGTTCTGGCGAAGGTCCAGCCCGGCCAGGTGAAAGCCGAACACGTCCACTGCCCGGCGCAGGCGCCTCAGCCGGCCCCGCGCCAGCGCCGCCGACCCGTTTGCCGTCAGGGAGCGATGCACGGCGCCGAGATCGGACATGACTTCGGCGACATGCGCGTAGGCGATGGCGTCGCCGACCGCCGGCCGGCTCGGCTCCGCCTGGCCCAAGGCCCGCGCGGTGGCGACGAGGCGGGCATAGATTCCGGAGATGGCGCGGCGGTATGGCTCGTCGCGTCGTGCGGCGCCGGGTCAGGCGAGCGTTCGGCGAGCTGCTCCAGTTCCGTCGAGACGCTGACGAGGCGCGCGTCGAGCGACAGTTCTCCTCCCAGCGCGTGCACCTCTTCGAGGTAGAAGGTCATCGCCTTCTGGCTCTGCAGGGCCAGCGCTTGCCGCAGCACCGCCGCGCTGACGAACGGGTTTCCGTCGCGGTCACCGCCGATCCAGCTGCCCATCCTGACGAAGGACGGCAGCTCCGTCGCATTGCCGGACCGGTCGCTGCGCGCCAGCGCATCCTCCAGTTCCGCGTAGAAGCGCGGCAGCTCTCGCAGGAAGGTGTAGTCGTAATAGGAGAGCGCGTTCACGACCTCGTCCAGGACCTTGAGCCTGGTCCGGCGCAGGATGCTGGTCTGCCACAAGGTCAGGATCGCGCATCGCAGGGCCGCCTCGTTGTCGGCCTGCTCGGCCGGGGTCAGCCGCATGCGGTCCCGTTGCGCCAGAAGCTCGGCGATCTCCATCTCGCGGTCGATGGTGCTCTTGCGGCGCACCTCCGTCGGGTGAGCCGTCAGGACGGGGCAGACGAGCGCTGCCGCAAAGAACGCCTGGAGCCTGGCCGGGGCGATGCCGCTCTCCGCCGCACGGGCGAGCGCATGGTCCATCGTTCCCGGACGCGGGCCAGAATCCGCATGCGAATGGGAGCGCGTGCGGCGAACGTGGTGTTGATCCTCGGCGATGTTGGACAGGTGCGAAAAGTAGCTGAAGGCGCGGATGATCTCGATGGTCCGCTCGTGCGAGAGGCTGTTCAGGACCGCCTCCAGCTCCAGGCGGGCATCGGCGTCTTCATCCCGCCGGAAGCGTACCGACTGCTGCCGGATCTTTTCGACGATCGCGAAGACCGCCTCGCCCTCCTGCACCCTGATGGTGTCCCCGAGCAGGCGGCCGAGAAGCCTGATGTCCTCCCAGAGCGGCTGGTCCTTCTCCCTCAGTTCAGGCTCGTGCCGGCCCACAGTCGGCTGTCCTTGCGCCGGGCCGGACGTCTGTCGCAGGTTCTGGGTGGCGCCGTCGGCGTGCATGGGGGTGACCTTCGCTGCCCGCCATTATATGCCGCTTTCAAGAGCTTGCCGCGATCCCCTCGCCCCGCAACAGCGAGGTGCCTTGTAACACGCGCTTGGCGTACGGGACCGCGCGAGGGCTCGCAAGCCGTGTGCTCCGCATGTGAGAGCCCAATCGCAACCAACGCGGTCGAATGTCCCCGTTCCCACCCCGCTGTCGCGGGTCTCCGGGTGGCTCTGATCAGCTCGTCGTCGATCCCGGCGGGACCGGTTCTGACGCAAATCACGCGATGACCCCACGGAAGCGCCACGACGACGTCTGGATGTGACACGTGCAGCAAGACGACTTGATCGCCGTCAAGGTCAGCCGGTGGGCGGATCCCTTAAGACGAACGCTCATCTCCAGCTGCAGGCCATAAAGGCAAAGGTAGCAGTTCCATGATGTCGAAACATAGACGGGGCAGGACCAGGCAGTTCCTGCTTGCAGGATTTGCATTTGCAATGCTGGCCCAACTCGGCCCGCTCGGGGCTGATATCGCCCACGGTCGGCTCGGGCCCGAGGCTCTGCTGCTGCCGGTGATGGCACTCTTCTATTTGATCCCGTTTGTCTGCGTTCTCATCTGTTGGTGGCTCTGGAGGCGCATCATCAAGCCCGACCTGAGTGAAAGACAGGCAGATCTTTGCCTGGTTGGGATCTGGCTACTCACGCTGACACTCTATCTGGACGTCATCTTCGTTCTGCCCTTCGAAGCAGGTTCGGCGGCCGAGCGGCAAGTGACGATGCGTGTCCTCGGCCCGGTCCTGGCGGGTATCTTCCTGAGCCCGTTCCTGACCATGCTCGGAGCTTTGGCAGGGATTGGCGGTTACCGGCTGGCAGAGCGCTGGAACGGATCAATGGCCGTGACTCAACTCGCCTTCACAATCGCCATTGCCGGCCTGCAGATCGTCGGCCTTTTTCTCCTGGGTTGGATTGCTGGCGGCGGAGCCATCGCAGCGGCTTTGGGCCTTGTGGGCGTGGCGATCATCGGCGCGACGGACAAGCGCTACGCGCAACGCCAACCAACAGAATGAGTGCCAATGCACGATCAGGCCAGGAGACGGTTGGAGCAAGACATGGCTGCTTCCGGGGCCGTTTCCGTTCACGTGCAATCGGCTCTCGAGCTTTCTACATGACGCACGTCTTCGGTGAACGGACCTGCTTCGCCGGAAGATGCATTCGGATCATGCGACCAAAGCCACCCGGAGCGCGGATCGCGATGTCCCGCTACAGGATCTCGTACACGGCGATGCGTTCCGCGATCCCTCGCAACGCGGCCTCCCGGGCGAAAGGCTTCAGGCCGGCACCGTCGAGCACGCTCGATGAGTTGGGATGCCCGATCACCGGGCCCGTGGCGTAGATCGACGAGGAGGTCGCCAGATTCTGGACGCGCGCGGCGATGTTGACCGTCTGCCCGAAATAATCCTGGCGATCGTTCAGCGTGACGGCAAGGCAAGGACCCTCGTGGATGCCAATTTTCAGCAGGAGGTCCTCGGCGCCGCGCTCCTCGTTGAGCTTGCGCATGGCGGCGCGCATGCGCAGCGCCGCCGCCAGCGCCCGGTCCGGCGTCGGGAAGGTCGCCATGACGGCGTCGCCGATCGTCTTGACGACCGCGCCGGCCTCGGAGGCGATGATCTCGGTCAGAACGCGGAAATGGGCTCGCACCAGGTCGAACGCGGCAAGGTCGCCGACGCGCTCGTAGAGGGCCGTCGAGCCCTTGAGGTCGGTGAACAGGAAGGTCAGGCTGGTGATCCTGAGGCGCTGGTCCACGTCCAATGTGTCCGTGCCGTAGATGTCGCGGAAGGTCTGGTTGGTGAGCAGCCGCTTGGCGGTGAGGAACGGCTTGCGCCGGCCGAGGAGATCGTGAAGCTTGTCACCGGCGACCCAGATCGCCGGCAGGACGCGCATGTCCGTACGGTTCTCGAGCGTGATGCGCAGCGGCCCCGGCCGCAGCTCCAGCTTTCCCGTCGGAGCCTTCACCTTGTTGAACACGAGCGTCATCGCCTGTCGCTCGCGGGTGGGCTCGCCCTTGACGTCGAGGAACTGCGTACTGTGCGTCACGGGGTCGAAGACGATCAGGAACTCGGCCGGAAGCTGCAGGGAGACGATCGCCTTTTCGCCCGCCGGCAGCTCGAGGGACTCCAGGGTGATGTCCTCGATGAGGTCCTCGAAATCCGGCGGCAAGTCGACGCCGGAGCTCCAGAAGATCTGCCGACAGTAGTCCCAGATCGGAAGCCGATGCGGGTCATGTGCGGCGATCCTGCGGATGCGCGGGCTCACGGTGAACGTGACCTCGATCATTTCGTCGAGCGTAGGCTCGTAGCCGGCGGCGCACAGGGCGCAGCCGTATTCGTCCCTGTCGAACGATTTAAGCGTCGCGCTCGCGTCGAGGACGCCTCCGCAGCCGGGGCACAGGACGTTCCAGGACAATTCGAACAGGCCGACCCGGGCGGCGTGCAGGAAGGCCGCGATCAGGCGCTCCTCGTCGATGGCGAGGCGCGTTGCGAGATCGAGCGCGTTGATCCGGTTGAGCTCCCGGTCCGGCGCGTGCTCGACCAGATGCTCGATAGCTTCCGCGGCGTCGGGAGCAGCGGACTGGCGCAAGACGGCGAACAGGGCCTGACCTTCGCTCATGGCCGCGATAATAGGCCCGCCGGCAAGCGCGCGCAAAGGGCCGGGAGATCATTCCCGCGCGCGCAGGTCTGCTGCCGGCACCAGCGACGTCGCCCCGCTTCTGGCACCTGGCGGATATTCGGGGTTGCCGCTGACGCGGGGCGGCGGCGAAGCCTCATACCGGGGCTGGCAAGTCGTCCGTCGGGGGGAAACCTGCGTCACCGCTTCCTGTGAAGCAACTGCAGCTCGGCAATGCGGTTGTCGGCGCGGCGAAGCCGCCGGCAGAGCTCGCGGTTTATATTCTGCATCACCATCGCATAGGCGTAGATGTCGGACTTATAGTATGTGTAGAGGTTGCGGGCCGTGAGCTCGTACAGCACGACCGGGCTGTCCGCGACGACGGTGGCCGATCGGTTCTGCACTTCGATGAGCGTCATTTCACCGAAAAAATCACCGGGCCCGAGACGCGTCATGGCAATCACGCAGTCTGGCTCCGCGAGCTTGCTCACCACGAGCTCGCCGGAATGAACGATATACATCGAGCGCCCCGTTTCTCCTTCCGTCAGGACAGTCGCACCTGCCTCGAAGCGACGCTCGACAAGCATCGAGATGAGAAGATCGAGACTTGCGTCCGGGAGCCCGCCGAAGAAAGGTGTCGCAACCAGGAACGCCTTCAGATCGGGCGAACTGACAGCCATCAGCCACTATCTCCCGCTCACGGAACCGCCTCCGGCTGATCACCGTCAGCACGGAGTTCACCATCGGGTTCCGATCATGTCGTCCTCCTGGAGCAGGATCGCTTCACATTGAATCGATCCTGCTCAGGTCTCTCTTCGTGACGCATTTGTTCGGCCACGTGGTGGCCACCGGATCATGGTCTAGGACAGCGCGAAGTCCATCGCGGTCTCGGCGTGGATGCGGGTCGTATCGAATACCGGGATGTCCAGGTCGGATTGACTGATCAGCATGGTGATCTCGGTGCAGCCGAGCACGACTCCATCGGCTCCGGCTGCCCGAAGCCGGTCGACCAGCTCGAGATATGCAGCCTTGGACTGTTCCTTCACCTCACCTCTGCAAAGCTCTTCGTAGATGATCCTGTGGACGACCTCGCGGCCGGTTTCGTCGGGCACGATGACCTCGATGCCGTGCCTGTCGCGCAGCCGTCCCTTGTAGAATTCCTGTTCCATGGTGAAGCGCGTCGCCAGCAATGCCGGGCGTCGTGAGGTCGACGCCTTGACGGCGCGTGCGGTCGCATCCGCGATGTGAAGCAGCGGAATGCGCACCGCCTTTTCGACGTCACCGGCCATCCGATGCATCGTGTTCGTGCAGATCAGGAGCGCCTCGGCGCCTCCGCGTTCGAGACGCCGGGCGGCATCGACCAGCAGGCGCGCCGCCCCGTCCCAATCAGCCGCGTGCTGACGCTCGGCGACCTCGGCGAAGTCGAAGGACCACAACAGCAGCCTGGCGGAATGCAGGCCGCCGAGGCGTTCGCGGGCAAGCTCGTTCAGGTGCCGGTAGTAGATGGCGGTGCTTTCCCAGCTCATGCCACCGATCAGGCCCAAGGTCTTCACTCCGCCTCCTCCTGTGCGCACAGGCCTGGAACGCGACATGAAACCAGGACGGGAAGCGCATGTCACGCCCCTCGCGCTCTCGCCAGGGGCAGGGCGGCTTCATCGAGCACAAGCGGGATGGGAGGCGCAGGGCGGCGAGCGCCGGCAGGCCTTCCCTTCCGCGCCCGCTTGTGCGATCGGGCGCCTGCAAGCTTCCATTCAGACGCGCAGCAACGCTGGAACTGGCGCGAAAGGAATCACCATGCGCACGCATCGCATCGCCGCCATCGGGGGAGACGGCATCGGCCCGGAAGTGATCGCCGCGGGCCTCCAGGCCCTGGACGTCTGCGCCGAGCGCGACGGCGGCTTCAAGCTCAAGGTCGAGCATTTCGACTGGGGCTCGGACTACTACAGGAAGCACGGCGTCATGATGCCCGAGGACGGCGCCGACCGCCTGCGCAAGTTCGACGCCATCTATTTCGGGGCCGTCGGCGCGCCCGACATCCCCGACCACATCACGCTGTGGGGCCTGCGGCTCGCGATCTGCCAGCCGCTCGACCAATACGCCAACGTGCGTCCGACGCGCATCCTGCCGGGCATCACGAGCCCGCTCAGGCACGTCTCCGGCCCCGAACTCGACTGGGTGATCGTGCGCGAGAATTCGGAAGGCGAATATGCCGGCGTCGGCGGGCGCGTCCACCGCGGCCTGCCCGAGGAAGCGGCGACCGACGTCGCCATGTTCACGCGCGCCGGTGTGAGCCGCATCATCCGCTACGCCTTCCAGGTGGCGCGTTCGCGCCCGCGCAAGCTCCTCACGGTGGTGACCAAGTCGAACGCGCAGCGCCACGGCATGGTGATGTGGGACGAGATCGCCGCCGAGGTGGCGCGCGAGTTCCCGGACGTCACCTGGGACAAGATGCTGGTCGACGCCATGACCATGCGCATGGTCGCCAGGCCGCAGACGCTCGACACGATCGTCGCCACCAATCTGCATGCCGACATCCTGTCCGATCTGGCCGCGGCGCTGGCGGGCTCGCTCGGCATTGCGCCGACCGCCAACCTCAATCCCGAGCGCAAGACGCCGTCGATGTTCGAGCCGATCCACGGCTCGGCCTTCGACATCACCGGCAAGGGCATCGCCAACCCCGTCGCCACCTTCTGGACCGGGGCGATGATGCTCGAGCATCTCGGCGAGACGGCCGCCGCGGGGCGGCTCATGCGGGCCGTCGAGCGCGTGACCGGCGATCCGGCCCTGCACACGCCCGACCTCGGCGGCAAGGCGACCACGAAAGAGGTCACCGACGCCGTCTGCGAGGCGCTGCGCGGCGACAATATCTGAGCCGCTGCCGGCGCGCCGGCGCATCTTTCAAGGGGGCTATTCGCCGGAGCGGCTTCAGATCGAGCCGCTCCCGCTCTAATGTCCGCCGCCGAATCGCATGATCGTCCCCCGGCGAAGCGAAGCCGGTTCCGGATCGGTGTCCGGACGCTGGCTTTCACCGGTCATGCTCCAGGGAGGCGGCCACTCGCGGCCGAAATGCACCATGCGCCGTGACCGTCATGCCAAGATCGTCGCCACCGTCGGGCCCGCGAGCTCGTCGCCGGAGATGCTGCGCGCCTTGTTCCTGGCCGGCGTGGACACGTTCCGGCTGAACTTCAGCCACGGTGCGCAGGAGGATCACGCCAAGGTCCACGCCGCCATCCGTGCGCTCGAGAAGGACGTCGGCCGGCCGATCGGCATCATGCAGGACCTTCAGGGGCCGAAGATCCGCGTCGGCACCGTCGCGGACGGAAAGCTGGAGGTCGCGCCCGGCGAGGTCATCCGCTTCGTGCTGAAGGGATCCGATGGCGGCAAAGAGGCTATCCCGCTGCCGCATCGCGAGATCTTCGCCGCTGTCATGCCCGGGCAGGAGCTTCTGATCGACGATGGCCGCGTGCGCGTGCGCGTCGTCGGCTTCGACAGCGACGCGATCCGGGCGGAGGTCGTGATCGGCGGCACCATCTCGAACCGCAAGGGCGTGAACCTGCCCGGCACCCTGCTCGACCTGTCGCCGCTCACCGAGAAGGACCGCGCCGATCTCGCCTTCGGGCTCGAGCTCGGCGTCGACTGGGTGGCGCTGTCATTCGTCCAAAAGCCCGGCGACCTGATCGAGGCCCGCGGCCTCATCCGTGACCGCGCCGGCATCATGACGAAGGTCGAGAAGCCGCAGGCTTTCGACCGCATCGACGACATCGTGCGCCTGTCCGACGCGGTCATGGTCGCGCGCGGCGACCTCGGCGTCGAGATCCCGCACGAGGACGTGCCCGGCCGCCAGAAGGAGCTGATCCGGGCCTGCCGGCTTGCCGCCAAGCCGGTCGTGGTCGCGACGCAGATGCTCGATTCCATGGTCGGGGCGCCGACGCCGACCCGGGCGGAGGCCTCCGACGTCGCCACCGCCATCTATGACGGCGCCGACGCCGTCATGCTGTCCGCCGAGTCGGCGACAGGCCGCTTCCCGGTCGAAGCGGTGGCGATGATGGACCGCATCATCTGCCGCACGGAGAAGCACAACCTCTACCGCTCCTTCATCGCCGCCTCCGATCCGGGCGAGGAGGATACGCCGCCGCACGCGGTCGCGGCGGCCACCGCCAGCCTCGCCGACGCGATCGGCGCCGCCACCATCGTCGCCTACACCTTGAGCGGCACCACGGCGGCGCGCATCGCCCGCCGGCGCCCGGTGGTGCCGATCCTCGCCCTGACGCCGGAGCTCGGCACGGCGCGGCGCCTCAGCCTCCTATGGGGCGCGCACAGCCTCCGCTCGGACGAGGTCGGCACCTACGAAGACATGGTGGCCGGCGCCGCCGGCCATGCGGTCGAGGAAGGCTTCGCCAAGGCCGGCGATCTGGTCGCCGTGGCCGCCGGCATCCCCTTCGCGGTCGCCGGCACCACCAACAACATCCGCATCGTGCAGGTGTGACCGCGCCGAACGAACCTTCCTCGTGTCATGGCCGGCCTTGTGCCGGCCATCCCGATCGGAAAGGCGGAGCCCTTCGTCATCGAGATCACCGGGACAAGCCCGGTGATGACATCGAGAGGAGCTGAAGTTCACGCCGCTCTCACAGATCAAGCCCGTCGATCCACGCCAACAGGTCGCGCGCCACGGTCTCGGCGCCGACGTCGAGCTGCAGGAAATGGCCCTGGTCTTCGGCCATGCGGTAGGCGGCCCCGTGGTAGAGCGCCGTGCGCAGCGCCGAGGCCTGCCAGACGAGCCGGTCGGCGCCGCCGCGCACCACCAGGGTCGGGATGGCGTAGAGGAAGGCCGGCGTGATCGGCGTCGGCACATGCGCGTCGGCCAGGGCGCGCGGCGATTCCGGCGTCATCCTCGCGGAATACTGCATGACGCGCTCGCGCGGCAGGCCTTCGGAGAACAGGATCTGATGGGCCGCCATGGAGATCGGCAGCTTCCTTTGCGCCACCGAGCCGACGAAAGCCTCGACCCAGATCGCCGTGTCGGTGAGGGCGAGGCGCGAGCTTTCGAGCATCAGGCCCTCCGGCGGCAGCGAGCCGAGCAGCGCGAGGGCGCGCATCGGCTCGCGCCCGATCAGCATCTGCGCCAGCAGGCCGCCGAGGGAATGGCCGACCACCACCGGCGGCTCCCCGAGCTCGGCAAAGGCGCGGCGGATGTCGTCGAGGTATTCGGACACGCCCCAGCTGCGCAGCTCTTCGTGGCCTTCGCTCCTGCCGTGTCCGCGCACGCTGAGCGCCAGCGACGCGCGCCCGCGCCGGGCGAAATACGGCATGAAGATCTCGCGCCACATCCAGGCGCCGCCGAAGGCGCCGTGCAGGAACAGGATGGGAGCGCCCGTGCGCGGCCCGTCCGGCGCGGCTTCGATCAGCTCGAGCGCAGGCAGGCCGTCGCGGCCCTGGACCATGCGATCGGCCATCCGATAGGGGCTGAAACTTCCGCTGGACAGGGGCGCGGTCCGGATATCCATGCCTGATCGTCTCTCCTGTCGGCAATGCCGAACCGTTATGGCAGGTTCCCATCGATCCCTGGGGATGTGCATCCGGCCATGCACAACCTTCATTGCGAAAACGCGGGCAGGCGGCTAGAAGCCGCACAAGGCCCGGCGCGCGAGCGCGGCCGTTTGCTGCACCTGGCGAGGTCGATGAAGACGAGACCGCCCTTTCGGACCGACTCGATCCGCAGCATCTCGAAGCAGCATTTCCACCGCATCGCCTATACGGACTGGGGCGATCCCGACAGCGACCGCGTCGCCGTGTGCGTGCACGGCCTGAGCCGGCAGGGCCGCGACTTCGACTTCGTCGCGGCGGCGCTTGCGGCGCGCGGCTACCGCGTCATCTGCCCGGATCTGCCCGGCCGCGGCGGCAGCGGCTGGCTCGGCCACGGCGACGATTACGCCCTGCCGCAATACAGCGTCGACATGACCGTGCTGCTCGCCAAGCTCGGCGTCGGGCAGGTCGACTGGATCGGCACCTCGCTCGGCGGCCTGATCGGCATGGTGCTGGCCGGCCTGCCCGACTCGCCTGTGCGGCGGCTCGTCATCAACGACATCGGACCCTTTATCCCGTGGGCGGCTTTGCGCCGGCTCGGCGACAACCTCATCAATGCGCCGGCCGACTTCCCTGATCTGGACACGGCCGAGCGCTATTTCCGCGAGGTGCTGGCGCCTTTCGGCGAGCTCACGAAGACGCAGTGGGAGCACATCACGCTGCACAGCGTGATCGCCACGCCGGAGCGCAGATATAGGCTGCGTTATGACCGGCGCATCGCCGAGGCCTTCCGCCCCGGGCGCGTCTACAATGTCAGCCTGTGGAGCTATTGGGACGCGATCACATGTCCGGTCCTGGTGCTGCGCGGCGCCGATTCCGACCTCCTGCTGCGCGAGACCGCCGACGAGATGGCAACGCGGGCCGCGCGCGCAAAGGTGGTCGAAATTGCGGGATGCGGCCACGCGCCGGCGCTGATGAGCGACGACCAGATCGCGCTGATCGTCAACTGGCTGACGGCGCCGGTTCTGCCCAGGGCGTGATCGGCCTTGTGGCGGTGACTCGATCGGGGCCGGCGGCTATGACTGGCCGGCGCTGAATTCCTGCGCTTCGGCTTTCGTCTCGAAGACGTGCGGGGCGAGGTTGCGCTCGGTCAGCGCGTCGCCGAGCTTCAGGCGCATGAAGGCGCTGGTCGTGTAGCGCGACGCCGTGAGGTAGTAGCGCTGCTGCATGTAGGTGATCATCGAGAAATAGGCGTCGCTGACCGCCGGGTCGAGCGTGAAGCCGTCGTAATTGACGATCAAGTGCAGCTTGCCGCCGACGGCCTTGCAGCGAGCCTCGACCTCGCGGCGCACGAGGTCGACATCGTCGACCGTGCGCACCTGGAAGCCTTCGAAGTTGATGAACAGGATGTTGCGCTCCGCGTCGTAGCTGATGCGCTCGGCCATGCTCAGCCCGAGCAGCATCTGCTCGAGGCCCATGACCTCGGGCCGGAAGATGCGCGCGTCCATGACCGCGGGATCGTGCACGATCGGCGCAAAGCTCATGCGGGCGAGGATGTCGCGCTCGATGTCGATGCCGGGCGCCACCTCGACGAGCTCCATTCCCTCCGGCGTCCGCCGGAACACGCAGCGCTCGGTGACGTAGAGGACCGGCTGGCCGATCTCGGCCGCGTAGGCGCCGCTGAACGTGATCTGCTCGACGACCTCGATGAATTTTGGCGCCTTGCCTTCGCGGATGATGGTCAGCCTGCCGTTCTCGACGGCGACCTCGAGGCCTCCGGCCGTGAAGGTGCCAGCGAACAGCAGTTTCTTGGCGCTTTGCGAGATGTTGATGAAGCCGCCCGCGCCGGCGACGCGGCGGCCGAAGCGGCTGACATTGACGTTGCCGTCGCGGTCGGCCTGCGCCATGCCGAGGCAGGCGAGGTCGAGCCCGCCGCCGTCGTAGAAATCGAACTGCTGGTTCTGCTGGATGACGGCTTCCGGGTTCAGCGCCGCGCCGAAGTCGAGCCCGCCTTGCGGCATGCCGCCGATGATGCCGGGCTCGGCCGTCAGGGTCAGGTATTTGAGGACGCGTTCCTCCGCCGCGACCGCCGCCACGCCCTCCGGCATGCCAATGCCGAGATTGACGACGCCGCCGGGCGGCAGCTCGAAGGCGCAGCGCCGCGCAATGATCTTGCGCTCGTCGAAGGCGAGCGGCTCGATGCGGTCGAGCGGCACGCGCTGGCGGCCGGAATAGGCGTGGTTGTAAGCCGTCGCGTAGGTCTGGAGATGGTTCTCGGGCCGGGCCACGACCACGCAATCGACGAGGATGCCGGGGATCTGCACCTCGCGCGGGCTCAGCGATTCGGCGGCGGCGATGCGCTCGACCTGGGCGATCACGAAGCCGCGCGAGTTCTTGGCCGCCATGGCGGCGGCGAGGTTGTCCAGCGTCAGCGCCTCGCGCTCCATGGTGATGTTGCCGTTGGGATCGGCCGTGGTGCCGCGCAGCAGCGCGACGTTGATCGGGAAGGACTTGTAGAGCAGCCAATCCTCGCCGCGCAGCTGCACCAGCTCGACCAAATCCTCAGTCGTGACGCTGTTGAGCTTGCCGCCGCCGAGGCGCGGATCGACGAAGGTGCGCAGCCCCACCTTGCACAGAGCGCCGGGCCGGCGCGCGGCGATCTCGCGATAGAGGTGCGAGACGCAGCCGAGCGGCAGGTTATAGGCCTCGATGGCATTGTCGAGGGCGAGCTCGGCGATCTTCGGCACCAGCGCCCAATGGCCGCCGACCACGCGCTTGAGCAGGCCCTTGTGGGCGAGGCGGTTGAGGCCGCGCTCCTTCGCATCCCCCGGCGCAGCCGCGAACACGAGAGTGAGGTCGCGCGGCTCGCCGCCATCGAGGAAGCGGCGCTCGAGCGCGATCAGCAGTTCGTCCGGCGTGCCGATGCCGACGAAGCCGGACACGCATACGGTGTCGCCGCTGCGCAGGATGGCGGCGGCCTCGGCGGGGGAGACGATCTTGCTCTTGAGCGCCATCAGCGTGGGCGTTTTGGCGGCGCTGCGGCGGCGTCGTCCGCTTCGCCGTCACGGTCGCCCAGCCAGCCGGCGATGCCGGAGCCGAGCAGCCCCTGCGACTTGCCGCCGACGAAGACGCCGACATGGCCGCCGGGCAGCGGCAGCTCGTCGTAGTCGCGCGAGCCGACGCAGATGCGCAGGGCCTGCGAGGTCGCCGGCGGGATGATGTGGTCGTCCCTGGCAAAGACGTTCAGCACCGGCATGGTGATGTTGCGCAGATCGACCTTGCGCCCGCCGAGCTCGAATTCGCCGCGCACCAGCTTGTTGTCCTGGTAGAGGTCCTTGAGCCACTGCTTGGCCGCCTCGCCCGGATGGTGCGGGCGGTCGGCGATCCACTTCTCCATGCGCAGGAAGTTCAGGAACTTCTTCTGGTCGTCCATCACCTCGAGCATGTCGAAATTGTATTTCATGAGCGTGCGCATCGGCGTCATCAGCGAGAAGACCGAGCCCATGAACTCGCCGGGAAGGTTGCCGTGCGCCTCGATCAGGCGGTCGATGTCCTCCGGGTCGAGGCTGCGCGTCCACAGGTTGATGAAGCCGTGGCCGAGCCGGTTCTCGACCTGGTCACCGTGGAAATCGACCGGCGTGATGGTCAGCACGAGGTTCTTGACGGTGTCCGGATAGAGCGCCGCATAGCAGAGCGCGAACACGCCGCCCTCGCAGATGCCGAGGAGGTTGACCTTGTCGACGCCGGCGCGATCGCGGATCGCGTCGACGGCACCGGCGACGTAGTCGTCGACGTAATCGTCGATGGTGAGCCAGCGGTCGGCGCGGGACGGGTTGCCCCAGTCGACCACGTAAAGGTCGACGCCGAGCTTGAGCAGGTTGCGGACCAGCGAGCGGTCTTCCTGCAGGTCGGCCATGGTGTAGCGGCCGATCAGCCCGTAGGTGATGAGAACCGGCGTTCTCACCTTCGTGTCGGCGAGCGGCCGGTAGCGGTAGAGCACCACCTTGTCCTGGCGCCAGACCTCGTCCTTCGGCGTCGTCGCGATGGCGACGTCCTCGTCGCGCACGGCGCTGAACAGCCTGGCGCCGCGCGCCATCTTTTCCGCGAGCGCCGCAGCCTCGGACAAGGCCTGGTCGGGCTTGATGTCGATGGGAGTGCCGGGGTCGCTCATCGCCTGCTTCCCGAAGTCTTTGCCGGCGACGCGGCCCGCGCCTGCCGCTTCAACGCGCGCAGCTCGCGGCGCAGCTCGGTCACCGTCTTGTGCACGTCGTCCAGCTCGGCCCGCGTCGGATAACCGAACATCTCGCTGTAGAACTCGGCCACCTCTTTCTGTGCGAGACGCAGGTCGGTACTCGCCTTGAGGACCTCCTTCTGCGAGCGCAGGAACGTCTCCGAGCGCTGCGTCTCCAGCATCGCGTCGTTGGCCGTCTCGACCCACAGGGTCAGGATCTCGCGCGGCGATTCGATCTTCGCGCCCGCATCGGCCATGTCGGCGAGCTGTCTGGCGAAGGCTCCGGCAGCGCGCATCCATGCCTCGAGCATGACCGTGTTGTGCTCGAGGCTGCGCCGGCGCAGCGCGATCCAGGTGTTGAAGACGTTCAGGAACTTGCGCTCGATGTCCCACAGGTCGGCGAGGCGCGGGCCTTCCGACAGACGCTGCAGCGCCTCGTCCATGTCGTCGGTCGACGAGAACCAGACGCGCGGATCGAAAATGTGCCCGAGCATCTGCGCGACGACCGGGTCGGGGGCTTCGCCCTTATGCAGCCCGCTGGTGATGGTGCCGGACAATTCGCTCGCCGCCGCCCACAACTTGGCGAAGGCAGCGTTGGCGGCGGCGAGGTCGGCGGCGCCGGCGCCGGGATTCGGCATCGCGCCCTGGCCGCCGCCGGCCTTGGCGGCGCGCTCGGCCATCTCCGCGAACATGCTCTGCTGGGCCGCGGCGAAGGCCTTGCCGCCCTGTCCCCACAATTCGGCGAGCCCGCGCATATAGGCGACGGGATCCATGTCAGATCACCACGATCTGGCGCACGGCCTTGCCGTCATGCAGCCGGTCGAAGCCGAGATTGATGTCCTCGAGCTTGAGGTGATCGCTCATCAGGCGGTCGACCGGCAGTTTGCCGCGGCGGTAGAGCTCGATGTAGCGCGGGATGTCGCGCGTCGGCACGCAGGTGCCGATGTAGCTGCCTTTGACCGTGCGCTCCTCGGCGACGAGATTGACCTGCGGGATGCTGAAGGTGTGCGTCGGCGGCGGCAGTCCCGCGGTGACGGTCGTGCCGCCGCGCCGCGTGATCTTGTAGGCGAGGTCCATGGCCCGGACCGAACCGGCCATCTCGAAAGCGTATTCGACGCCGCCGCCGGTCGCCTCGCGCACCTCGTTGGCTGCATCCGCCGAGCCCGCGTTGAAGGTGTCGGTGGCGCCGAGCTGGCGCGCCAGCCCGAGCTTGTCGTCGGACAGGTCGACGGCGACGACGCGGCGCGCTCCGGCCGCGACCGCGCCGAGCAGCGAACTGAGGCCGACGCCGCCGAGGCCGATCACCGCGACGCTGGAGCCGGCGGCGATTTTCGCCGTGTTGATCACGGCCCCGACGCCGGTCATCACCGCGCAGCCGAACAGCGCCGCCTCGTCGAGCGGCAGGTCGGGATCGATTTTCACGAGGGAGCGGCGCGAGACGGTGGCGTATTCGGCGAAGGCCGACACGCCGAGATGGTGGTTCACGTCCTTGCCGTCGCGGTGCAGGCGCCGCGCGCCGGACAGGAGCGTGCCGGCTGTGTTCGCGGCCGCTCCGGGCTCGCACAGGGCCGGCCGTCCTTCCGAGCAGGGCAGGCAGTGCCCGCAGCTCGGAACGAAGACCATGACCACGTGATCGCCGCGCTCGAGGTCGTCGACGC
>DATBIR010000018.1:0-2372 GCA_036556825.1 Beijerinckiaceae bacterium
GATCAGCTCCAGCGCCTTGCCGGCATCGAAGCGCGGCAGGCAGACGAAGGTGCCGTTGATCGCCGCCATCGCCAGGAGCGAGCGCACGCCCATTGTGTGATAGAGCGGCATGACGCCGAGCGTGATCTCACCGTAGAGATAGGCGTTCTGCGCGACATGCGCGATCGCAGCGGCGCGCTCGGCGCGGTGGCGGCGCGGCACGCCCTTGCCCTGGCCGGTGGTGCCGGAGGTGTAGAACATCAACGACCAGTCTTCCGCGCTGGCCTTCGACCGCGCTTCGGCGGCCGGCGCGCCGAGCAGCATTGCGAAATCATGCGTGCCGCCGGATGCACCGCCCACGGCAATACGCGGCACGGTCTTTGCAGCCTGTGCGCCTTGGACGGCGCTTGCGGAAGCCGTCTCGAACACGATGGCGCGGCTCTGTGAATTTTGCAGGAAGAAGTCGATCTCGTCGGATTTCGCCCGCCAGTTGATCGGCGTGACGATAATCCCGGAGATCTGCGTCGCCCAATGCAGGATGGCCATTTCGGCACGGTTCTGTAAAAGCACGAGCAGGTGGTCGCCATGCTTGATGCCGATCTCGGCGAGCCCGCTCGCCAGCCGCAGGGATTTTTCGAGCAGCGCGCGATAGCTCAGCCGAAGATCGCCGTCGACCAGCGCAAGACGGCAAGGTTCGCGGGCGGCAGCGGCAATCAGGGTTGTTCCGACGTCGAACATGGGTCAGGTCGTCTCCTCACTAGAGGCTTGGTTGCGTGCGGCTTCGATCGCGGCGCGGACGATGCCGGTATAGCCGGTGCAGCGGCATAGATGTCCGGACAACATCTCGCGAATGTCGGCTTCGCCGGCATCGGGCTTTTCGCTGAGAAAATGGTCGAGCGACATCAGGATGCCGGGCGTGCAGAAGCCGCATTGCAGGGCGTGATGCCGCCGGAAGGCCTGCTGCAGCGGCGACAGGCCGTCGCCGTCGCCCGCCAGCCCTTCCACCGTATCGACGCGCCGGCCGTCGGCCTGCACCGCCAGCGTCAGGCAGGCGCGCACCGCCTCGCCGTCCAGCCGCACCGTGCAGGCGCCGCATACGCCATGCTCGCATCCGACATGGGTGCCGGTCGCGCCGAGCTCGTGGCGCAGGAAATCGGTCAGCAGCATCCGCGGCTCGGCGGCCCCGGTTCGCCGGCGGCCGTTGAGGGTGATGGTGACGGCGTGGCGATGGCCGCGTCTCAGGAGAGGCATGATCGCGCCTCCTCGATTGCGGCCCGGCCGAGCGAGCGGATCAGAATGCGGCGATAATGCGCATCGGCCTGGACGTCGTCCTGCAACGGCAGCTCGGCGGCGAGCATGGTCAGCGCGTCGTCGAGCGCCGAGCCGTCGAGCACCGGCCAGTCGCGGACTTCCGGACGCTCGGCGCTGCCGCCGATGCCGATCGTGAGCGTCGTCGCGGTCAGGCGGACGGCTACCGCGATGATCGCGAAATCGCCATGGCGCACGGCCAGCTCCCGGAAGGCATAGGCCTCGCCCGTTCGCGCCGCCGGCAGGCAAACCGCCGCGATCATCTCGTCCGGGCGGCGCGCGGTCTGCAGGAGGCCGGTGAAAAAATCGCGGCCGCCGACGACGCGCGAGCTGCGCCTTCCCTCCAGCACCACTTCCCCGTTCAACACCGTCAGGCAGAGCGGCAGCTCGCTCGCCGGATCGGCGTGTGCGATGGAGCCGCAGACGGTGCCCTTGTTGCGGGTCTGGAAATGGCCGAGATGCGGCATCGCCTTTGCCACCAGCGGCAGCGTTCTCTCCAGCTCCGGCCAGCGCTCGAGCTGCGACTGGGTAACGGCGGCGCCGATTTCGATCATGTTGCCGGCGCGCCGGATGTGGGTGAGGTCCGCCGTCCGGCTGATGTCGATCAGCAGCTCCGGCAGGACGAGACGCATGTTGAGCATGGCCAGCAATGACTGCCCGCCGGCGAGCAGCCTTGCGCCGTCACCGTAATCGGCCAGATGCGCGACCGCCTCGGCGCGGCTCTCGGCCCGGATATAGTCGAAGGGCGCAGGCTTCATAACCGGCCTCCGACGAGATTGCGCAGCCAGGCGATGATGGCTGCGATCAGCGAGCCCGGCCCCGCGCCGCCGCCGGGCTCCGCGCGCCGCGCCAGGCGCTTGAAGGCTTCGCCGATGATCACGCGCGCCGCGCTCTCGATCATCCGCCCGCCTACTGCGGCAATCTTCCCCGTCAGATCGACGCCGTAGAGATAATCGACGCGCGTTCCCCCGACCTCCGGCACCAGCCTGATGGCGGCCTCGCCGCGCGAAGCGCCGAGCCGTCCGCTGGCGCCGCCTTCGAGGCGCAGGCACCGCGGCTCGTGCAGATCGAACAGGCGGACCTCG
>DATBIR010000019.1:0-24974 GCA_036556825.1 Beijerinckiaceae bacterium
GCAGGCGACCTACCGCCAGAACCTTGCCCAAATCGAGCAGGCGAGAGCCGACGTGACCTTCGCCGAGGCGCAGTCGCAGCGCCAACAGGATCTGATGCGCAGGGGTGTGACGACGCAGGTGGCCCTCGACCAGGCGCAACACGACCTCAACGCCGCACGGCAGCGGCTCAGCGCTGCTCAGCGCCAGGCGGAAGCAACCGTGGCGCAACTCGGCGGCAAGGCCGATGACAAGATCGAAAACCATCCACGTGTCCGCCAGGCCCAGGCGCAGGTCGACAAGGCGGAGCGCGACCTCCGCCACACCGTCGTGCGCGCCGCGATGGCGGGCGTCGTCGCCAAGGTGGACGCGCTGCAGGTCGGTGAATATCTGCCGGCGGCGCAGCCGGCCTTCAATCTCGTGGCGGCCGATCACGTGTGGGTCGAGGCCAACCCGAAGGAGACGGACCTGACCTTCCTCAAGCCCGGCGATCCCGCGACGGTGACAATCGACGCCTATCCAGGCCGTGAATGGCACGCCTCGGTAGCCAGCATCAGCCCGGCCTCCGGCGCCGAGTTTTCGGTGCTGCCCGCCCAGAATGCCTCCGGCAACTGGGTGAAGGTGGTGCAGCGCGTGCCCGTGCGCCTGCGGGTCGAGATTCCGCAGGACGGGCCGCCACTGCGTGCGGGCATGAGCGCCGACGTCAGCATCGACACCGGCCACACGCGCTCGCTGGGCGATCTGATGCGACTGGGAACGTGAGCCTGAGCCGTGCCCACGCAATGCGTCCATGAGGTGCCGCATCGCGGCGTGCTGACGATCTGCGTCATGCTCGCCACGATCATGCAGGCGCTCGACACCACGATCGCCAATGTGGCGCTGCCCTACATGATGGGTTCACTCTCGGCGACGCTGGACCAGATCAACTGGGTCCTCACCTCCTACATCGTCGCGGCCGCGATCATGACTCCGGTGACGGGCTTCCTCACGGCGCGCTTCGGCCGCAAGCGGATTTTCCTGGTGACCGTCGCGGGATTCACCGGCGCATCAGTCCTGTGCGGCATGGCCGCCTCGCTCGAGCAGATGGTGCTGTTCCGACTGCTGCAGGGAGTGTTCGGCGCGCCGCTCGTGCCGCTGTCGCAATCGGTGTTGCTCGACAGCTATCCGAAGGAGAAGCACGGCTCGGCCATGGCCCTGTGGGGAATCGGCGTCATGGTCGGCCCGATCCTCGGCCCGACGCTCGGCGGCTGGCTTACCGAGTATTATAACTGGCGCTGGGTGTTCTACATCAACCTGCCGGTCGGCATCCTGACGTTCGTCGGCCTCTCAGCTTTCCTTGCCGAGACGAAACTGTCGCGAATCAAGCTCGACTGGATCGGCTTCCTCAGCCTGGGCCTCGCCATTGGCGCCTTGCAGATGATGCTGGACAGGGGCGAACAGCTCGACTGGTTTTCCTCCCTCGAGGTCCAGATCGAGGCTGGCCTGACGGTGCTCGGCTTCTACCTCTTCATCGTGCAGACGCTCACGGCAGAACAGCCGTTCATCGATCCGCGCATTTTCCGCGACCGAAACTTCGCCGTCGGGCTCATGTTCATCTTCGTGGTGGGCATCATCCTGCTGGCGACGCTGGCGCTTCTCACGCCCTACCTGCAGAACCTGATGGGCTATCCGGTGCTGACGGCTGGCCTCGTGCTGGCGCCGCGCGGTTTCGGAACCATGCTCGCGATGATGATCTGCGGGCGCCTGATCAATCGCGTCGACCCGCGGCTCCTCCTGGCAACCGGGTTTGCGCTCACGGCCCAGGTCCTGTGGGAGATGACGGGATTCACCCCGGACGTGTCGCAGTGGACGCTGATCCGCACGGGCGTGACCCAGGGTATGGGGCTCGGCTTCATGTTCGTCCCGCTTTCGACGATCACCTTCGCGACCCTGACGCCGGAGTTCCGCACGCAGGGGACGGCGCTCTACAGCCTGTCGCGCAATATCGGATCGAGCATTGGCATCTCGTTCGTCACCTTCCTGCTCGTGCGCAACACGCAGGCGATGCACTCGGCCATCACGGAGCACGTGACACCCTACAACGATGCGCTGCGCGATCCTTTCGTTTCCCAGATCTGGAACCTGGCGACCGAGGCAGGTCGCGCGGCGCTGAACAGCGAGATCACGCGTCAGGCAACGATCGTCGCCTACGGCGATGATTTCAAGCTGATGATGATCGTGGCGCTTGCGGTCCTGCCGCTCGTGCTCCTCCTGCGCAGAGCGCGCCAGTCGTCCGGGCCCGCAGACGCTGTCCTGGAGTGAGCCGGGAGCGACGCCTTTGTTACTCGGCCGGCACGGTGACTGCCTTGGGCGCCGGCTCGCGCGCGGGATCGCCCGGAAGAAGGAGGGCCGTGACGGCGATGGTCAGGGCGAGGCCGGAGAGAATCACGAACAGCCAGAAGAAGTCGCCCGTGCTCTCGTGCACCAGCGCGACGAGAGGCAGGCCGAGCGAGCCGAGGCCCAGCGACAGGACGAACTTGGCGCCGAAGGCCGTGGCGCGCCATCGTCCCGGGGTGTAGCGCACGAGCAGCGCGTTCTCGACCGGCGTGGAGATGACGACCGTGCAGAAGACGAGCATCATGGTGACGATCAGAGCCAGCTCCGACGCGTAGGCCAGGATATAGATCAAAAGGATCTGGACGGACCAGGATACGACATAGGCCCGCCTCAGCGAGAACCGGTCGGCAACCCAGCCGCCGACCAATTGCATTGCGGCGCTGACCGCGAAAACGATGCTGACGAGGGCCCCGACCATGACCGTGCTCCCTTGCGTGATCACGGGGAGCCGCTGATCGAAGAGCTTCGGCATCACGGTGGTCAGGGCATGCCACGTCAGGCCGGCGCAGAGCATGGTCACGGACAGGACGAAGAAGGCGCGCACGACGGCGTCTCGTCCCGGACCGTCTTGCGGCTTGCGGTCGTGCGTCGCCGCCACGACCAGCCGTGCGCGAACCGCGAGCCAAAGGGCAACGCCCAAGGCGATGCAAACAGCTCCCGGCACAATGAAGGCGGCGCGCCAACCCGCCAGGCTCGTCAGTGAGGCAGCCACCAGCGAGGCGCTGCCGACGCCGATGCTGCCAAACAGGCCATTCAGGCCGAGGGCCCGGCCGCGATGCTCGGCGTTCCTGACGAGCCAGGCAAGGCCGACCGGGTGATAAATCGCGCCGAACAGGCCGACCAGCGTCAGGCCGACGGCGATGCCCAGCGGCCCCGTGGCAAGTCCGGTGAGAATCGCGGCGACGCCGCTCCCGACATAGAAGATCACCATCATGTATTCGGCGCTCCAGCGATCGCCGAGCCAGCCCGCCGGCAGCGCGCAGACGCCGTAGAGGAACGCCCCCGGAATGGACAGTGACAGGAGTTCGCCGTAGCTCAGGCTCAGTTGCCGCTCGAGGGTGAGCACCACCGTCGGGTAGAGCAGCATCAACAAGTGGCTGAGGAGGTGGCCGACATTCGCGAAATATTGCGGGAGGTGGCGAGGCTGGTCGTTCATCACGGTCCGGACTTTCGCACTTGCGTCAAACGCCAGCAACCCGCGCCGGATGGCCGGTAAGCCGCCCGACGCCTCACCCGCCTCGCGCCGGCGACGTTGCGGAATGCGCTTTGAGCCAGAAGTGCTCGTGCTTCCGCCCGGTCGCCACGCAAACTTCGTCGATGGCTTCGGTGACCTGGGTCAGGGCGATGTAGACGGCTCCGTTGATCGGCGCCTTGCCCATGGCGGTGGTGCACGCGGTCCTCGCGTCCCTCAAGGCCGCGAGCAGGTCTTCCTCGTCCCGGCGTGAGAAGTGGCGCGGTTGACGAACCATGTTATGTTCCTGATTTGTTCTGCCCCGAACATAGGCGCGTAAGGCTTGGCGTCAATCCCTGCCGGGCTGTGGAAACCAGGGATATCGAAGCCGGCCCCCGCGCTCATTAGCGTGCAGGGCGCGTCGCCAGCATCACCCCCGCCAATGTCAGCCCCATGCCGAGCAGGGCAGCCGGGCCGAGCCGTTCGCCGAACAAGGGCCAGGCGATCACGGCCGTGCAGGGTGGTACGAGGAAGAACAGGCTCGACACAGATGCGGCCGCGCCGCGGCGGATGAGCACATAGAGCAGCGATACGGCGCCGAGCGACAGCACGAGGACGAGCCAGAGCAGCGCGAACAGGAACTCGCCGGTCCAGGCCACGCGCCCTTGCTCGAACAGAAGCGCGAGCGGGGCGGTCGCGAGACCGGCGGCAGCAAACTGTATCGCCGTCCCGGTGCGCAGGTCCATGCCGGTGCAGTAGCGCTTCTGGTAAAGGGTGCCGACGGTGATGCCGAGCAGCGCCGCGACGCAGGCCAGGCCGCCGAGCGCGTCCGTCAGCCCGCGTCCGAGCTTGTGAAACAGGATCAAGGCGACGCCTGTGAAGCCCAGTGCAAGACCCGCCCATTGGCGGGCCGACACGCGCTCGCCGAGCAGCACGCCGGCGAAGGCGGCGACCAGGAGCGGCTGCAGGCTGACGATAAGCGCGCTGAGCCCGGCTTCCACTCCGAGCGAGATTCCGACGAAAACTCCGCCAAGATAGACGCCGTGCACGAGCAGCCCGGCGACTGCGTAATGGGCGATGTCGCTCGGCCGCCGCGGCCACGGCGCGCGCATGAGCAGGGCGATGGCAACGAGGAGGCCGGCGGCGAGGCCATAGCGCAGGCTCAGGAAGGTGAGGGGGCCCGCATGCGGAAGGCCGAGCCTGGCTCCGATGAAACCGGTGCTCCAGAGCAGCACGAACAGAGCCGGGATCCAGATCTTGGCAACGGGCACGGCGGGCTCCGGGCGAGCGCTGACGGGACAAGGCAGAACTCTGCCGCTGAGGGCAGAGCGACTGGCCTGCTACATCGGACATTGCCCCGTTTTGCAATGGTGCTGACTTCAACCAAGAGGGCACGTTCACTGCCATCTGCGACATCCAGCGGGACATGCGTCTCAATCACGGCCAAGAAGTCCGTCCCGCGATCCTGAAACCGATCGTGTCTTCGGGTCCAAAGGCGGCGAGGGATAAGCTTATGAGCCGAGAGGTCGTCTGCGTTGCGCATGAAGGCGCAGCAGACAATATGCGCGGGAACCGCCGTGTCGGGCGACGTTTTCGGCGGTCGTGCCGCCGCGACGGGAGCTATGGCTAGTCGGTATAGCAGAGCGGGCGCGCCACCGACTCGAGCGACTTGCGTTCGGCGGCGACGCCCCAGCGCGCCGCCATGGCGGCGGCGGCGATCATCAGCACCGAGCCGAACAGGTAGCCGGCAAAAATGCTGGTTCGGGAACCGGTCTCGACCAGCGCGCCGAACAAGGCCGGGCCGGCGGCGCCGCCGATGCCCGTGCCGATGGCGTAGAACACGGCGATGGCGAGGGCGCGGATCTCGAGCGGGAAGCATTCGCTGACCGTCAGGTAGGCCGAGCTCGCGGCCGCCGAGGCGAAGAAGAACACCACCATCCAGGAAATGGTCATGGCGCGGGCAGTGAGCATGTCCTGCTGGAACATGTAGCCGGTGCCCGCCAGGAGGAGCCCGGAGACCGCATAGGTGAAGGCGATCATGGGCTTGCGGCCGATCGTGTCGAACAGGCGGCCGAGCAGCAGCGGACCCAGGAAATTGCCGGCCGCGAAGGGCAGGAGATACCAGCCGATCGCGTCCGCCTTGATGCCATAGAAATCGGTGAGGATCAGCGCATAGGTGAAAAAGATCGCGTTGTAGAAGAATGCCTGCGAGGCCATCAGGGCGAGACCGACGAAAGCGCGCTGGCGGTGCGCGTGGAACAGCGTGTGAAACACCTCCGGCAGCGGTGTGTGCGTGCGCGAAAGCAGGCGCACTTTCGGCCCGGTCACCGGTGCGAGCTGGTGACCTTCGGCGCGGAAGCGGTCCTCGATGGCTGCGACGATTCTTTCCGCCTCGGCGGCACGTCCGTGCGTCATCAGCCATCGCGGGCTTTCGGGCAGCCACATGCGCATGAGCAGGATCACGAGGCCGAGCACGGCGCCGATGAAGAACGCCAGCCGCCAGCCCACATCGGGGGCGAAATAAGCCGGATCGAGGAGCACCACGGAGCCGGCGGCGCCCATGGCGGCGCCAATCCAGAAGCTGCCGTTGATGACGAGGTCCGTCCAGCCGCGCACGCGCGCCGGGATCAGCTCCTGGATGGTGGAGTTGATGGCGGTGTATTCGCCGCCGATGCCGGCGCCGGTCAGGAAGCGAAAAATGCAGAAGCTCCAGACGTCCCACGAGAAGGCCGTCGCGGCGGTGGCGACGAGATAGACGAACAGGGTGATGAAGAAGAGCTTCTTGCGCCCGAGCCGGTCGGTCAGCCAGCCGAAGAAGATGGCGCCGCTGACGGCACCGATCAGGTAGCTGGTGGCGGACAGGCCGAGCTCGATATTGCTGAATTGCAGGGTCGGGCTTTCCTTGAGCGCGCCGGCCAGGGCGCCGGCCAGCGTCACCTCGAGCCCGTCGAGGATCCAGGTGATGCCGAGGGCGACGATCACGAGCTTGTGGAACCGGCCCCAGGGCAAGCGGTCGAGGCGGGCCGGAATGTCGGTCTCGACCATCTCGCCGGCGCTCGCCTGAGCTCCCATCGTCGCTTCCTCGTCCTTGCCGGGCATCCTTTCAGGACAACGACGTGAAGCGGCAGCGGTTCACCGACGGGGCTCCTCAGGCTTCGCGGTCGAGGAACAGCGTCGACAGTGGCGGGAGCGTCAGCGTGATCGAGTAGGGCAGGCCGTGGCTCTCCTTCTGCTCGGCCCAGACGCCGCCGAGATTGCCCATGTCGCTGCCGCCATAGACGGAGGAATCCGTGTTGATGACTTCGCGGTAGAAGCCGGGCAGCGGCACGCCGATGCGATAGCCGCCGCGCGGCACCGGCGTGAAATTGGACACCACGATGACGGCGTGATCGTCGTCGTCGCTGCGCCGCGCCCAGGCGATGGCGCTGTTGTCGGCGTCGTCGGCGACCAGCCAGCGGAACCCGCTCGCCTCGCAGTCGCGCTCATGCAGGGCGGGCAGCTCGCGATACGTGCGGTTGAGGTCCCGGACGAGAAGCTGCACGCCCCGGTGCAGCGGGTCGTCGAGCAGGTGCCAATCGAGGCTATGATCGTGGCTCCACTCCCGTTCCTGGCCGAACTCACCCCCCATGAACAGCAGCTTCTTGCCGGGATGGCCCCACATGAAACCGAAATAAGCGCGCAGGTTGGCAAAGCGCTGCCAGCGGTCGCCGGGCATCTTGCCGAGCAGCGAGCCCTTGCCGTGCACGACCTCGTCATGGCTGAGCGGCAGAATGAAATTTTCCGTGAATGCGTAGAGCAGGCCGAAGGTCAGGTCGTGGTGATGGTGGCGGCGGTGGATCGGATCCTTGGACACGTAGCGCAGCGTGTCGTGCATCCAGCCCATGTTCCACTTGAAGCCGAAGCCGAGGCCGCCGGTGTAAGTCGGATGCGACACGCCGGGCCAGGCCGTCGACTCCTCCGCGACCGTGATCACGCCGGGCGACGAGGTATAGGCGACCTCGTTCATGCGGCGCAGGAAGTCGATCGCTTCGATATTCTCATTGCCGCCGTAGCGGTTGGGCACCCACTGCCCCTGCTGGCGCGAATAATCGAGGTAGAGCATCGAGGCGACCGCATCGACGCGCAGCCCATCGAGCCGATAACGTTCCAGCCAGAAGCGCGCGTTGGCGATCAGGAATGCCGCCACCTCCTGGCGTCCGTAATTGTAGATGTAGGTGCCCCAGTCCTGGTGGAATCCCTGGCGTGGATCCGCATGCTCATACAGGTGCGTGCCGTCGAAATAGCCGAGCCCGTGCGGATCGTTCGGGAAATGACCCGGCACCCAATCGAGGATGATGCCGATGCCCGCTTCGTGCGCGGCTTCGACGAAGGCGCAGAAGTCCTCGGGAGGGCCGAAACGGCTCGTCGGTGCGAACAGCGAGACCGGCTGGTAGCCCCATGAACCATCGAACGGATATTCAGTGATGGGCAGCAGCTCGATATGCGTGAAGCCCATATTCTTGACGTAAGGGACGAGACGATCGGCAAGCTCGCGATAGCTGAGATAGCGATTGTTCTCCTCGGGAACGCGCCCCCACGAACCGAGATGGCACTCATAGACGGTGATCGGCGCCTTGCGCGGGTCCTTGGCGCCGCGGTTCGCCAGCCAGGAGTCATTGCGCCACGAAAAGTGCGGCTCGCCGTGCACGACGGACGCGGTCGCGGGCGGGCGCTCGGCCGCGAAGGCGACCGGGTCAGCCTTCAAATGGAGGCCGCCGTCGGCTCCCTTGATCTCGAACTTGTAGCGAGGCCCTGCATCGATCCCGGGGATGAAGATCTCCCACACGCCGCCGTCATGGTGCAGGCGCATCGGGTTGCGGCGTCCATCCCAGTCGTTGAACTCGCCGATCACGCTGACGCGGCGGGCATTCGGGGCCCAGATCGCGAAGCCGAAGCCGGCCACGCCCTCGATCGTCTTGCGGTGCGCGCCGAGCCTGCAATAAACCGTGTCGCCGCCAACGTCGCGCAGGGCTCGCAATTCGTCATGCTTGAGAAACGCCTCAAACCGGTAAGGGTCGTCGCGCACGATTTCGCGCTCGCCGGTATCGATGCGCAGCCGATAGGTCGGGCGAAAGACGCCTTCGACGCGGGCCACGAAGAACCCGGCTGCGTGCCGGCGCTTCATCTCGATTGTCTGGCCGTCCAACTCCACGGAGGCGGTGACCGCTTCCGGCAGGACGGCGCGGATTTCCCAGACGCCGGGTGCGACCTGGTGGGGGCCCAGGACGGCGAAGGGGTCGCCGTGCTCCGCAGCCATGATCGCGTCGATCGCGGCCCGGTCCAGGGGCGATTCGGGGCCGGCAGGCGCCACGTCCGCCGCCGCCTCGACCTGGGCGCCACGGCCGCCGGCGCTGCGCGCCGCTGCGCGCCGAGGTCGCGCCGCGCGGGGCTTGGGGGTGGTGTCGTCAGCGCTCATGCCTCAACCTTTTCCTCAATCTTGTCGTCAAGGACCGACAAAACGCCGCGGATCGGCGTTTCGATCCAGTCGGGCCGGTTGTTGGCTTCGTAGTCGATCTCGTAAAAGGCCTTGGCGAGAAGGTGCAGGCGCAGAAGGCGCGAGCGCGTGACCTCGTCGCCAACCCAGACCGGGCTGCCGCGCGCCGTTTCCTCGTAGGCCGCCAGGAATGCGCTCTCCGCCCGCTGCCGCCACCGCGTCGTGATGGCGGCGGCGCGCGGCGCGGCATCGGGAAAACGGTGCGACACCTCGCGCGCCACTGTTTCGGCCGCGTAGGCAAACGAGCGCAACATGCCGGCCACGTCGCGCAAGGGCGAGCTCTTGGCGCGCCGCTCCTCCGCGGGACGAGATGGCTCGCCCTCGAAATCGACGATGCTCACGTCGTCCTGCACGATCAGCACCTGGCCGAGATGATAGTCGCCGTGGACGCGCGTCTTGACCGCCCCCGCCGGGGCTGCGGCCAAGGACTCGAGCAAGGCCACGCATGCGTCGCGGCGCGAGGTCAGCGCCTCGATGGCATGCCGGGTCGACTCCGGTGCTCCGGAGGCAATGCGCGCCATGGCTGCGAAGGCGCGATCGGCAAAGTTCCGCGCGTCCTCGGCCACAACCCGCAGGTCGCCGCCCGTAAGAGGCTCGACCTTGAAGGCGGGATCTTCCGTCGGTGTCGCGAACGCCCGGTGCAGCTCCGCCGTCCGGCGCCCGAGGATGCGCGCATAGGTGAAATAGCCGGCAAAGGCCTCCTTGACGCGCGGCCCGTCATCCTCCGGGAGAAGGACGAGCGTGTCGAGCTCGCGCCGCAGCGAATCCAGCGTGAAGGTCCAGGCGTCGCCCTGGTTGCGAACGAAGCGCTGCAGCACCGCCAGCGCTTGCGGCGTTCCGTCGGCGGCGATGTGCTCGACGCTGCCGAGCAGCGTCGGCGTATGCGTGAAGCCGGCCGTCTCGGTCAGGAAGCGCCCGACCTCGAGCTCGGGATGAATCCCGGGTTGCAGGCGGCGATAGAGCTTCAGGATCATGCGCGAGCCGAACGCGATCGAGGTGTTGCTCTGCTCGGCTCCCAGGCGCCGCACATCGGCCGGGTCGACCTCGATCCCGGGCTCGAGCTCCTTCGTCGGCTGGAAGCGGATGACGCCGTCCTTGCACGCGACCTCGGCCTTGCGCTTGAACGCCTCGACCATGGCGATGCCGAAATCCGGGGAGGACGCGGCCCCGTACATGAGGCCCACACGCGCGCCGCGGCGCACGCGCGCCACCGCATATGGCATCAAGGCCTCATCCTCGCGGCCCTCCTCGACCGCCAGGGGAACGAAGTATTCCTGACGCTCGCCGCCGCGGAAATCGACGGCGACCCGTGGCAGGAGAAAGGCTTCGTCGCCCGCAACATTCCTGAGCGTCGCGACGTCGAGCACGTGAATGCCGTTGATCGCCTTCTCCTTGGCACCAAACCAGCGACGCGAGGCGACGAAGCGCGGCGCGATGGTTCTTTCGAAGGCGTGCCGCTCGCGCCCGGTCAGGAGCGACTCGAGGGGTCCCGTGAGAACGAGCGTGAACAGCTCCGGGGCAGTGAGCGGCTCGACGCGCTGGGGCGCCTTCGCCGGCTCGGAGAGCTGGAACCAGTAGAAGCCGTAGGACGGCAAGGTGAGCAGATAGGGCAGGTCGCCGATCGGCGGGAACTCGGTGCCGCCCGTCATCTCCGAAGGGACACGTCCCTTGAACTCGGCCATGTCGAGTTGCACGGCCTGCGGCGCCCGCGAGACGTTGGCAACGCAGAGGATCGTCTCGTTGTCGTGCTCTCGCAGATAAGCGAGCACCTTGCGGTTCGCCGGATAGAGGAAGCGCAAGCTGCCGCGTCCGAGGGCGCGCTGCGTACGCCGGATGGCGATCATGCGTCGCATCCAGTTGAGCAGGCTTGACGGGCTGCGCAACTGCGCTTCCACATTGACCGCGTCATAGCCGTAAATCGGGTCCTGGATCGCCGGCAGGAACAACCGTGCCGGATCGGCTTTCGAGAAGCCGCCGTTGCGGTCGGGCGACCACTGCATGGGCGTGCGCACGCCGTCGCGGTCGCCGAGATAGATGTTGTCGCCCATGCCGATCTCGTCGCCGTAATAGAGCACCGGCGTTCCGGGCATCGACAGGAGAAGCGAGTTGAGCAGCTCGATCTTGCGCCGGTCGTTCTCGAGCAGCGGCGCGAGGCGGCGCCGGATGCCGAGATTAATGCGCGCGCGCCGCTCGGCGGCGTAGAACGACCACAGATAGTCGCGCTCCTTGTCAGTCACCATCTCCAGCGTCAACTCGTCATGGTTGCGCAGGAAGATCGCCCACTGGCATCCATCCGGGATCTCCGGCGTCTGGCGCATGATGTCGGTGACCGGATGCCGGTCCTCCTGCGCCAAGGCCATGTAGATGCGCGGCATCAGCGGGAAATGGAACGCCATGTGGCATTCGTCGCCGTTCCCGAAATAAGGCGCGGTCTCCTCGGGCCACTGGTTGGCCTCGGCGAGCAGCATGCGGTCGGAGTAGCGCTGGTCGAGCGCCGTCCGGACTTTCTTGATGACCTGATGCGTCTCGGGGAGATTCTCGCAGTTCGTGCCCTCGCGCTCGACCAGATAGGGAATCGCATCGAGCCTCAGCCCGTCGACGCCCATGTCGAGCCAGTAATTCATCACGTCGAGCACGCTCTCGAGTACGCGCGGATTATCGAAATTGAGATCGGGCTGGTGGCTGTAGAACCGATGCCAGTAATAAGCCTTGGCGACGGGGTCCCACGACCAGTTGGACGGCTCGGTGTCGAGAAAGATGATACGCGTGCCGGTGTATTTCTGGTCCGTGTCCGACCAGACGTAGAAATCGCGCGCCGGAGACCCGGACCTGGCCCGGCGCGCCTTCTGGAACCATGGATGCTGGTCGGACGTGTGGTTGATCACAAGCTCCGTGATCACCCGGATGCCGCGCTCGTGCGCCTCGCGCACGAAACGGCGGAAGTCGCGCATGGTCCCGTAGGACGGGTTGATGTTGCGGTAGTCGGCGATGTCGTAGCCGTCATCGCGCAAGGGTGACGGATAGAACGGCATCACCCAGATGGCGGTCGCGCCGAGATCCTTGATGTAGTCGAGCTTGCGCGTGACGCCTTCGAAATCGCCCATGCCGTCGTCGTTGGAGTCGAAGAACGACTTGACATGCAGCTGATAAACGATGGCGTCGCGATACCACTGCGGGTCGCTGCGGTCGATCATTCTCGGCTCTCAGGGGCTTGGCGGAATCAGGCGCCAGATGGCGACCGGACGCTCGACCGGATCGAGCGCGATGCGGTGGGTCTTGCCGTGCAGCTTGAAGCGACCGCCGCGCAGCAGATCCTCGGCCTCGATCGCGGCGTGGTCCGGCAGCCCGAATTCCCACAGGGGCACCTCATAGGTGCATTCCTGCCGGTTGCGCGGATCGAGGTTGACCAGCACCACGACGCAATTGTCCCTGGCAGGGGTCATGCGGGCGTAAGCCAAAATATTCTCGTTCCACGCATTGAGGAAGCGGGTGTTGCGGAAATCCCAGAGGGCCGGGTTGTCACGCCGGATGCGGTTGAGCTTGCGGATATGGTCCTTGATGTTGCCGGGAACGTTGAAGTTCCACGCCTTGACCTCGTATTTCTCGCTGTCGAGATACTCTTCCTTGCCGGCAACCGGAGTCGCCTCGCAGATCTCGAAGCCATTGTAGAGCCCGTAGACACTGGACAGCGTCGCGGCAAGCGTGCCGCGTACGATGAAGCCGGGCCGGCCGCCAGTCTGCAGGTAAGGCGGATTGATGTCGGGCGTGTTGGCGAAGAAATTCGGCCGATAATACTCGCCCATCGGCCCCATCAGCTCGGTGATATATTCGGTCAGCTCCTGCTTCGTGTTGCGCCACGTGAAGTAGGTGTAGGACTGCTGGAAGCCGATCTTGGCGAGCTTGCGCATCATCTTGGGACGCGTGAACGCCTCCGCCAGGAAAAGCACGTCCGGATGCCGGTCGTTGACCTCGCGGATCATCCATTGCCAGAACGGGATGGGCTTGGTGTGCGGATTGTCGACGCGGAAGATCTTCACGCCCTGACTGGCCCAGAACAGGACGACGTCACGCAGCTCGAACCATAACGAGGGCAGGGACGCGCCGTAGAAATGCACGTTGACGATGTCTTCGTATTTCTTGGGTGGATTCTCGGCGAACTTGATGGTGCCGTCAGGACGCCAGTCGAACCATTCCGGATGCTCCTTGATCCATGGATGGTCGGGCGAACACTGCACGGCGAAATCGAGCGCGATCTCGAGCCCATGCGCGTGGGCGGCGTCGACCAGCCGGCGGAAATCGTCGAGCGTGCCGAGCTCCGGGTGCACGGCCTTGTGCCCGCCCTCCTCGGCGCCGATCGCGTAGACGCTGCCCACGTCGCCGGGCGCAGCCTTGAGGGAATTGTTCTTGCCCTTGCGGTTGGTCCTGCCGATCGGATGAATGGGCGTGAAGTAGAGGACGTCGAAGCCGAGGTCCTTCACGTAGGGCAGGCGGCGAATCACGTCCTCGAACGTGCCGTGCCGGTTCGCATCGCCCGATTGTGAGCGCGGGAACAGCTCATACCAGGCGGAGAACCGCGCCGCGAGACGATCGGCGATGACTTCGAGGACGACCGGGTAACGCGACAGGTTCGCGCGTTCGGCGTTGCGGCAGATCAGTGCCTCGTTGTCCGCGTCGAGCAGCAGCGCGAGCTGCGCCTCAGTGCCTTCAGGCCCCGCCTTGAGACGCTGCATGAGGCGCGCGAGGGCTACCGCGTCGGCGCCGGTCGCGCGCGACGCCGCGTCCTCGGCCATGTGAACGCCTTCGATCGTCTCGAGCCGCACCCGCTGGCCGGCCGCCTGCTTCTTGCGGATCTCGTCGAGCCACGAACTGAACGGATCGCGCCAGCCTTCGATCGTGAACTCGTAGCGGCCGTTGCGCTCCAGGGCGAAGCGGCCGATCCAGCGGTCATTGTCATGGAAGCGCATCGGTGCGCGCCGCCACTCGTTGTCGCCGGCGTGCCGATAGAGAATGGCTGCGGCGATCTTCTCATGGCCGTCGGTAAACACGTCGGCCCAGATTTCGACCACGTCGCCGACGACGCGCTTGATCGGGGCGCGGCCGCCGTCGATTTCGGGCCAGACATTCTCGATGATGACACGGCCCTCGCCCCCCGGCGCCGTGCCGGGTGCGGGCAGCTTGGTCACTTCGGCGCGTTCGGCCGCGAAGATGCGCACAGCGTCAGGCGCAAGCGTGATGCTCTGCCCCGGCTTCAGCACAAGTGGTGCTTCGTTCGGGCTGACATCGACGAAATCGGCGAGGTAGCCGCCGCTGCGGGCAAGCAGCGGGCCCGGATCAAGCGTGACGGGGGTGGCGCCGGGATTGGTCAGCACCAGCGTGGCGTGACGCGCCGCGCCGGGATGGCCATTGTCGAAGCGCAGCAGGGCGAGATAGGGCGCATCGAGAGCCGAGACGCGCCATTGTGCGCCTTCGACGTTGAGGGCCGGGAGCTCCGCGCGCAGGCGGTTCACGGCGGCAACGTAATCGGAAATGTCGATGCCGGTCTTGTGCTCGCGTTGTGCGGGCGAGGTCTCGACCACGTGCAGGTCGCGCCGGTAGCCCCATTCGTAGCCGATCGGCATCAGCACGCCGCTCGAGAAGCAGGCGGCGAGAGCGTAGCGCATCTTGAGCACGGCAGTGATCGTCGCGCGATCCTCGCCAGCCTTGGCAGCGAGGCGCGCCATGTCATGGTTCTCGGCAAACCCGATCGACGGCGCGTAGAGGCGCAGGGCCTCGTAGTTCTCGAGGGCCCACGGTGCCTTGAGATCCCACCAGGCGAAGCTGTTGAACAGGTAATCGAAGCCGGCGCTCGCGGTGGCCCTGGCCTCGTCGAGCGTGCAGCCGAGCGTCTCGGCGGCGAACACACAGCCGCGGTCGCGCTCCTTTGCAGGCCCGATCAGGGCTCGCCAGACCTCCGGGGGAACCTTGTAGGCGGCATCGCAGCGAAAGCCCCTGATGCCGAGGCGTTGCATGCGGGCGATATAGTCGTTCCAGTAGGGGACGAGAAAGTCCCGCGCTGTGCGGCGGTGGTAATCCAGCTCCGCGAGGTCACCCCAGACGGTCTTTTTCGTCGGATCGTCCGGATCGATGGCGAACGGACTTGCGATGCGGCCGCGCTCGTCCTGCACGTAAATGTCCGGACGCTGGGAGGTGAGGGGCGCATCATTGGCGGTGTGGTTGACGACAAGGTCGGCCATGATCTTGAGGCCGTGCGAGGCCGCGTCCTCGGTAAAGGCGCGGATCTGGTCGTCGTCGCTGCCGGCGCCCTCGTCACGGAAGCGCGAATCGAGGCGCGAGAGGTCCTTGACCGCATAAAGGCTGCCCGAGCCCCCCGTCTCGTGGAATGGGTTGAGATAAACCCAGTCGAAGCCCAGCGAGGCGATGCGCGGCAGCTCAGCCCGCCAGGCGGACACCCGGCCAACGAGCAGGGGAAACAGGTTGTAGATGCGTGGCCCGGGCACGAAAGACCTGGCTGCATCGGCTCGTTGCGCGGCGCCCGCTTTCTGCGACTTCGCAGCGTTCGTTCTTGTTCGCGTCTTCATTGCAGCGTCCTCAGGACGGCAATCGGCAACGTAGAAAACAGTTCCCCGGCCCTCAAGCTTTCATCCCCCGCCAGCTCGGTTCCGGTGACCACGTCGCGCCAACGCCCGGAGCCGGCCATCACGACCGTATCTTCCCAAAACGCCTGACCGAGCGGTGGGTTCTCGCCATCGATGAAACGGGCGACAAGGCGCGGGACCGCAACCACCACGGCCTCGCCGCCCAGCGACCGGCGAAACGTCAGGACATGCCGACCCTTCGCCCCTTGCACGGCGAGAGGCCGATAATCGGCCTTGGCGTAGAATTCCGGGGCTGCCGCCCGGTCCGCCAGAAGCCGCGCCAGGACCTGCTGCTTGACGCGCCCGTCGTGCCAGCTGTTCAACAGGGCCGCAAAATCCGGCTCCTGGGCAAGCGCCTCTGCACGGGCGCCGTAATCGACGGGCCGGCGGTTGTCCGGATCGACGAGCGACAGATCCCAGAATTCCGTGCCCTGGTAGGTGTCGGGAACACCCGGGAGGGTGGCTTTGAGGGCGGTTCTCGCCAGCCCCGTGAGCATGCCGGCATAAGCGAGCCGCTGCGCCAGGGGCCTGAAGGCAGGAAAGAAGCTGCCGGCCGGATCGAGCAGGGCACGCAGCAACGCCATTGTGGCCTCCTCGTAGGCCTCGTTGACATGGACCCAGCTCGTATACCGCTTGCCCTCGCGCAAGGCCTTCCGGGCATATTCCTCGACGCGAGCGCGGAACGCCGTGACGGCGGCCTCCGGCTCGTGCTCCATCAGCTCGCTCGGCCAGGCGCCGAGCAGCGTCTGCAACAGCAGGTAACGGTCATTGGCGTCCGGCGCCTCGATCTCGTCGATGCCGACGAGATGCGGCGCAGCCATTGACTCGAACCGCGTCACCGCGTCCGCCCAGGCGTCCGGCATCTCCGAAAGGGCGAGGAGGCGGCCGCGAGCGTCCTCGCCGCGCTTGGTATCGTGGGTTGCGGACGCCACCATGGCATGCGGCCAGTCCCGCGCCCGGCTCGTCACCGTGTCGTGGAAGCGGGACAGCGTGATGCCGAAATGGCCGGGGTCGCCACCGACCTCGTTGAGCGCAAGCAGGCGCACGAAGCGGTAGAACAGCGTATCCTCGAGGCTCTTGGCCATGACCGGCCCGGTGAGCTGCTGGAAGCGGCGCCGAAAGCGGCGCGGCAGCTCAGGGTCCGGCCGTGCCGGGCCCTCGGTCGCGATCTTGCCAAGCAGGGTATGGGCGATGAAGTCGTGCACGGTCCGGTCAGGCAGGGCGCTCCAGCGCTTTGCGGCCGTGACCGTCTGCTCGCCCAGACGAAGATCCTCCGCATCGACGGCGGAGTCGTCGAGATAGGTGCGATAAACCGGAAAGCGCGCGATGATCTCCACCACGGCACGGCGCAGGGCGGTCACGGTGAAGTCCCGCGTGCGCCGGTCGGCCTCGGCGATCCGCTTGAGATCGGAGACGAGCACCTCGAGTTCGCTGGCGAAGCTGCTCTCGAGGACCTCCGTCTTGGCGGCACGCAGCAGGGCGCCATATCGGCCTTCGATGCCGGTGGTGCGCCGGTACACGGCCTCGAAGGCGGCTTCGTTGTCAGTATCGACGAAGACGGCGTCGATCAGGGTCAACGCGTCGTAACCGCTTGTGCCGGCCACGGGCCAGGGACGCAGCGGCTCGCCCGGCTCGAGGATCTTCTCAACAACGATATAGAAGCCCGGCCCCACTGCGCTCTGAAGCGCGCGCACGTATCCCGCCGGATCGGCGAGGCCATCGATATGGTCAATGCGCAAGCCGTCGATACGGCGCTCGTGCACAAGCCGGAACACCATCTCGTGGGCCCGCGCGAAGGCATCCGGCTCCTCGATGCGCAGCCCCGCCAGCGCATTGATGTCGAAGAAGCGGCGGTAGTTGATATCGCTGGCGGCGACGCGCCAATGCGCGAGGCGATAGGCCTGCGCCTCGAGGATGCGGTGCAGCGTGCCGAAGCTCTCCGGCAGGCCGGGTGTGCCGTTGATCAGGGTCACCGCGCGCTCGATCGCCACGCGCAGGCCGGGCGATTCCGCCACGGCTCCGGCGATCCGCCCCTTGATCGCGTCCGCCTCCTGCGGAAAGGCCGCGCGCCGGTCGGCGGCTGTTTCGTCGTTCATCGTGCGCAGTCGTTCGCTGGCCGCCAGGGCAACGGCGGCCGCTTCCGTGCCGATCTCGCCGATCGCCACCAAGGCGCGGTCCAGGATGATCGGATAGGCGAGCGGCGAGATGGGAAAGCGATGCTCGTAATGCCAGACGCTGAAGCTGCCCTCGTCGGGATCGAAGGTCAGCTTGAGGTCGCCTTTCTCGAGGGCGTCTCCATAGCGGTCGCCGAGAAACGGGATGATCACCTTGTGGTTGGCGCCGAGCCGCTCCCAGTCGATGTCGAACATGCGCGCTGCCGGCGACAGCTCGCCCCATTCGAGCATCGACAGCCACCACGGATTGTCAGCCCCGCCGACGCCCATATGGTTCGGCACGATGTCGAGCACGAGGCCGAGCCCATGCTCGCGCAAGGCGTCGGAGAGACGATAGAAACCTTCCTCGCCGCCAAGCTCCGGATTGATGGCCGAATGGTCGACGATGTCGTAGCCGTGAGTGGAGCCGGGCCGGGCCCGGTGAATCGGCGAGGCATAGACATGGCTGATGCCGAGACGCGCCAGATACGGGACGATTCTGACGGCATCGTCGAAAGTGAAGTCCTTGTGGAACTGCAGGCGGTAGGTCGCGCGCGGGGGCGGGGCCGCGAGCGTGCTGCCGCTGCGTTTCGCGCTGCGGCCCTCCGATGACAGCGCCGCGGCCATCTTGGCGAGCGGGCCGCCCGGCGCGGCAATCGTTTCGAGATCGGCATTGAGCTTGCGCCGCCAATTCGGGTGACCCTCGGTGACGCCCGGCATGTTGGGCTGTCCGAGGTCGCCGAGCACGTCCTCGTATTGCACCGCGTTGAGGAGCGAGGGCGTGCGCGCCAGATAGCGCACAACCGCTTCAAAGGGCGGTGTCTCGGGCACGTCGGCAGAAGGCAGCAGCCGCTCGTCGAACAGCGCCCGCGCGAGCTGCCGGCGTTCGCCGACGCGCTCGGCGCGCTCGCGCTCGGCGCGGTCCTGATCGTAAATGCCAAGCGTCTGGCGCAGGTCGGTGTCGAGGCCGCGCCACCAGCCGGCGAAGGTTGGAAGGTCGTGCGTGGTGATGGCCGCGAGCGCGTCGCGCGGATAGGCCTGCGGCGGCTTGAACCCGCCGTCGCCGTCGCGCTCGAATTGCAGAATGCGGTAGCTCAGCACACCCGAGCGCATGATCGCCTCGGAAAAGCCTTCCGGCGCCGTGCCGAGATCCTCGGCGATCACCAGCGAGCGCGCGCGGTGGCTCTCCAGCCGCAGCACGGCGAGGAGCGACTCGAACGGAAAATCCACATAGGCACCCTGCGCGGCCGGCATGCCCAAGGGGATCAGAAACAACCGGCGCAGCTGGAAGGCATGGTCGATGCGGATGGCGCCGGCATGCCGCATGTTGGCGGTGACGAGCGCCCGGAAGGCGGCGAGACCCTCGCTTTCCAGGGCCAGGGGATTAAACGGCGGCAGTCCCCAGTCCTGGCCCTGCGGCGCAAGCAGGTCCGGCGGTGCGCCGATCGAGAGGGTCGGCCCGAATCGCTCGGGTGCGGCCCACACTTCGGAGCCGCCGCGGTCGGCGCCCACCGCCAGGTCGCGATAGAGGCCGACCGCCATGCCGCTGGCATGGGCGCGCTCGCACGCCGCCTGCAGCTGCCTGTCGGCAATCCATTGCAGCCACGCGTGGAAGGCGACAAGCTCGGCCTTCTCGCCGCGGAAGCGCCGCACCTCCTCCGTATTGCAACGGCGGAACGGCTCCGGCCAATCGCCGAGCCACCAGGCGCCTTGGGTGCGGAAATGTTCCGACAGAGCTTCGAAGGTGGCGTGCGCCTGCAGCGGCTCGCCAAGCTCGCGCCGGAACGCCTCGAATGCCGGATCGCTTCGACCCCGGACGCCCTGCCAGACTGCATCGAGCACCGGACGCAGCACGGCCCAGACCCCGCCATGATCGACCAGAGCTGATTCGCGCAAGGCGGCGATGCGCTCGGCCGAGTCCTGGAAGAGGCGCGCCGCTCTGCTTCCGGCAAAGCCGGGCAAGGCCGTCGGGTCGATGTGCAGCGTCTCGAGAAAGAGCCGCGACGACGGCGAATAGGGCGAGATCTTGGTGCGGTCGGCGGCGAACAGCGCGTGCACGGGGCTGAGCCCGATAAAGGAGGCACCGAGCGCTCCGGCATGCTCGGCCGCCGCGCCCGTGTCCATATAGGTGCCGATGCCGAGATTGCGCGGCGAGCGCAAGCTGTAGATCTGCGCGGCAAGGCCCCAGCCCGGGGCGCCGTCGGCAAGTTCGCGCAACGCGAAGCAGCGTGGCGGCGCCGCGATCACCGTCGCTTCGCCGCTTCGCCCGCCCACCGTGAGCGTCAGCTCATAATATCCCGCGCCGATCTCGGGCAGTGCCAGCACCGCCCCGTGAGCGCCGCTCGCCAGCGGCGTCCGGCCTTCGCGAACCGCGCCGCTTTCATCGACGAGGCGCCACGCGGCCGTGTCGGCGCCGTCGACATTGCGCAGCGGAATCCGCGCGGGCTGCCCGGCGTCGAGCGGGATCAGGTGCGGCACGAGGCCGAGCCGCAGCCGTTCGGCGCGTGCCAGGCTCTCGCGCGTCTGCGCCTCGGTGTGCGTCGGCAGCCCGAAATCGGCAAGAATGGCGCGCCGCGATTCGAGTGGCGAGGCAACCTGATTGCCGAAAAAATCGACGTAGCCGGGCGCCACGCCGACCAGCGCCGCCAGGCGCTCAATCAGTTCGTCGTGGTCGCTCACGCCGGCTCGCCTTTCAGAAAGATGCCGGTCCAGGACGGCAGACGGACGCTTCTGTCGGCGCGATCGACGCCGGCGCTTGCCCACAGCGTCCGTTCCTGTCCGTCGATGTCGATCGCGGCGTCCCGATTGCTGAAATTGGCGATGAAGCGAAGCGTGCCGCCGCTGAAGCGCCACGTCGTCGCGAGGCAGCCAGGCCGGGGCAGGGCGTAGTCGGCAGCGAGGAACACGGTTTTGGTGAGCGGCACCACGTCCGTGTCACGGACTTGCAGCAAGGCGCGGACCGCAGCGCGCGTATCGGCATGCGGCGCACGCGACGCCTCGTCCCAGTCCAGCGCCGAGAGCTTGACGGTGTCTTCGTGCGTCGGATCGGGAATTTGCGTCTCGCCGTGCTGCTCGGCGAAGGACTTGAAATTGGCGAACTCGCGGCGCCGTCCCTCCCGCACCGCCTCCGACAAGGCGCGATCTTCGGAAAAGTCGACGAAGTAGAGAAACGGATTCGACGCGTCCCACTCCTCGCCCATGTAGAGCATCGGCACGTGCGGGGCGAGGAGGACGCCGGCGCGGGCGAGTGCCAGCCGCTCGGGCCGAGCGAGATGCGAAATGCGCTCGCCGAAGGCGCGGTTGCCGATCTGGTCGTGGTTCTGAAGGAAGGCGACGAAGGCCGACGGCGGCAGATGGGCGGATGGTTCGCCGCGCGGCTCGCCGTTCCTGTGCGCCGACGGCTCGCCCTGGTAGGCGAAACCCTCGGCAAGGCAGCGCCCGAGACGTCTCACCGGATCGTCGGCGTAGTCGGCGTAATAGCCGTCGTCCTCGTCGGTCAGCAGGGTATGCCAGCAGTGGTGGAGGTCGTCGTTCCACTGAGCCGTATACAGCGTCGGGCGCCCGTCGGGATCGCGCCGCAGGAAGTGCGCCTGGTTGGCCTCGTTCTCGAGAACGAGGTGAATCTCGCGGGCCGGCAGCGCGGCTCGCGCATGCTCCGCAATCTCGTCCAAGACGTGATGCTCGCTGTCGTCGAGGATCGCATGCACCGCGTCGAAGCGCAGCCCGTCGACGTGGAACTCCTGCAGCCAGTAGAGCGCGTTGTGGATGAAGAAGTCGCGTACCGGGCGGCTCTCGGGCCCGTCGAAATTGATGCCGGCGCCCCACGGCGTTTGATGCCGCTCGGTGAAGAATGAGCCGGCATAGGAATGAAGATAATTCCCCGCCGGACCGAAGTGGTTGTAGACGACGTCGATGAAGACCATCAGGCCAAGCGCATGCGCCCAGTCGATCAACGCCTTGAGGTCGTCGGGCGTGCCGTAGCTCGCATCGGGCGCAAACGGCAGGACCCCGTCGTAGCCCCAGTTGCGGGCGCCGGGGAAGTCGCTGAGCGGCAACAGTTCGATGGCGGTGACGCCGAGTTCGCGCAGGTCCTCGAGCTTGGCGGCAAGCCCGGCATAGGTGCCTTCAGGGGTCGCGGTGCCGACATGCGCTTCGTAAAGCACCACTTCCTCCCACGGCCGGCCGCGCCAGGCGGCATCGGACCAGCCGTACGCGGTCGGATCGATCACCGCGCTCGGCCCCGAGACGTCGTCGGGCTGAAAGCGCGATGCGGGATCCGGAACGAGCAGGTTGCCGTCGATGCGATACTGGTAGCGGCTGCCGGCATGGGCCTCCGGCACGACGAGGCGCCGCCAGCCGTCGCCGTCATGAGGCATGGCATGCTCAGTGCCGTCGACGACGAGCGTGATGTCTCGGGCGGTGGGCGCCCACAGGGCGAACCGCACGCCGCCGCCGGTAAGCTCGGCGCCGAACGGCATGGAGTGCGCGCGCCGCATCAATGCTGCCCCGCCGCGCCTGCATGTTGGAACAGCACCAGCGAACGTGGCGCGAGCGGGAAGGTTCCGCCCGACGCCAGCACGGTCGGCGCGGCGCGCACCAGCCCTTCCGCCAATGTGGTATCGAAGACCTGCACCCAGTGGCCCTCCGGTTGTTTGGCAAGATGGAAATCGACGGCCTCGGGAGCCGCGTTGAGCAGGATCAGGAAACGCTGTCGGTCCGACGCATCGTTGCCGAGCTGCATCCCCAGCGTGCGCCGCAGCCCTTCGGCCCAGTCGTCCGTGGTCATCTCGCGACCTTCCGGGGCGAGCCAGTAGACGTCTTTGAGGCGGTTGGCGGGCACGACCGCGCCGGTGAGGAAATCGCGGCGGCGGAAGGCGTCATAGCGCTTGCGCAAGGCAATCAAGGTCTGAACGAAGGTCAGGAATTCCGGATCAACGTCGCGGTCCTGCCAGTTCATCCAGCTGATTTCATTATCCTGTGCATACGCGTTGTTGTTGCCCCCTTGCGTGCGCGACAGCTCGTCCCCCATCAGCAGCATGGGGATGCCTTGCGACAGAAGGACGGTGGCGATCAGGTTGCGCTTCTGCCGCGCCCTCAACTCGAGGATCTCGGGATCGTCGGTTGGTCCTTCGACGCCGCAATTCCAGGAAACGTTGTGGGCGTGGCCGTCCTGGTTGCTCTCGCCATTGGCCTCGTTGTGGCGCTCATTGTAGCTGACGAGATCCTGCAAGGTGAATCCGTCATGCGCCGTCACGAAGTTCACGGATGCCCAGGGGCCTCGACCTGACGGCTCGAAGATCTCGCGCGAGCCGGTCATCACCTGTGCCAGTCTCGGCAGCTGGCCGGGATCGCTGCGCCAGAAGGCGCGCGTCGTGTCGCGGAACTGGTCGTTCCACTCGCTGAAGGGAATCGGAAAGCCGCCCACCTGGTAGCCGCCTGACCCGACGTCCCACGGCTCGGCGATCAGCTTGACGCGGCCCAGCACGGGGTCCTGCAGGCAGGCCTGCAGGAAGGGAGCGCGCTGCGAGAAGTCGAAAGGATTGCGCGCCAGCGTCGATGCGAGATCGAAGCGGAAGCCGTCGATATGATAGGCTTCGACCCAGTAGCGCAGGGAATCCATCACCATCTGCAGCACGCGCGGATGGTCGAGATCGAGCGTGTTGCCCGTGCCGGTACAGTCCCAGTTGTGGCGCGCATTCTCGGGCGACAGCTTGTAATAAACGGCGTTGTCGATGCCCCGGAAGGAGAGCGTCGGGCCAAGGTGATTGCCTTCGGCGGTATGGTTGTAGACGACGTCGAGCACGACCTCGATGCCGGCGTCGTGCAGCGCACGAACCGCGCTTTTCAGACCAACGGAGCCCGCCTCGCCGAGATAGCGCGGCTCCGGCGCGAAATACGCCAGCGGTGAATAGCCCCAGTAGTTGCGCAGCCCTTTCTCGACCAGGAAACGGTCATCGGCGAAGGCGTGGACGGGCAGCAGCTCGAGCGTGGTGATGCCGAGCTTGACGAGATGGCCGATGACGGCTGGATGGCCGAGGGCGTCATAGGTGCCGCGCAGGGCGGGTGGAATGTCGGGATGTAGCCTGGTCAGGCCTTTGACGTGCGCCTCGTAGATGATCGTATCGGTGCGCGGGTGCCGTGGCGGGCGGTCCTCGCCCCAGTTGTGTGAGGGATCCTCGACCACGCATTTGGGCACCATCGGCGCGCTGTCGCGCCGGTCGATCGTCAGATCGGCCCGGTGGGCGCCGGGGCGGTAGCCGAACAGGGCATCGTGCCAGCGGACACGCCCGTACAGCTGACGCGCATACGGGTCGATCAGCAGCTTGGCGGGGTTGAAGCGGTGGCCGTGGCGCGGATCGTAAGGCCCGTGGACGCGATAGCCGTAGAGCTGTCCCGGGCGGAGCCCCTCCAGGTAGACGTGCCAAACCTGGTCGGTGCGCCGCGGCAGGCGGATGCGGTCGGTCTCGCGCCGTCCCTGCGCGTCGAACAGGCACAGCTCGACGGCGGTGGCGTGCGCCGAGAACAGGGCGAAGTTGACGCCTTTGCCGTCGTAGGTCGCCCCGAGCGGCACAGGACTGCCGTCGTCGATCCGAAACATTCCCCCCGACCCTTTGGGTGACAGCGGCGGCAGGAGGGCCGCCCCATTCTCACAACGCCGTGCCGCGCTTTGGGGTCCGGAGGGCCCTATCCTTCCCCCCTCGGGGAGGGAAGGCTTACTCCTCCGGCGCCGGCGCCTCGCTCTTCCAGCGCTTGACGGTACCGACGTCGAGCTCGAACAGGTCGAGAAGGCGGCCGACGGTGTGATTGATGATGTCGTCGACGGTCTGCGGGCGCGCGTAGAAGGCCGGAACGATGGGGGCGATGATGGCCCCCATATCGGAGAGCTGGGTCATCGAACGCAGGTGGCCGCCATGCAGGGGCGTCTCGCGAAAACCGAGGACGAGCCGGCGCCGCTCCTTGAGCACGACATCGGCGGCGCGGCTCATCAGCGACGAGGTGACGCCCGTCGCGATCTCGCCGAGCGTGCGCACCGAGCACGGGACGATCAGCATGCCCATGGTGCGGAAGGAGCCCGACGAGATCGACGCGCCGATGTTGGTGATGACGTGGTTGACGTCGGCAAGGGCGC
>DATBIR010000020.1:0-7331 GCA_036556825.1 Beijerinckiaceae bacterium
GCAGCGGCTCGAGCGTGTATTGCGAGATCAGCTGGTACGGCTCGCACGGCATGGTGCCGTCATTGCTCGCCTCGACCTCGCGCTGTGCTTCGGCGACCGACGGATACGGCAGCCGCAGCAACGGCGCCTCGTTCATCGCCAGGACGACATAGACGTCCATCGGAACGTCACGGTGGAGCCCCGCCGCGCGGATTTTCGGGGCGAGCCCCATCCGCCGATAGATCTCCATGGTGCGGGCGTTGCACCGCTCCATCTTGGGAAGGAACTGCGGCGCCTCCTTCTGCTCGATCAGCGTGCACTTCACGCCCTTCATGCCAAGGTCGACGGCCAGCGTCAGACCGACCGGGCCGGCGCCCACGATAAGAACCTGAGTATCCATCGTTCCTTTCTCTTCCGAACGGAATCGCTCCGGGCTCGTTCGAGCGGCCCGTCGTGTAAGCCTAAACGTAACGGTCCCACGCCGGCGGCACGAGGCCGGCCTCGCGGCCGCGGCCGATATAATAGGTCCATAGCTTCTTCACATGCGCGCCGCGTTTGAAGGCGCGCTCGAAGTCGTCCATTTCGCGCTCGCTCAGCGGAATGACGCGCCCGAGCGCAGCCGCCTGATACAGCGCGACGCCGTTCTCGACGAAGTGGATGCTGTCGATGAGAATCGAGCGCACGTCCTCGGCAACGATGACCTGGCCGTGCGCGCGGATCAGCAGCGCGTGATGCGGCCCCAGCGTGGTGGCGAGGCTCCGCCCGAGCTCCGGCGAGTTGACGTGGCTCGGATCGGGATGAACCGGAATGCCGCCGCGCCAGCGCACGGAATGGTTCTTGAGCGGCACGAGCGAGACGCTCTCGACGACCGTGAAGGTGTTGGTCAGATCGTGATGAAAATGGGCGACGGAGTTGACGTCCGGCCGCGCCTTGAAGATTTCGGAATGGATATAGACCTCGGCGGGCGGGCGCAGGCCCGGAGCGCCCGACAGCAGGCGGCCGTCCATGTCGCAGATCACGAGGCTTTCGGGGGTCACCGACGCCCGGCTCTGGTCGAAGTCCTGGATGAGGAAGCGCTTCCCGTCGGGCAGCCTCGCGCTGACATGGCCGCTGTAGCCGATCACTCCTTCCATGTTCATCAGGCGGGTGCAGGCAGAGATTTCCGCACGAAGGCGCGCCTCGGTGGCAGCATCCTGGTCAAGCACGGCAACGGACATCGATTCTCCCTCGGCTGGACGCAAAAGATACCGAGCAGGATGACTTCCTGTTGAGTCCATCCCGCTCCGATTCTTTCGCCGCATGATCTTGTTCGGCGGAGCGGCGTCCCCGCGGCATCAGGCCCAGGGCACGCGTTTGCCGGCCCATGCTCTAGGAGAGAACAGGGTGAAAAGCCAGCCGGTTTGACACCGGTCTCAGGACTGCTCGAGCGCGAGGGTGAACTGGTCCCCGGGAGGTGGGCGGTAGATCAGCGTTCCGTCGCCCTGCGGCTGCGCTGCCGGGGACAGCTCGGCAGGCTCGACCTTATCCGGCCCCATGATGTGAAAGACGCTTTCGCCAGCCGCAACCAGATAGTCGGCGATGATGCGGCGGTGACAGCGCCACCACACCGCCTCGGCGCACATGATCGCGCAGCGGCGCTGGTGCCCGAGCTCGCGCAACCGGAGCAAGCCGGCGCGAAAATCGGGGCCGAGCGCATAGTCGGCATAATTACGGAAGCTGTCGTTGGTCCAGAACGTGTTCGGAGAGGGAGCGGAGCGGAGCTGCTTGCCGCGCAGCCCCCCGAGCTCGGCCATGTGCTCGTAGCCGATCTGATGCTCCTGCAAGGTTTGCGGCAAGGTCTCGCGGTTGAACTGGGGGTTCCGGCGCGAGCGCGGCACGGTCCGCACGTCGATCACGACGTGGATCTGCACCGATTGCAGGAGGCCGACGAACTCGTCGATCGATCGCGTGGAATGGCCAATGGTGAAGAAGGCGGCCGACATGATCCCGCATGCCGGCGTCAGTCGCCGTCCTCCTCGAGCGTGAAGCCAATCATCGCATTCTCCGTTCGATGGCGCTGAAGGTCGGTCCGAGAAGCGAAAGCCGGCGCGGGTGCGCCGGCTTTCTTCACGACAGCACGGTCCGCATTCTCACGCCGAGAACGCGGCCTTGACGCGTTCCGGCGAGAATGGAACGCGCCGGATGCGCACGCCCGTGGCGTCGAAGACGGCGTTGGCGATGGCGGCGGTCAGCGGCCGCATGGACGGCTCGCCGGCGCCGGTCGGCGCCACATCGGGCCGGTCGATCAGCACGACGTCGATCTCCGCCGGCGTCTCCATGATGTCGAGGATCGGATAGGTCATCCAGTCGACGCTGGTCACCGACTTGTTGTCGAACTGGACCTCTTCCCACAACGTGCGGCTCAGACCCTGCACGATGTTGCCCTCGATGGTGTGCCGCAGGCCCATCGGATTGATGATCTGCCCGCAATCGTGCGCCACCGTGAACTTGCGCGCCGTGATCTTGCCGGTCTCGCGATCGACGTCGACCTCGGCCACCACGGCGACGCGGGTGCCGTTGCGTTGCGCATAGGCGATGCCTCGCCCACTCACCTTCGGCCCGCTCTGGCCCTGACGCGGCGAGGGTCGCTTCTCCCAGCCGACGCGTTCCGCCGCCGCCTTGATCACCGCCGCGTCGCGCGGATTCTTGACATGGCGCAGACGCAGCTCGACCGGGTCGATGGCGAGCGCCGCCGCCACCTCGTCGAGGAACGACTCGCTGGCGAAATGGATCTGCGGCCCGACCGGGTCGCGCAAGTGCGAGGTGCGCAGCGGCGAGGCGCGATCGAGCAGCGGCGGGATCGTCTCCCAGACCATGCGCTTGTTGGCGAACTCGTACGATTCGGCAGGCACGGCGAAGGCTGGCGTAGGCTTGAGCGGCATGCCGAGGAAATGCCCGGCCAGCACGTCCTTGGGATGGCTCTCGTTGCTGTTCACGTCGAGCCGCGAGAAGCCCTTGCTCAGGAACTCGTAGGCGACGACGTTACCGCTTGCGTCGATGGCGGCGCGCGCCTTGTGGATCGAGGCGGGTCCTTTCGGATCCCACCCGGTGCCCTGGGCCCGAGTATATTGCAGGCGCACCGGCTTGCCGACGGCCTTGGCGATGACGGCGCAATCGGCAGCGCAGTCGCCGGCGTCGTTGCGCCCGTAGGAGCCCGGCCCGGTCACCCAGATGCCGCGCACCTGCTCGGCCTTCATGCCGAGCATCGCGGCGACACCGTCGCGCACGTAATGCGGCTTCTGCGAGCCCGTCCACACGGTCGCGGTATCGCCCTTGATCTCCACCACGGCGCAGGCCGGCCCCATGGCCGCGTGCGACTGGAACGGCCATTCGTATTCGGCCTCGATCACGCGCGCCGCGTTCTTGAAGGCCGCATCGACGTCGCCGTTGTCGGTCTCGACCTGGCGCTTGACGACGCTGGTCTTGCGGATGTGGTCGTAGATCTCCGCGGGCGTCGGGAATGGCGGCTTCGCGTCAGACCACTCCACCTTGAGCTTGTCGGCAGCCTTGATCGCGTCCCACTCCTTTTCCGCGACGACAGCGAGGAAGCCGTTCTGGCGCACGACCTGAACGCCCGGAATGTCCTTGACCGAGCTTTCGTCAACGCTGGCCGGCGTGGCGCCCGCCACAGGCGGGCGGATCATGCGCGCATGGACCATGCCAGGAACCTTGATGTCGGTGACGTAGTCCTCCTGGCAGTAGACTTTTGGCGCGATGTCCTCGCGCGGCAGCGGCTTGCCGACGACCTTGTATTCGCCCGGTTTCTTGGGGGTGGCCTTGCCGGGCGCGTAAAGCGCGTTGCCGTATTGCTTGTTCCACTCCAGCTGGGCGTTGAAGTAGCGCCCGCCGATCAGGTCGGCATAGGACACCGACCGGGTTGTGTCGTCCGAGGTCTCGCGCAGGCGTACGATGCCGTCGACGACGATCAGGCTGTCGGGCGCCACGCCGAATTTTTGGGCGGCCATTTCCACGAGGATGCGGCGCGCCTCGGCAGCGACGGCGCGCATCTGCTTGCCGCCGTTCTGGATGCCCGTCGAGCCGGAGGCGCCGCCCTGGTTCACCGTCGTCCCGGTATCGCCCATGATCACCTTGACACGGTTGAACGGCACGTCGAGCTCTTCCGCCACGATCTGGCCGATGGCCGTGAAGAGCCCCTGCCCCATGTCCATCTTGCCGAAGAAAGCCAGCACGCCGCCGTCGGCGTTGATGGCGATGTAGGAATCGAGCTCGCTCGGAACGAGCGGCGGGCGGGTGCCCTGGGCCGCGGCCGAGTTGACCGCAAGCACGGTGTCGAGGCCGACCGGCATTCCGACCGAGACGACCAGGGCGCCGCCGGCCTTGAGCAGCGAGCGCCGGGAGAAGCTCGAGGGCTTGTCCATCTTCGTCATCATCGCCTCCCTCAGCCCATCATCTCGGACGCGCGCTTCACGGCGCGCATGATGCCGTAATGCGTGCCGCACCGGCACTTGATGCCGGTGAGCGCATCCTTGATCTCGCCGTCCGTCGGCTTCTTGTTCTCGGCGAGCAGGGCCGCGCCGGTCATGATCCAGCCGTTGATGCAGTAGCCGCATTGCGGCACCTGCTCCTCGATATAGGCGACCTGCAGCGGATGCGGCTTTTCGGGGGTGCCAAGCCCGGCCAGGGTCACGACCTTGGCCGTTCCAACCGCCGACATCGGGGTCACGCAGGAGCGAGTGGCCTTGCCGTCCAGGTGCACCGTGCAGGCGCCGCATTGGGCGAGGCCGCAGCCGAATTTCGGATTGTTGAGGCCGATGTCGTTGCGCAGGGCATACAGCAACGGCATGTCGGGGTCGGCTTCGACCACGTGGTCCTTGCCGTTCACGTTCAGTGAGAAGCGCTCGGTCATCGTTGCGTTTTCCTCCATACGAGCGGATTTCGGCCGCGCCTCGCGTGCGACGGCTTCGCGCCGCAGCCAAGGCCGCCAAACCACTTTCGCCCACGCTTAATCCAGATTTTCGCCCCGGGGAACCGTCTTCTCGGGGCGATCCCCGATCACGATGCCGACGCCGGCTTCGGCCTGGCGTTGGAGCGCACCAAATTGTTGCGGCTCGGATTGTTGACAATTCCCCCCCGGCCCCATCAACTTCCGCCGCAACAAGAAGACCCGCGCCCAACGAGGCGCGCCAGGGAGGAATGATGGCCTTTGTCGAGCTGACCGGTCTCACCAAGCGCTACGGCGAGCTTGCGGTCGTCAAGGATGTCTCCCTCTCCATCGAAAAGGGCCTGCTGGTCTGCCTGCTCGGCCCGTCCGGATGCGGCAAGACCACGACCTTGCGGCTGGTCGCCGGTTTCATCGAGCCCAATGAAGGCACCATCACGGTCGGCGGACGCACCATCTCGACGCCGGAGCGCAGCGAGCCGCCCGAGCGGCGCAACATGTCGATGATCTTCCAGAGCTACGCGCTCTGGCCGCACATGACCGTGTTCGAAAACGTCGCCTACGGCCTGCGCCTGCGAAACCTCGCCAATCAGGACGTCAAGCGGCGGGTCGAGGCGATCCTGTCGGTGACCAGGCTAAGCCCCCTCGCGCAGCGCTATCCGGGCGAGCTGTCGGGCGGACAGCAGCAGCGGGTGTCGCTGGCGCGCGCGCTCGTGGTCGAGCCCGAAATCCTGCTGCTCGACGAGCCACTCTCCAATCTCGATGCCAATCTGCGCGAGGAGATGCGCTTCGAGATCCGGCGGCTGCACGACCAATATCGCTACACGACGGTCTATGTCACCCACGACCAGGCCGAGGCCATGACCACGGCCGACCTGATCGTGGTGATGAACCAGGGCCGCATCGAGCAGGCCGGAACGCCCGAGGACATCTACAAGCGGCCGCGCTCGGAATTCGTGGCCCGCTTCATCGGCGGCACCAACATCCTCAAGGGCAGGCGCCTCGACGGCAACGCCGTCGATTGCGGCCAGGGCGTGATCGTGCATTGCGCTGCTGGCGACTTCGCCAGGAACGGCGACACGGCCGTGTCCGTGCGCCACCACGACATCCGGCTGGCGACCCAGGCGCCTCAGGAGACGCTCAACTGGGCCGCCGGCACGGTGATGCGGCAGATCTATCTCGGTTCGCATCGCGACTATCTGGTCGCGCTTGCCAACGGCGAGGCCGTGCGCACCGTCGCGCCGGCCGATCTCGCCATCGATAAAGGGCAACCGGTCTGGCTCCATTTTCCGCCGGAGCAATGCCGGGCGCTCGCCCACTGACGAACCAAGAACCAGGAGAGGAAACAGACCATGATCACGAGACGCATGACGTTCGCCGCGATCCTGCTCGGAGCGATGGGCACGGCCGCAAGCGCACAGGCGCCGGCGCCTTACGAAGCAACGCCGCAGCTGATCGAGGCGGCCACGAAGGAAGGCAAGGTGGTCTGGTATACGGCCACCGACGTCCAGGTGTCCGAGAAGGCGGCGCGCGCCTTCGAAGCGAAGTATCCGGGCATCAAGGTCCAGGTCGAGCGCTCGGGCTCCGAGCGCGTGTTCCAGCGCATCAGCCAGGAATACGGCAGCAAGATCCACAACGCCGACGTGATCGAGACGTCGGACGCCGTGCATTTCCTGCTGTTCAAGAAGCAAGGTTGGCTGCAGCAAGCCGTGCCGAGCGACGTCGCCAAGCACTGGCCGAAGGAAGTCAAGGATGCCGACGGCAACTACGCCGCCTACCGCTCGCACCTGTCGGTGATCGCCTACAACACGCGCCAGGTGAAGAAGGAGGAGGCGCCCAAGAGCCATGCCGACCTGCTCGATCCGAAATGGCGCGGCAAGCTCGTCAAGGCGCATCCGGGCTATAGCGGAACCATCATGACCGGCACCCACGCGCTCAGCGAGGCGTTGGGCTGGGACTTCTTCGAGAAGCTCGGCAAGCAGCGCGTGATGCAGGTGCAATCGTCGACCGAACCGCCGAAGAAGCTGGCCCAGGGCGAGCGCCCGGTGATGGCCGACGGTAACGAATACAATGTCTTCATGATGAAAGAGGATGGCGTGCCGATCGAGGTCGTCTACGCCACCGAAGGCTCGCCGGTCGCCATCGGGCATGCGGCTCTTCTCAAGAACGCGCCCAACCCGAATGCCGCAAAGCTCTTCTATGCGTGGATGTTCACGAAAGAGGCGCAGCAGCTGATCAGCGACGTCGGCGGGCTGCGCTCGTTCCATCCCGAGGTCAAGGAGAAGGAAGGACGCACGCCGATCAAGCAGATCAAGGTGCTCTATTCGGATCCGACCAAGCTCGAGCCGCAGATGGAGCAGATCAAGAAGAAATACGAGCAGTATTTCGGGGTCTGATCACGGGCGTGGGGGGG
>DATBIR010000021.1:0-2798 GCA_036556825.1 Beijerinckiaceae bacterium
TATTCGGCGCCCTTCAGCACCTGCGAATAGACCACATAGGCGATGATCGCCTGATATTCGCGGGAAAGATCCTCATTCAACAGCTGGGCCAGCTGGTCACGGGTAATCGCCTGATCCGCCATCACGTCCTCCTGACTATTGCGACGCCACCCTCGCCTGATTGTCTCGACCTGAAGTGACAGGTCCTTTTCTAGGTGAGTATCCGTCAAGGTTATAGCTGCACAGGCTGCATCTGGCCAAGTTGATGGGAACGCCGATGGGGCTCGACGGGCCGAGACGGTTAAGGCAGTAAATAGACCGCTAAGGCAGCAAGCTCGTCATTGCTGTTTGCCTTGCGCCTGCGCGCGCAGCGTCTCGATCAAGGCTTTGAGCTCGGCGTTATTCGGCTCGATCTTCGCAAGCTGCTCGGCATAAGAGAGCGCGGCGGCAATATCCCCGGCGTCTCGGTTGAAGCTGACGAGCGCCGAGAGCGTGTCGCGATCGCCAGGATGCCGGGCGAGGTTGTCCTTGAGTGTCTGGATCGCATCGGCGCGGCGCCCGCTCGAATCGAGCGCCACGGCATAGACGTAAGGATAGCGGGCGCGGTCAGGCTCGAGCTCGGCCGCGCGGGCGAGTTCGGCAAGCGCTTCGTCCTGGCGCTTCAGCCGCACCAGTGTGAGCCCGAGCGCGTGATGCAGGCCTGCGTCCTTTGGCGATGATTGGATCGCCTGGCGCAACACGCTCTCGGCGTCGGCGTCACGCCCAAGCTGCCGGTAGAGGTCGGCGAGATTCGCCGCCGCCGGACCATAAGCCGGGCTCAAGCGGAGCGCCGCTTTGAAGTCTGCCTCAGCCTGTTCCGTCTCGCCGCGCCTTGCATGGAAGTTGCCGAGCGCCGCCCGTGCCTCAGGCCTGTCCGCATTCAGGGTTTGTGCCGCGACGAACTCCGCATTGGCGCGGTCGAACGTCGCGCGCTCTGACGCCGACAGCCGTTCGGTCGGCGCGCCGGCGAGCAGAGAGGTTGCCCGGAGCCGCACACCGCGGATCGGATCGTTGAGCAGCGGCGCGACCACCGGCCAGAGCTGGTTCGGCGGCACGCCGTCGAGCATGTCGAGCGCGGCGGTGCGCACCATAGGGTCGGGATCGGACAGGCCCGCGCGCGCCAGGTCGAGAGTTGCCGGAGAGACATGGCCTGCGAGCTCGGCGAGCGCGCCGGCGCGGGCGAAGGCGGGAGTGTTGGCGTCGGCCGCGGCGGCGGCAAGCAGGATCGCAGCGCCGGGCTCGTCGTGCCACGCGGCATGGAACGCGTGAGCATAATTCTGCAGACCTTTGCGCTCAGGCCCGAACCAGCCTTCGATCGCAGCGGCGGCCCATGAGGCAGGCTTGTCCTTATGGCAATCGTTGCAGGCGTTGCTCGTCTCGAACTTGTCCGTGAGGTCGGGGCGGGGGATGCGGAAGCTGTGATCGTGTCGCTTGTCGATCACCATGAAGGTCCGCTCGGGCATGTGGCAGGACACGCAGGTTAGGGCAGGCTTGACCCCCTCATGATGGCTGTGCGCGGGCTTGGCATAAGCGTCGGCGTGGCATTGCGTGCAGACGGCGTCGCCCGAGAATTTCAGCTTGGCGCTGTGCGGATCGTGGCAATCGCTGCAAGTGACTCCTGACGCATACATCCTGCTCTGCTTGAAGGAGCCGTAATTATAGACCTCGTCGAGCATCTGCCCGTCAGCCTGGTAGAGACCTTGCGAGAGCACCGCGACGAGATGCGTGTCGGAGAGCGGCCGCCCAGGCACCCAGCCTTCGGCGAACTCGCCGCGCCGCGCATGGCAGAGCCCGCAGGTCTCGACCTCCTTGCGCAACTCTGCAGGCGAAGCGCTCCGCACCGGAAAGCCGGTCTTGGCATCGTGCCCCCACGTCACGCCGCTGCGTTCATCGAAGCGCACGAGCAGGCCCTTGTCGGGGTCGTTGTCCTTGTAGGGCCACCAGCTCTTCTGGTCCTTCGCCCAGGCGACATGCGCCGAGCCCTGTCCGTGGCACGCCTCGCAACCGACGCTGATCTCGGCCCATGTGGTGGCGAAGCGGTCCTTGGCGGCGTCGTAATTCTTGCGCACGCCGGTCGAATGGCATTCGGCGCACATGAAGTTCCAATTCTGATTGAGCTTGGTCCAATGCAGCACGTCGTCGTGGCGGATCTCCTCATGCGGATAGAGATGGAACCAGCGCTGGCCGCCTTCGCTCTTGGGGCGCGAGTCCCAACCAAGCGACAGCGCCTGGATGCGCCCGTCGGGAAACTCGACGAGATATTGCTGCAAGGGATAGAGGCCGAAGGTGTATTTCACCTCGAAGGGCGCGAGCTTGCCGTCAGGGCCGTCGGTCTCGACCATGAACTTGTCGCCGTCGCGGAAGAAGCGCGAGTGCACGCCGAAATAGTCGAAGCTCGCATCGTTGAAGTCGCCGAGCACGCTGTCGTTGCTGGCATGCGCCATGGCGTGCGCGTGTTGCGACCCGTGCCAGAGCGTCGCCTCGCCGCTGTGGCATGAGGCGCAAGTCTCGCTGCCGACGAAGGCGAGCTTGTCTGCCGAGATGCCGGCGCTGACAGGCGCCTTCGTGTTCTGCCCGTAAAGCGCAAACAGCACTCCCCCGCCAAGCACGATGGCGGCAGCGACACCGGTAGCAATCCGAGCTGCGCGCTTCGGCGCGCCGCCCGCGCGCGGCTCCTCGGCCGGCGCCTCCTGCGCCGGAGTGGATTGCGCCGGAGTTGGCTTCTGCCGCGTCTTCTTGCGTGGAGCTTTGTGGCGGTTGCGGGCCAAGGTCTTTCCGTT